>NZ_JAOQKJ010000024.1:0-16846 GCF_025567405.1 Suilimivivens aceti | reverse complement strand
CTACCATTTCCTCTTCCTCCTCTCTATCTATTATATCGGCATACCGAAATATTATCAATAGAAAGTAAAAAGTTTTTGCAGGGTTTTAGAAATGCCATTTTACAAAAACATAAAGACACTTATAACCATCCCGACAAGCAGGAAAGGAACAAGCGGATATGCCTGTTCCTTCTCTGCTACACAATTTAGTTTTCTTATTTTCCTTATGCACTGCCTTACTACATGAAACAGTAACAGAAGACTCAGTGCCATAAGAAGTCCTGCAAGGGTCCGTTCAAACCCAAACACCAATCCGCAGGCTCCTGCCAGTTTGATATCGCCTCCTCCAATACCTCCTACAGTGATTCCTGCAATGAGCAGCGGTAATGCCACAAGAAGTCCTGTCAGATAAACAGGCTCCGGTGGAAGCAGGCTTACCCCGGCGATAAGTAGCGGCATCCAGTCCGGAATCATCCGCTTTCGGATATCAGAGACTGCTGCCAAAGACAGAACGAGAAAAAATAGGGTAAGCCTTATCATCCCTTCCACCTGCTACATTCCCATGCTCATGCCGGCGGATTCTTCCTGCTCCATGCCCTCTTCCGGCTCATCCTGATCAAGCACCGGTGTGAGAACACTCTCCTGATAAGCTGTTTCTACTGCCATGTCAAACTGCTGTTTCATGGACTTATCTGCAAAATACACGGAATCCTTATACTGCTCTGTGTGGGGCATCTTGGTTCGGGGCATTGTCACGGTAAGACCATAGTCATCCTGCTTAATCTTCACATTGCGGATCGTCATAATGCCTGCCACATTTACATCTGCATTGGCAAGCACACCTCTCTCCGGGTTATGCTCTGTGATGGTTACCTTAAAGGGTACCTGCTGTTCCATATTCTCTGTGTTATTTGTATTTTCCTGTGTAGCTGCATTTCTGGGCATACTCTCTTCCTCCTTCTTTCTCTGGTATTAACCGGCGTAGTTAAACATTTCCTGAATTCTTCTGGTAAGGGTAGGCATTACCACATCACCGAAGAGGGCATACAAACCGGCAAGCAAAAGGGCACCGATTACCACCGCAATCAAAATCTTAACTGCGGTATCCACATAGTTTTCTCCCTTCTTATCCTTTAACAGCATTGCCGCCTTTGCCACGGTTACCTTCATGTTTCCTGCTACCTTGTTCATCATCTTTCTCATTGATTTTTCCTCCATGTAATTTCATTTTATTTTTGTTATTTGGGTTTCTTACATACCGGTCATGTCCATTGCCTGACCTTCCGGTGCCTGCTGCATTTCATGATGCTTTGCCATACTGTTCTGACTCTGGGTAAGCGCCTGTTCATAGGCACCAAGGACTGCATCATTTAACTGCTTTCTGCATTCCGGTGTAATAGGGAAACAGATATCTTTATACTCATTCCCTACCTTGTAGCTGGGCATGGATACAAATAATCCATTGCTGCCCTCAATAATCTTGACTCCCCTGATGGCAAAGGCACCGTTAATGTTTACACTTGCGGTACCCTTTATGGACTCATTTGGTTTGATGGAGTGGATGCGTACATCAAAATCAAGCGGCTTCGTCTGCACTGCCTGTTCAGTCTGTGCATCGCCCTGGGTATTCTGCTGATTGTTTTTTGTTCCTTTTCCTGCCATGTTCTTCCCTTCCGCCTTACGGCTATTCCAATTTAAATGTTATTTCTGCAAAGCCTTTCGGCTCCACATAAAAATAGCGGCTTACCTCTTCCTCTGAAAATTCCACTACATCGGATATGGATAATGCATGTCCTTCAAAATCCCTTGGCACCCTTCTGCCAAACTTCTCCCAGACATCTTCCAGACTGAAGGTATCCACCTCTCCCTCGTAAACAAGCGCATACTCCTTTTGCTGTGGTTTTTCAAAGCCTCTCTTTTCCCTTTCTGCCAGACTGATAAACCGCATCATAAACGGACTGTCCTGTTCAAGCTGATAGATTCTTATCCTCCTTCCTTTGGATGCTTCCACTGTCATTTCCATCCCACCACCCTCTGACAGACGGTCATAGACTCCTGACCTTATTTCCACTGCCAGCTTTTCTTTCTCAGACAGGAAAGCTATGATTTCTTCTTTATCAAAAATGGAATCCAGCACTACTTTCCCCTCTGACAGATAACCTGCCGGATTTCCATAGTAGATAAGGATTCCATCACGAAAATATATGTTTTTCATACTGCTTCTCCATTCACATCCCTCGAAGATACGGTATCAACTGATTGTTCAGAAACTCATTGTCCTCACAATACAGGAATAATTTTGACATTCCAATTAAAAATGGTTTCCCATCTAACGTGTGGATGGTGATAATACTCCCTTCCTTGCAGTTTTTGATAAAATCTGCAATGGCAATCAGATTTCCATCCATCACTGTTTCACTGACCTTGTCATCCTGAATTTCAAAGGCCTTGTATTTACTTTTTAGCAATCCGCTCCTCCCTCCTGCTGTGCAAGTTTCAAAATCCTCGCGGCAAGTGCCACCTGCTTTTCATGGCTCATGGTCTTTACGGCTGCATGGACATAAGCCTCCACAGCTTCTGCATCCTGCTTTCCTACCTCTAAAATGTCTACCTTGGATATAACAATCTTCCCGGAGTTTATGGAAACCTTTAAGATATCCCCTTTCTCCATCTCCGCTTTTTGTCGCATTTCCAAAGGTATCAGTACCCTGCCCTTTTCATCTAACAGCTTATACACCGGCTTTTTCATCGCTCCCCTCCTCGGTCATACGCAAAACAATGTTTACTTTTTCTCTGGGGATGCCAAGCTCTGCACAGATATCCAGAAGTTCTTTGGGTACATCCTCTGACTCCACATCCTCCGTAGGCAGAATCACAATTTTTCTATCCAAGCAGACAATGTCCAGGTCTGCATCCAAGGGAATGTGTGCATCTGCAAGCAACTGTGGCGGCAGTTTCAACTCCGTTTCCCCACTCTGCAGCTCCTCCAATGGATTTTCCCCGGCTCTTTTCAACATGAATTCCCTTGATTCATTACGGTAATCCTTCTCCCCTGCGGCAAGATAAATCAGATTTACCTCCTCCCCGATACAGATGCCTGTCTGTGCAAGCAATACAATGGGAATTTCAATACAGCCTTTTTCATTCAGCACTCCTGTTATCTCGACTAACTGAACCATCTTCGTCCTCCTTCCTGCTACTGCCATGCCACACAGAAGTCTTCTGCTCATCAAACATTTCAAACAGATTCATCTGCATCGGCAGGCTCTTTCTTCTTTCTTCCATGTCATAGTTGGCAATCAGCACCTCCGGAAACTCACTTCCGTTATCATAGCGCTGTGCTAGATTGTTGATTCGTGTTACCGCTTCAATCTGAAAGTCCTGATACAATTCCCTGATGTACTCACAGTCATTGTAGGAGACCATGAATTTTCCCTCGATGCCTGCCAGCGTATCCCTAAGTCTTACATGGTCTTCTTTACGGAACACCACTTCATAATGCCCTTCGGTTTCAAAATACGGTGGATCGCAATAAAAAAAGGCATTCGGTCTGTCATACTGACGGATGAGTGCCTCAAAATCTTTATTTTCAATCACGGTATCTTTTAACCTCCGGTTTGCCTCCCAGAGAATAGTAAAGGTCTTCCTTATGTCAAATGGCTGGCACCCATAAGAGGTACAGCCACTTCCATAGCTGTAGCGGATAATCTTATAAAAGGCCGCCGCCCTTTTCACATCCCCGACTACTGCTCGTTCCATAAGGATGTCACAAATTTCCGCTGCCTCCGGCTCTTTCAGAAAATGAGTTGCTATCTCCAGTTCCTCTGCCAGATGCTCACTTTTGAATTCTTCCATCGTAAGGAATTTCCTGAGTGTCACAAACTCATCCCTGGAGTTAAGCGGCAGGAAAGACAATTCCCGAAGCAGTGCCATCGGTCTTTCCTTGACACAATAAAAGAGGTTTGCAAGATTCGAATTGAAATCATTGTAAACCTCCATACATTTATCAGGCGGCTTTCCAAATAAAACCCATCCGCCTCCGCCAAATACTTCTATGTAGCGGTCATAGTGCCCCGGCATTCTCAGGTATATCAGGTCACGGAGTGCCTTCTTACCGCCTACCCAACTGATAATGCTATTCAATTATGTCCTCCTCTCCTTTATTTCGGTCCCTCCATCTGCTGTGCCTGTCCTGTCACCAAGGATTCATCCACCAGCCTGCGGATGTCTGCAACTGTCTCCGGCATATCCGTAAAGTTCACATGGTGGTCACGTTCAACGAGTGGTGTGTACCAATAATCGTAGGGAATATAGTATTCCCTGATGGCACGCTTCTGCTCCTCCGTAAGCTCTGCATGTCCCTGCACCAATGGTCCTCCCGGTGTAAGGAATGTAGTACCCCAATGCTCACCGGATGATTCCAAGTCCAGTGTTACCAACGCAAGGGTCTGTATGCCGGATTCCCTTCCTCTTACCACCGCAGGCACCATAATCATACCATAGCTTTCATCCACATACCCTTCTCCATACACTTCCTCGAATGCCTGATGCATGGCAAGGAGCTTCTCGGCAGCATAGGATGTATTCTCCGTATTACAGGACGTATTTAAGAGCAGGAAATCTGTCTTGTCCAAGATTTCATTTATCTTGTCAATAAACTCCTGCTCTTTCTTTTCACATAATTCATCCTGCTGTGTGATGATATCGAAGCGGTCTTCTTCCACATTTAATGCAAGGGAGCTTCCGTTCTCCCACTTCATATGGATTTGCCCGATGTCATCCACATGGTCTACAACTCCCCGGCTCCCCGGCGGCACTGTCTGCTCCCCTTCCAT
This sequence comes from Suilimivivens aceti, assembly GCF_025567405.1. NCBI lineage: Bacteria > Bacillati > Bacillota > Clostridia > Lachnospirales > Lachnospiraceae > Suilimivivens > Suilimivivens aceti. The sequence goes on along the minus strand of NZ_JAOQKJ010000024.1, from coordinate 12,032 downwards.
GCTGTAAAGACGAATGGGCGTACCTTTCGGGTACTGTTCCTTAATGCGTTCTACTTCTTCTCTTCTTAACATGATTCTCCTTCCTCAATCTCCTTGATTCTTTTCTTTAGGCGGATTCAATATATTTATTAGCACATATCCATTCCCTGAACCTGTCCTCCCATCAGTTCCTCCTCGGTCATAACATTCCAGAAATTCTCGCTGTTCCAAAAACTGACATAGATTTCTCCGTCCTCTACTAAAATTGGATGCTGTTCAAAGCCTTCACCCCATCCGTCACTCATCTGTCCGGTCCAATATTCCTTTAACACTTCAATATCATGCTCTGTTAATGCTTCACTGACTTTACATTCCAGCACACCATAAACTTCGCCATCCACAATCTCTACCTTGGGATATGCAGACATTACTTTCGCCGCCACCACCAGACTTCTATCAAAGTAATGCATGAGACCTCTTGGCTCTTCCCCGACACAATATTCATTTTCAATGGTTTCTGCAATTTCCTCCGCATACGGTGTCAGATCGCTACGATATAAGTTTCCCCGCTCACAGCCACCTTCAAATAAATTTCCTGTCAGCGGACTATAAAGTTTAAATGTTTCATAGCAGTCTTCATCAATTTCTAACGGATCAGCAAACTCTCCATTATACTGCTGGTACTCTGAAAGTTCTCTGGTGGCTCCCACAAAACCATTTTCTACATAACCACTTTGCACAAGTGTTCCCTGTCTCTTATCCGCTGCAAAGGCTGCATAATTAATATGAGGGAGCAATAACTCATCCACATCAAATAACCCGGACTCTTCCACCATGTACTTTCCATACTCTTCATCATTGTGTACGAAAGGATTCACTTCAAATTCCCCAAGCAGTCTTGCAATACTTGTCACCTCAGTAGAACTACTAAATCCGGTAAATTCTACCACCATCGCAAGCTGCGTCATCTGCACTTCATCAAAACGTTTTACCGCCTGACATGTCTCATTAAATAATGTCAGTGCTTCCACACAATCAATGTTTTCCGGCATCGGTACAAGGATATCCGGTAAACGAAGGTTTTCAATTCCGGTTACTTCCATCTCCCAATAATCCTGCACCTGCAACCGCTCCTTTACCTTGTTCATGGAACTGATATCCGTTGGCAGGTACAGATACTCTGTATCTCCGGCTTTGTTCTGTAACTCGACAATTGCCACAGTCTCATCCGATGCAACGAAAGACGGAAATGTTTTTCCATTGTACACTTCCTGCATTTCAAAGCCATGCTCTACAAAAACTCCATAGGGCAGGACTTCCACCCGGCTCTCCTTTAAGGTTTTTTCCGCAAACTCAATAAAGTTGGTCTGCGCTTTTTCTTCTTCTGATATTCCCAAGAATTCATCCAAGTAAAGACGTTCCCCGACCTGTCTGGCATCTGAAAAATCTGTAAGCAATGAAAGACCTTTCATGCTGAATGTCAGATTGATTAAATCCTGCATGGTAGCCACACCATAATCCTCAGCATACGCTGACAGAACTTTTCTTTCATATTCCGTCATGCTTTTCATCCTCTTGGCAAAGAAATTGACTTCATCCATGTTTACGGTCTGACCTTCAAATTTGTGCAGGGGATTATCCTGCTCTGACACTTCCACAAGCCTGCATATGGGTACCGTTTCCTCAATGCCAATCCGCCTCATTTGGAAATTCAATTCCGCATCTGACAAAGGCAACTCGATATTTTTTCTTCCTCCGCTTAATACCTTAATCCGCATTCCACACCTCCTGCTTTACAATTTCCACTCCGCACTTCTCGATCACAAAAGCATTTACGATAAGCCTGAGTATCTCATCGGGTATCAGTTCCCGGTCTGTCAGTTCCGATAATCGGATATGCTTTGTTCCGCTATAAACATCCTTTGCCGCATGAAACAGAATATACTGCTCCAGTGTCACGCCTCCAAGCCTTACCCTGTCAAAGTAAATCCCGGTATCCAGAACATTTTTGCGGACCTTCTCCCATAAAATTCCATCAGCAGACAATAAAAAGACTGCGGCAGCATATCCCGGTGCATACTGCAATGTCTTTGCCCTCTTCCCCATCAGCAAGGAATAGAAATCATTTCTGTGCTTTGGATTACGGAATATCAGTTCCTTATCCACTTCACAAAAAATTTCATCCACCCTTTTCTTCAGATGCTCCATCTGCATTCTGCTGATCACGCAGTCAACGATTTCAGAATAATTTCCCCTGCTCCTCCAGTCCACATCCATCACACAGATACCATATCCTCTCGGTCTGTACCCCGGTGGCTGCTGCATCTGCCTTTCCAGCACCCGAAGTCCCGGACTCACACAAAATAATTTTGACATTTCCACCTCCAAAAAAATAAGGCGGCACCTATTCTATTTCTAAAATAAGTACCGCCTTGCGTTCATCCCTGCCCATATTCATTTTTAACTTTGCTTACCACTCCCTCCTTTTCGTTTTTCTCCAAATCACTCCCAAAACCATTTTTCCAGTCCTATGCATCTATAAAATTGGGCAAAAAAATCGGGCAAAAACTAGCCAATTTTCGGTCTAATTTTTGCCCTAAAACCACAACATCTTGTGGGCAAACCTTACTTTTTCTTCTCTTTTCCACAATACTGCATCATTATCACGCACTCAACAGTTGTTTCAGTTTCCAAGGGAAGTTCTTTTACTTCCTCACCATCAACAGGCACAGGAAAATTGAATACGATCTTCTTTATCCAGCTTCCGTCTTTCCTTTTCTCCGGGAACATCTCAATTCGCTCGATAAAGGCCTTCATAAACTCTTTCTGTTCTGCTTCCGTTGCGGAATGGTAGACTTCATCAAATGCCAGTAAGAGCCGATAAATGTTATCGCCGGAGATTTTCTCCTGCTGGATGCTGCGTATCTGACTTTGCAATTCGCCAATCTGAACTTCGATTTCCTCTATCGTATCATACTGTTCATCATATCGGCGCTGCAAATCCAAAATTTTTCTGTCATAGTGGGCATCGTTGATGTCCAAGGTATCCATCTGACGCTCCAAGCGGCTTTTCGTTCCAAAGGCTTGCTTTAGCTGCCCTTGCAGAACGGCGATCTGCTTTTCCATATCCTCTGTATCAACCGCCGTTCCGATTTTCGCTTGAATTGCTTCTACAAATCGGGGGTTATTGACCATAGCGGAAATGATCTTTGCCACAAATTTATTGATTTCCGTCTGCTCGATATTGAGCCGGAAGCTACACTCATGCCCTGTGGGTGTAACCGTATTTTTGCAGTAGTAATAATACCGTGTTTTCTTGTCCTTGCTGTGTGCCTTGGCGATATTGCCGTACATACTCTTGCCGCAGCATGGGCATTTCAAGATACCGGACAGGATGTGTGCATGGTCTGGATTATTGACCTTTTCCCGCTTAAAGGAATTGATCTTGCGCTTTTCCTGTGCCAGATACCAATCTTCTTCGGAAATGATAGCTTCGTGCTGCCCTTCATAAACCGGGAACTCCGACTGCTCAACCACGTGCATCTCGTTTCTTGTACCCTGTTTCTTTTCTGTTCTTCGTCTGCCGTAAGCAATCTTTCCCATATAAACAGGATTGTACAATACATTTTTCACAAAATCCCTTGAAAATCCCGGAATGGTATTATTCTGTCTTAGTTTCTTAGTATAACCATTGCGGTTCAGATATTTTGCAACTCCTGCAACACCCTCATTAGTGTGAATGTAACGGTCATAAATGACCCGAATTACTTCCACTTCATCCTCTGCAATGACAAGGTTTCCATTTTCCAGTTTGTATCCATATGGAGCGAAACCGCCGTTCCATTTGCCCTCACGAGCCTTTTGCTCACGTCCTGCCATTGTCTGTGTGCGGATATTTTCTCGCTCAATCTCTGCCACCGCAGACAGCACAGAAATCATCAGCTTTCCTGCATCCTTGGAGCTGTCAATGCCATCCTCCACGCAGATCAGATTGACACCGAAATCCTGCATGAGTTGCAAAGAGTTCAGAACGTCCGCTGCATTTCTGCCAAATCGGGACAGCTTAAAGACCAACACATAAGAAACATCATCTTTGCCGTCCTGGATGTCATTCAGCATCCGTTGAAACTCCTGCCGCCCTTGAATGTTCTTTCCGGAAAAGCCCTCGTCAGAATACTCCCCGGCAACGATCATATCCTCGTATGCCGCATACTTCCGCAGCTTGTCACGCTGGGCATCCAAGCTGTATCCGTCAACCTGCATCGAGGTGGACACTCTTGTATAAAGATAGCATTTAAGTTGTTTCTTTTTCAGAATCTCCACCTCCCTCATTCCTTCCTTTTACCATAAGTCCCTCGTTGCGGATATAATACTCCAAAAGCCACAGCACATAATCCGGTGCATGGCGGTTATCCAATTCCCATTCAGTCATAGTCCGGTAAGGAATATGGACGAGCTTGCAAAAATCTTTCCGATTCAGTCCTGTGCTTTCACGCAACTTTATAATTCTGTTTTTACAATCCATCCGTCTTTTCTCCACAAAAGCAAAAATACACGTTGCGTAATCATTATAGCATAGCCATAGTGAATACGCAACGTGTAAATTGCAAATTTTACGCAGCCTTATCCGTCAAAAGCTGCGCTTGATTACTTTCCTCGGAATGCTCCACTTCCTGCGGTGCGTCCTGTTCCAATTTATCCAAAACCTGATGTCCATATTTCTGGAGCATCTGGCTCATAACATCCACACAGCGGTCAAATGCCGCATTATATTTCGCTTCCTCATAATATTTCTTCAATAGGCGATTCCTCCATCAAAGTTCCATATCCTGTCCACGCTTCCGGGCAGGGTGTTCGTGTTCCTGTGTTTCCTTTCCTCTGATGAGGATAGAATTGATAAAAGCCCGAACCTTTTCGGATGCGATTTCCAGTGCATCCAGAAAGGGTTGGGCTTTCTGTTTGAGTTCCATATATTTTTCGTTTACCGCTTCATACCGCTGCTTCCAGATGGAAACCGTCTTTTCTGCGGAAGCCAGTTTTTCTTTCAGACGCTTGTTGTCAGCATTGGCGATAATGCCATTGACCGCATAGCGTTTGAGTGTGTCGCATTCATCCGGTGTCAGCGTGATATTGTTTCCGAATGTGGCTTTTTTGCCCATTGCTTCAATGTCCTGCACTGTCAGCGCAATGGTCTTTGCCGCCTTGGTTTCCTTTTTCAAAGATTCCAGTTTCTTTTTCTGTTTTGCTGTGGCAGCTTTGGCATCCTCCAAATTCTGTTCTGCCTGTGCCACCTGCCCGGTCACAGCTTCCAGCCGCTGCTGTTCTGCCTGCACCTTGAACTGGGTCACAGTCAGATGTTCCTCGGTGCTTCCACGTTCTCCACGCTCCAGATCGGTATATCCGGCAACTCGCATGAAATGAAAAAAGTCATCCTGCAACACACTGTAGGATGACCTCAAAATCTTTTTTCCTTTTGCGTTCAACATTGGATTACCGTCCTCGTCAAGCACCGGCTTGGACTCCCATTTCTTACTGCGGCTGACCTGTGTGATGACCTCCTTAACGATTCCCCGGAGGGCTTCATCCTTGCATCGCTTCGACCAAAGGATCTGCTTTTCCACCACCGGGATATAAACCACATGAAGGTGGTAGTGGTACACCTCCTCGCCCAGAGCTTCGGACATTGCCCGGTTGCGCTCATCGGCGTGCATCACAGCGGAGAGGATATACTGTTCACCGCCCACGATCTCTACGGCGGCTTTGTAGGCATCGGCATAGAACTCTTTTGCAAATTCATAGCCACCGTGGTTGTAGAAGTAAGCGGAGTTCACATCGAAGATCAACTCGCCGTATTTGACGGCATCCGGTTTCAGACCTCTGGTGGAGATCACGCCGTCTTGTTCCATCTGCTCAAACATTTTTACATAATCGTCCATGGGTGCTTTGAAATGAACGTTCAGAGAAGTGCGTTCCGGCACGATGTCCTGATTGCTGTAGCTGTCCTTTTCACGCTCATTGTGTTCCTGTACCTTAGCCACATCAGCCGGTGTTTCCAAGTCCTGATTTCTGGCTACGGTACGGTCTATTCCATCATTTCTTGCCATTGGATTTTTCCTTTCTTTGAGATTTGCAGACAGCGGAGGGCTGGAGAACGGCACTTTTTCAAAGTGTAATAACCCACTATTACACTTTCATCCATACTGGCTGCAAAGTGCCGTGGGCTCTCCGAGGGCTCTCCCGAGGGGGAATGCGGTCACTGCGGTGACCTCTGCTGACCAAGGCGAAAATGTCTACGCCTTTTCCCATGGTCAGCCCGTCTGCATGAAGCTGTTCTGTGTCAACTTCCTCTTGCAGCCGGTGTCCACAGACACTTTTTCAAAAACCTGTGGACATAGAAACAACCCGAACGAGAGGATGCGTGCTGTTTCTATAACGAGCGTTTTACGCTCTTTTGCTGCGTACATACGTACCAGTAATGGGATTTACTCGACCTGCCGCCATTCCTCCGGAATGTCCTCCGGTACGTACGTACACGGCGAATCTCCGTAAAACCCATTTATATGAGGTCGTGCAATGGCTTCCACTCCCATGAATCCCCAAACCCGCCGTCCGGCAGAGTTGGTGATATTGTTGCAATGTTCCAGATTGAATCTCCCGGCATTGGCAATCATGGCGTCGCTGAAGCTGCGGGCTTTCAGCGGTGCAAGGGAATTTTCTTCGCACCACATCCGGTAGATTTCATAGAAATCCTTGGAACTGATGGACGCATCCGCTTTACGCTGGATGTATCCCTCGGAATCCATGAAATCAAAGATATTGTTGTTGTCACGCTTGACCGCTTCCCGGTTTTCCCGGATACGGTCACTCTCCGTAAACTTAAAGTTGTTGGCAACAAGCCGCTGTAAGCCTTCAAATGCCCACAGGAAGATACCCTCGGATTCGGCTTTCATCTTCTCCGCAAGGTCGGGATCGTCAGCTCTGTCCACTGGCTTTTCCTTGGTGGTCAGCACAAGCTGTCTGCGATAAAATCCGTCACTGCGGTCATACAAGGCTTGCAGATCACCGTTGCTGAATGCCAGCAATCGGGCGAACATCCAGCCCTGATAACTCTGCTTGCCTTTGCGTTCCAAATCCATCTTGCCCTGTGCGGTGACAATGGATTTTACATAGTTGGTCTGGCGCAGAGCTTCCATCCGCATATCATCATCCACGCACAGGAGAATGTGTTCCAAATCGGCACGGGCGAAGCGGTTTTCAGAAATCTTGCCGATGCTGCCGTCTTTCATATTCGTGCCGAAGATGGTAGACAGTACCGCACCGATTTGAGATTTACCTTCGCCGCCGTTGCCTTTAATCACCATCATGCGCTGCCCCTTGTTGGAGGGAATCAGGCAATAGCCGATAAACTCCTGCAAAGTTGGAATGTCCTCGGTGTAAAGCAACCCATCCAGAAAGTTCAGCCAGATCACCGGCGCAGTAGCATCGGGATTGTAAGCAACCGGCAAACGGCTCCGCACGATAGCCGGTCTGCCCTCGGTAAATGTGCCGTTCAATAGCAGCGTACCGTTGGACAAATGAATCCGATCCTGCTCCGGTGGAAAGTCCGGCACTTGCGCTTCCAGTTTCAGCACTTCCAGAATGTTGGTGATTTTCCGGGGGATATTGTTTACGGCACAGAATTTCAGCTTGTCGTAAATCTCCCCACGCAGAGGAAGATCGTCCGTCACTCGACCATCGGGCGTGAAAAAAGCTCCGTTTGCGAAGATGATTCTGCGCTCCTGCAGAAATTCTTCACAAAACAGAGCTTCGTTGATGTTCTGCCCGTCAAACCAGACAGGCAAATTCATATCAGGCGTTTTCCGGTTCTTCGCCATGGTGCGCCACCTCCTTTTTCTTTCGTGTGATGTACTCTTGCAGAAAAGCAATTTTGCCGTCATGCATCAGCTTGTCCACCAATGCCACCCGTTCTTCCAGATCACCCACCGTCAGCACATCTGCCATATATTCGATATAGCAGTGCATCTGGCAGGCTTCCACAAAACGGTCATCCAGAGCATCTTCCGGTGTCTTGGGTGCGTATCGTACTTTCCAATCTTCCAGCAGATGCAGATAATCCGTCAGCACCCGGAAACACAGCATTTCATCCTCCCGTAACTGACGGATATAGGGACGCTTCGGCTTGACCATAGCTGCGGCAGTGGGCGGTTTTGGGTCAAGTCCAAAGTCCGCAGCCAGCTTTTGCGCTGCTTCATAACTGCTCAGATCGAACAGCCTTGCCACAAGGTCGATTACGTCCCCCTTGGCTCCGCAGCCGAAGCAGAAAAAATAGTCCTCATTCAGCTTCAAGCTCGGATGCCTGTCGTTGTGGAACGGGCAGCAAGCCATGCCGTTGTGGCTCACTTTCAGCCCGTAGTGTTCGGCGGCTTGCTTGACGCTGATTGCCGCCTTGATGGTTTCATAGATTGTCATAGAAAACCCTCCGTTCATAATATTCTGGAAAGCACGAAGCACCCGCCGTGATTGGCAGGTGCTTCGCTCCTTCTATTATGGTTATGACGGATTTTTCAAAAAACAGGCTAATGACAGGACAATCCTGTTTCAAAAAACAGGACAACTTATCTGAGGACGTAGATTTCTTTACATTTACATGATATAATTAGAAAAATGAAAAAACAGGACAGGAGGGCAAGCATGAATCAAGAATTGATGACATTGGATTTCTGGCAGGATACGGTCATATATGAGGGCAAAACATTCCCTGTCGGCACGCTTGCCTGTGATGCACTGAATGTTCCTGTGAATACCATTGCAAAAATAAACGAGCAATGCGAGAAAATCAATCTGCTGCTTGGAATATTAAACGCCGGACAGGATGCTTCTGCACTCTGTCCTATTGCAAAGGAAGCTGCTCTGACGATGCTTGATATTCTCAGTCAAACACCGCCGTTCTCCTATATGAATATCTCAAAGCACAGAGAACGGATTGAAAAAGTCTTTACTGTGGACAATGCGCTGAAATATGTGGAGTTCGCCATAAAAGCCGCAACCAATTCTTTGCAATTTGAAGAAATCCAGAACTTTGCCGATGCGATGATGCTCCAACGCTATACCGCAGTTTTCGGGCATCTGGCATACTCCCTTGGGGAATACCAAACGGCCATGCTTGATTTTGCAGAAAAAACAGACGGCAACGAAGCAGAGCGCACCGCAGAGGGTTTTGCAAAAATGTTCGGCAGCTATTTCCCGCCGGAGTTTTCCATCACGGAAGGCAATGCCTGGATGTCTACCCTGAACAATTCCGTTCAGTATGTATCCGTCATCCGTCCCGGCGAAAAAGTTGCGAAGCTGGTCAAGCGGATGCACTATGTATCCTTTGTAGGGATGTTCCGGTCTGATCTTTTTGAGGGCTTATGTGTTGGTCATGCACCGAAGAAATGCCGGATCTGCGGCAAGTGGTTTCTGACCACCAACGCAAGGCACACCAAATACTGCGGTGGCTATGCACCGGGGGACAAGCTGCACCGCACTTGCCGTCAGATCGGTAATCTGAAAGGTAGAGAACAGCGAGAACTTGCGGACGATCATCCGCTGAAGCAGATTTATGAAAAGCGACTGAATACCATAAACCGCTATGTGAAGCGTGGTACTCTGGACGCTGATTTTGCAGAGGTTATGAAAAAGCTGGCAAAGGATAAAATGCTTCGAGCGCTGAGCAATGTCGCCTATGCCAAAGGTGATTACGAAAAAGAGATGGGACAGGCTGCTTTGAAGAAAGAAGCAAAATTACGGACGAAATGAGGAATATGTAATGGCACAGAAATATGATTTAACTGATATTGGGAATGCGCTTAGCCGGGTTATGGACAATCCTATGACCAAAATAATCCGTTCTGGCTCTATTGGTGTGTTGGGCGTAGTAAACCCAGTTGCGGGAATTGTAGGCGGAATAGGAAATGATCTTCTATCTGAATACAATACCTTCAAACTCGGCCATCTACTGAACGGTCTTGCATCTGGCTTTAATCTCGAAAGAAGATTGAACGAGCTTTACAACTATGTAAACTCCAGCCCGGAAAAGGCTATTATCGTAGCCAATCTGTTCAAACAAACCGTAAATGCAGAATGCCCAAAGGTTTGCGTTATTTATGGTCTAATTCTTGCAAACCATTTAGAAACACTTACAGAATTCACGCACGAAGAATTGATTGTCTGTAAAGCTTTGGAAAACGCTACGGATTATGATCTGAAGAATTTCAAAGAAATAATGGAGAACTATCTTAAGCCAACATCAAATGGAAGAAGAATTGTATTTCCAAAAGACTTTGCAGATATTGCTGCTTTCACCACCACATGCGATTGGTGTGTATATAATAGAATCTTTGTTTCCCGCACGGCAGAGTGGGGTGAAATGGAAGAAGGCGTTTTGGATATGAGCACGTACTATTACGAGGCAAATCCTGCATCTGTTCTTCTGGATAATATAAATGCTGCAAGACAAACTTGGAATTATGGTTAATTATTCCCGCTGATTACTTAGAAGGGAGGTGCGCTATGCTGAATGATTTTACATGGAATATGACCGGATACATACCAAAACACCAAGTCAATCCTCACAGTGATAGTATCATTCCCTATGTGGCAGAGCGCATCTTCCAACTGGAACCGGAGCCGCCAGCAGTGGACAGTCTGAACGAATATATCCTGTCTGCCTTGCAGGAAAAGAATTTGATACATTTCTCATTCTTCCTACACCACTACGAGCCGCAGCTTAACAAGCGCATCAAAGACTTTCTCGGTGTGGACGGCGGCAATCTATACGACACAGACCGATTTATAGATATAAAGCTCTCCTGCCGGGAGCAAATGCTCCAAAAGCTGATGGACTATGACCTTGCCAAGGGTGCAGAGTATGCTACATACATTTTCCCGTTCATCCGGGATGCTATGCTCCGTTTTCGCATGGGCGAAGAAAAATGGTCGGTATCTTCTCTGACCAATTATAAAATGGTGCGGTCAATGGCATGGCTGTACCATAACACCAAGGATGCGGTCAGCGAGTTTTCCAAGAAATACAACTGTGATCTTGCTCTTGCGGAAGAATATCTGAAAGTTGTCCGTGGCATCCGTAACCAGCAGCCATTTTATGTGACGGACGAGGACGGAGAAGAAACAGGCGAAGATGTTGCCCTGGATGATACTTGGAACTATACCGACATCCTATGGAATGGTATACAGGCAGAAAAGGTACAGCGGGCATTTGAGAAGCTGAACTATCGGGAACAGACCCTGCTTGAGAAGCGTCTGGCAATCTGCATGACCTGTGGGCGTGTCGGTTCATGGAAAGAGCGTCCCACCTTTGAAGAACTGGCGGTTATGTTTGAGGGCAGTACAGCCAGCGGTGCAGAACGAGCCTACCGAAAAGCAGTGGACAAGTTGACGGAATTGTTGGTTGCCGAGGGCGCAATCCATGCAGTCCGGCTAAAACAGAAATCCAAGATCAAGCGAAAAAAGAAAATCGCCGCCGCAATCTACGAATATCAGGCAGACTGCGACGGCGAATGGGGCGAAATATCATTAGATTTTGAGAACGGCAAGGCAGAGGTCATTTTGCTTGCCGATTGGGATACAGTGAAAACAAACAAATTTGCAAGCAGAGCAATCGCCTATCTTCTGAACTGTGAGAACGAAAAATTACCCAAGGAAATAATGGTGGCCTTTGAATAACGAGGGAGTGAGATATATGGAACAATTATTGATTATTGAAGATGATATAGGGTTGAATCAGGGTTTAAGTAAAGCACTGAAAGCAGATGACCGTCAGATTATATCCTGCCAAGACCTAAAAACGGCGAAGGAACAGCTTCTTTGCGGCGGTGTATCCCTGATCCTGCTGGACATCAATCTGCCGGATGGCAGCGGGCTCGAGCTGCTCCGGGAGGTCAAGGAAAACACACCCTATATTCCTGTTATTCTGCTGACTGCCAACGACACCGATCTGGACATCGTAGACGGACTGGAGAGGGGCGCTGATGATTATATTACCAAGCCCTTTT
>NZ_JAOQKJ010000023.1:0-17389 GCF_025567405.1 Suilimivivens aceti | reverse complement strand
ACCAACCGCAACGCCGACGGCGACACCAACCGCAACCCCGACAGCGACCCCGACGGCGACGCCAACCGCAACACCGACCGCAACACCAAGTGAGACGCCAACCGCAACGCCAAGTGAAACTCCAACGGCAACACCAGGTGAGACACCGACACCTACTCCCGAAACAACCCCCACTCCTGGAAATGAGCCGACACCTACTCCTGGAAGTGAGGAAACACCGACACCCGGAGATAATCCTACACCAGAGTATACACCTGGTACAACACCGGGAACATCAACAGAAACACCTCCGGATGAGCAGGTACTTGGAGCAAGAAGAGTACAGGATAATGCAGTGCTTGGTGCAAGAAGAGGATCTGATTTTGCAGTACTTGGTAAGAGAAGAAGACCTCAGACAGGCGACAGTATGGCGATGATTCTCTGGCTGATTGCACTGGGTGCAGCGGCAGGCGGAACAGCAGTTTCTGTTGTGAAACTGAATCAGACGAAAAAACGTCGTAAATAAGGAGCATTTAAATGAATAAAAAATTGATACTGTTACTTACTGCAGGACTTATGGCAGCACAGCTTCTTGGCTGTGGAAATAATAAACAGGAATCAGTTGAAGAGGAATCAGCAGTGGAAATCTCCACTGCTGATTCTGATGATAATGAAACTTCTTCTGATATCGTGCCGGTAAGCCCGTCACAGCAATATGACGACAGTGAAGATGTATATGAGAAAGCAGAAATATCCTGTTCTCTGCCGAAAGGCTTCAAAGCCTATGAAGCAGAAGAGGGAATGTATGTACATAAAAACTATCCAAAGGATCTTTCTACGATCAGCTATGTGATCTCGGAAGGAGATGAAAACATAACTGAAAAGTCGAAGGAAGAGTATCAGACCATGATTGAGCAGGATTTTGATGCAAGCTATGGAGATACCGTTCCTGTTACGATAGAGCAGTATGACAAGATCAGAATTGATGGCAGACCGGGGCTCAAGATCAGGCTTCAGTATGAACTTAAGGGTACGGTTTATGAACAGCTCAGCTACAACCTGTTTAACGGGGACGAAACCCACATCCTGACCTTTACACAGGAAGAAGGTGCAGGATGGATGGATGATTTTGAAAAATGCGGAGAGAGCATTCACTTCGTAGCAACGGAAGAGTAAAGAGGAGAACACATGAGAAAATCAGACAGAAAAAGTGTTATGGCAATCTTGATGGCGGTATCATGTGTATTCTCTTTTGCAGGCTGTCAGGAGAAAATGGAAGAGTATGATGCGAAGCCGGTGATTTATCTTTATCCGGAAAGCAAAACAGATGTTACAGTGAAACTGGATTATGCCGGAGAACTGACCTGTACCTATCCGGAGTATCAGGATGGATGGAAGGTTACGGCCAGTCCTGATGGCACATTGACAGATGCAGATGGTCAGACTTATAATTACCTCTACTGGGAAGGCGAGAACAGTGTTTCCTATGATTTTTCCAGTGGTTACTGTGTGGCCGGAAGTGATACAGTTTCCTTCCTGGAGGATGCTCTCCAGCAGCTTGGGCTGACCAGACAGGAGGCAAACGAGTTTATTGTTTACTGGCTGCCATTAATGAAAGAAAATCCCTATAATCTGATCACTTTCCAGTCAGATGTTTATACGCAGGCAGCACAGTTGTCTGTTGATCCGGCGCCGGACACAGTGATCCGGGTATTTATGACATGGAAGCCACTGAAGGATGCAGTGGAGATTCCTGCGCAGGATCTTACTGCACCGGACCGTACCGGATTCACAGTAGTAGAATGGGGTGGATCTCAGGTCAGATAACAGGAAGTCTGACAGAAAAAAGGAGAAGTTATGATAGAAGAAAGTATGCAGGAGCAGGAAGAATTTCCTGAGAGTAAACCGGCAGAAAAGGAACGCCTTACAGACCGGATACTGACCAGGAAGCTTACTCTGAAGGGGATCACCTTTCAGATGGTAGATATTCTTTTTACAGCCTGCCTTTTTATATTGGCATTTCTGATCAGATGGAAGTTAATGCCGATTGAATCTGCAGATTACTTCGGATTTTTGGAGCCATGGATGGAAGCAATCCGGACGAATGGCGGCTGGAGATCCCTTTCCATGGAGATTTCCAATTATACATCGCCTTATATGTATATTATGACGCTGCTTTCTTATATCAGCACCAATGACCTGTATGCGTTAAAGCTGGTTTCTGTGGTCTTTGATTATTTTGCGGCCATAGCGGTACTGAGGATCCTGTACCATATGACAGGAAACCTACGGAAATCCATACTGGGTATGGCAGTTCTTCTGCTTTCCCCGACAGTCATTATTGACAGTGCCTACTGGTGCCAGTGCGATATTATTTACACCTCGTTCCTGCTTTATTCCTATTTATATTTCCTTGAGGATGATGGTGAAAAATCGGCGATCTTTTTTGGACTTTCTTTTATGTTCAAGCTGCAGTCAGTATTTTTGCTGCCATTCTTCGTGATTATGTGGCTGAAAAAAAGAACGATCCGCCTGGAATATTATCTCTGGGTTCCGGCAATCTACTTTATCAGCGTGATCCCGGCCTGGATCGCAGGAAGAAGCCTGAAAGATCTGCTTACGGTATATCTGGATCAGTCAGGTTATTATCCATGGGGAACATTGCATTATCCGAATGTGTATGCTCTGCTTGGGGAAGAAATGCCAGATCTTAGGCATGCAGATGAAGTGAGTGGTGCAGGAACCATTATGACGATCATGATCCTGGGATGTATTGCCTATTATCTGTATACGAAGAAGCTGGAACTGACAGAAGAACTGATGATAACACTTGCTTTGTTTACTGTGACGATAACGGTTTATACCTTGCCGCATATGCATGACAGATACGGATTTCTGATCGATCTGCTGGCAATCATTTACGGGGTATACCGGATGAAAAAGCTGCCGGTCACCTGTGGCTTTATGCTGGTTTCCATGCTCACCTTCATGCCTTATCTGATCGCAGTGGATATTCTGCCATTGAAGGTGCTTGCGCTGATCCAGCTTGCCCTTATTATTTATGTAGGGTATGATCTTTACAGCCAGGTCAGCAGGGCGGCAGCTACAGAATCAGGATCCAGTCCTTCAGCCATCTGAGCTTCATGCCAAGCTCACGGTCAATGGGAAAACCGGATACCACAGGGAAAAACAGAAAGAATACGATCACAGCGGCTGCCAGATAAATGGTGACCGCTTTTTTACCCCATGAAAAACGGTGGATGATACAGTTAATGGTGTACCCCATCATCAGGATGACAAAGAGGATGGCAGGGAAGTAGTGATAGATAAAGGTAATACGGCTGATACTCATCCAGGGCACATACTGGGCTAAATAGGCAAGAAAAAGAAAGGCGGCCCTTTTATCCTTTTTCAGAATACCATGGACAAGCACAAATACCTGACAGGGGATTCCGACCCACCAAATAGCAGGATTTCCCATGCAGCTGACAGCACTTACTTTCGTGGCGGTAACAGCATCATTGGCATCCAGGAGCGGCATCCATATAATAGGCCATTCATAAAAGGGAGAACTGTAATAATGCTCGGCCACAAGCTGGGAATGGTAATTAAACATGGATATGCTTCCTTGAATGGCTTTGTCGATAAGGTTCTTATATTCGGTATAGCCTACCACAGGTATAAAGGAAAGCGTATAAACTACCAGCGGGATCAGAACGAAGAAAATACAGCAGAAGCCAAAAAGCCTTGGAATCTGCTTTTTATTTCCGGGGAATCTGCAGATCACATGGATAAAGAAGATCAGGGCAAGGCCGGCGGCAGCATAAATGCCGGTCCATTTTGTGGCAATGCCAAAAGCCATGGTAATGCCACAGAGGGCAAGGGGAACAAGAATGCGCTCTGTGAGTGGACGGTCCGGCTTTGCTGCATTGTCCCTGACGATATATTCATACATGAAATAATACATGAGCAGAATAAAGAAAGCGGCAAAAATATCAATGGTTGCGATCCGGGAAAGGTTATAGTGCATGCAGTCAAAGCAGAAGAGCGTGGTGACTGCCGTTGCGGTAAAGGTATTCCGGAACAGCCTCTTGGCAAACAGATACATGATACCGGTAATCAGGATGCCAAACAGAGCACTCATAAAACGCCAGCCAAAGGGAGTCATGCCCAAAAGCCGGATACCCAGGGAAATCAGGATCTTACCAAAATGCGGATGAGTTGTTTCGTAGGTTGTTAAATGATGGATGAATTCGTAGGCGGTCCTGCCATGATAAACTTCATCAAACATGGTGCCGTTCATATAAGTGACAGCGGAAGGAAAAGTATCCTGCTCATCAAAGAGCGTGGGATAGCTGTCTGCATTGACGGGTTCAAGGATAGAACCATCCGGCGTTTGTACGACGAGCTCATTGAAAACAGCGGTATCATCAGTGGCAACAATGCCAAGGTAACGCAGATTGTAATTCACATCTACCTTATTCCAGTCAAAGACTGATTCCACAGTGGCATCTCCGTTGATGATTTCCCATTCTCCGGTTACTTCATTAAAAGCAGACAATGATAAATGTCTGGTATTCAGATTCCCGAGAAAAATGGAAAAGGAAGCGATATCCGTATATTCACCAAAGTCAAGAACAATGTCAGCTTCGCCTGTTTTAGTTGTATAAGTGGTTTGCGGAGCCTTAAAGGATCCAAGACGGAAGAATACGAGACAGGTGAAAACAAGAAGCAGGACGCCAAGACACTGCCAGTCTTTCTTCGTCATAAATTCCGGTTTCATTTCAGCAAATAGCTTTTTGCATTTAGATTTCATTGTGTTACCTCTTACCCCTTTTACTTCTATATAGTATAGCAATTTGAATCTTTAAAAACAATATATCAGGATGCTTTTTGTAAGGAGGTGTTCTGACAAAACAGCTGACAGATTTATAAAGGTCTGCAGAAATGGCTATACTGAAAAAGAAAATGAAAAGGAGAAGAAAGATGATTTATATGCAGATTACTAATATTCATGGAAGAGAAATTCTGGATTCGCGTGGGAATCCTACGGTAGAAGCAGAAGTAACGCTCACAGAAACAAGCACAGGAAAAAGGTTTACGGGATGTGCTGCAGTACCATCCGGTGCCAGTACCGGACGGTTTGAGGCAGTAGAACTGCGGGATGCGCAGGAAAGGTATTTTGGGCTTGGGGTACAGAAGGCTGTATCCAATATCAATACTAAGATCAAGGAAGCACTGAGTGGCAGAAATGGACTTGATCAGCAGGAGGTTGACCGGATCCTGATGGAAACTGATGGCACGGATAATAAGGGAAATCTTGGAGCAAATGCGACACTTGCCGTATCCCTTGCCGTAGCAAGAGCGGCGGCAGAATCTCTTAATATGCCGTTATACCGGTATCTTGGCGGTGTCCATACAGACCGGATGCCGGTTCCCATGATGAATATTTTAAATGGCGGAAAACATGCAGCTAATACGGTTGATTTTCAGGAATTTATGATCATGCCGGTCAGTGCCGGAAGCTTTTCAGAGGGGCTTCGGATATGTGCGGAGATTTATCATTATTTAAAGAAGATTCTGGTCCAAAAGGGACTTTCCACAGGAGTCGGGGATGAGGGAGGCTTTGCACCGGATCTCCCGGATGCCAGAGCAGTTCTTACGTTGATTATTGAGGCAATCGAAAAAAGTAAATATCCGCCAGGAAAGGATGTTAAAATAGCTCTTGACGTGGCAAGCAGTGAATTATACAATGAGAAAACAGGCATGTATCATTTCCCTGGGGAAAGCTCTCTGAAGGGAGAGGAGATCGTCAGGGACACTTCTGAAATGATCACATATTATGAAGAACTGATCAATGAATTTCCTATTGTTTCCATTGAAGATGGACTGGCTGAGGATGACTGGGAAGGCTGGAAAAAGCTTACGAAGAGACTTGGCGGCAGGGTGCAGCTTGTTGGAGATGATCTGTTTGTGACAAACACCAAACGGCTGGAAGCAGGAATGAAACTGAACGTGGCAGGTGCCATACTGGTCAAAGTGAATCAGATCGGAACACTTTCAGAAGCCATGGAGGCAGTGCTGATGGCGCAGCATCATGGATATAAAGCTGTGATTTCCCACAGATCAGGAGAAACAGAGGATCCATTTATTGCAGATCTGGCGGTGGCGGTGAATGCGGGTCAGATCAAAACAGGTGCACCCTGCAGAAGTGACAGAGTTGCCAAGTATAACAGGCTTCTCAGGATCGAGGAGCAGCTTGGCAGGAATGCATATTACAGGGATCCTTTTCCTACTGTATAGAATAAACTACGGAGCATTGTGCGCGGAATGATGCAGACGTAAAATGACAGTATCTGTGAAATGGCCTGTAATACAGGAATAAAATACGGGAGATAAGAGAGAATGCACATGAAAAAGGGAATTAAGGAACTGGCGAAACGTACACTGGCACTTGCCCTGACAGTGACTGCGATATGGACATTGCAGCCTGCAGAGGTACATGCAGTGAATTCAAGTGGAAACATTGCACAGGGTGTTGATGTTTCCAAACATAATGGAAGCGTGAATTGGTCACAGGTAGCAGCCAGTGGCATGAAGTTTGCATTTATCAAGGCTGGAAGCACTAACAGTGGCGTGGATCCGAACTTTGACGCCAATATAAAGGGGGCAGCTGCGGCAGGCCTTAAGACAGGTGTATATGTTTATTCCTATGCAACGACACCGGAGGCTGCACAGAATGAAGCGAATCTTGTACTGCAGTGGATCAGTAACTATACAGTAAACTATCCGGTTGTTTTTGATATTGAGGATAAATGCCATAAGAATCTGTCTAATCAGCAGCTCATTGATATTATCAATGCGTTCTGTACTACGATCGATGCTGCAGGTTATCATCCAATGGTGTATTCCTATAAAAATATGTTTACCTCCAAGCTTTCTATCTGCGGATGGGACAAATGGGTAGCACAGTACAGCAGTAACTGTGATTACAATAATAATGTCTGCTTCTGGCAGTATTCCAGCTATGGAAAAGTGAATGGGTTTGGCAGCCGTGTGGATGTGAACTATCAGTACAAGGACTACAGTACCCTGATCATTCCAGAGGGATTTATTGCCCATAATGGACAGACAAGATTCTATCGTAACTGGAAGATGCAGAGAGGCTGGGTTGACTATAATGATACCAGATATTATCTGGATGGCGCGGGCAATCTGGTAAGAGGCTGGTTTACCGACGATAAGGGCACGTATTATCTGACTCCGGAGGACGGACAGATCGCCAGGGGACAGTATACAGCAGAAGGAAACAATTATTACTTCACAGCAGAAGGAATCAAAACAGCAGGCTTGGTTACTGTAGGAGAGCAGAAGTTTTATTATGATCCCCTGAACAATGGTATCATGAAGAAGGAATGGTATTCTGATGAGAAGGGAAATTTCTATTTCTTTGACAGAACAGACGGCCATATGCTGACCGGGGATCAGGTTATTGATGGACTGAAATTTCTTTTCGGTGCAGATGGGATCAGACAGAGCGGCATGATTGCAAGAGAAGATGGTTCCAGCTACTATTATGATCCTGCCACAGGACAGATGGTATCCGGCTGGTTCAACATTGCGGATAAGACTTACTACGCAGATGAACTGGGACATATCGTGACAGGTATTTATCCGGTAGCAAAGCAGAACTATTACTTTGATGAAAAGGGTGTGCTGATCAGAAACCAGGTACTGGATCTGAACGGTGTACAGTATCAGGCTGATGAGAATGGTATCCTGACAGAGATCGTACCGGTACCGGAAGAGGATACAGCCGCTGCTGCTGCACAGGCATCTGCGCAGCCTGTGAAATAGGAAATAATTTACAGAAATACTTGAAAATTCAAAGAGCATATGATAAACTAATGTTTGTTTGCATTAGGAGGTGTGAAAATGGCAGCACTTAGAATCGTAATTCAGATTTTATTTATTTTAATATGTATTGTTTTAACAGTGATCGTTCTGATGCAGGAAGGCAAATCTGCGGGACTGGGAGCGATCAGTGGAGCAGCGGAAACATACTGGGGCAAGAATAAAGGCCGTTCCATGGAAGGTAAGCTTGTTAAGTTTACGAAATATCTGGCGATAGGCTTTATGGTCATCAGTATTATATTAAATCTTAATGTATTTTAGGACTTAAGGCATTCCGCAGGGAATGCCTTTTTTGTACAGGAAAACCGGAAAGGCATTGCAGGAAGCTGGCAGAAAATATGATGGAGAATATGGACAGATCATTATATGAAAAACGCAAAAATTTAATATGTGAGCTGGTAAATGACAAGTTTTATGTTCCCATGAAGGAAAAGGAACTGGCAGCCTTTATGCAGGTTCGTCCCGAAGAACGGGAGGAACTGAAGACGATTCTGAATGAACTGCTGATGGAGGGAAGACTTCAGATTTCCAAGCGTGGCAAGTATTCCAAAGGGGAAGAAGGCGGAGGCCTTGTGGGTACTTTTATCAGTCATCCCAAAGGCTTTGGCTTTGTGGAGATCGAAGGCAGAAGCGAAGATCTGTACATTCCGGAGGGCGGTGTGAACGGTGCCTTCCATCAGGATCAGGTACAGGTAGAACTTTTGAAGGGACAGGGAGGCAGACGACAGGAAGCCAGGATTGTGAAGATTCTTTCCCATGGACTTACAAAGGTGGTGGGTACGTATCAGAAGTCGAAAAGCTTTGGCTTTGTGATCCCGGATCTGGAAAAGATCAGCACTGATATTTATATTCCGGCAGAAGGTTCTAAGGGAGCAGTCACCGGGCATAAAGTAGTAGTGGAGCTTACCGACTACGGAGATGACAAGCATAAACCGGAGGGCAGGATCACGGAGATCCTGGGACATGTGAATGATCCCGGGGTAGATATCCTTTCTATTGTAAAGGGATATGATCTTCCGGTAGAATTCGAGGAAAAGCTTCTGAATCAGGCTGAACGTGTTGGCAAGCCTGTATCTGAGGCTGACATGGCAGGCAGAAGGGATCTGCGTTCCCTACAGATGGTGACGATTGATGGGGAAGATGCCAAGGATCTGGATGATGCAGTCAGTCTGACCAGAGAAGGCGAAAATTACTGCCTTGGGGTTCATATTGCGGATGTCAGCAATTACGTGCAGGAAAATTCTGCACTGGACAGAGAGGCGCTGAATCGTGGTACCAGTGTCTATCTTGTGGACAGAGTGATCCCTATGCTGCCGCATACCCTGTCAAACGGGATCTGCTCCCTGAATCAGGGGGAGGACAGACTGGCTCTGAGCTGTCTGATGAAGGTAAACAAAAAGGGAGAAGTAGTTTCCTATGAAATTGCAGAAACCGTGATCTGTGTGGATAGAAGAATGAGCTATACAGCGGTCAGAAAGATCCTGGAAGAGGGAGATCCGGAATTGATCCAGGAATATGAAGAACTGGTTCCCATGTTTCAGGATATGCAGGAGCTGGCGGCTATCCTCCGTAAGAAGAGAAGACAGAGAGGCTCCATAGATTTTGATTTTCCGGAAAGCAAGATCATTTTGGATCAGAAAGGAAATCCCGTTTCCATAGAGCCTTATGAAAGAAATGTGGCAACAGATCTGATCGAAGACTTTATGCTTCTTGCCAATGAGACAGTAGCACAGCATTTTTACTGGATGGAGGTGCCGTTCCTTTACCGGACACATGAAACACCGGATACAGAGAAAATAGAGAAGCTGGCGACTTTTATCCATAATTTTGGTTATCATATCAAGATCAAAACCAGCGATCATGAGGTGCATCCAAAGGAGATCCAGAAGCTCCTTGCCAGTATCGAGGGAACGGAAGAGGAAGCCCTGATTGCAAGGCTGGCGCTCCGGAGCATGAAGCAGGCAAAGTATTCGGTGGAATGTACTGGACACTTCGGACTTGCCTGTGCCTGTTACTGTCACTTTACCTCTCCAATCCGTAGGTATCCGGATCTTCAGATCCACAGGATCATTAAGGAGCAGCTGCGCGGACGTCTTATGGAAAAGCGGATTGACCATTATAAGGAGATCCTTCCGGAGGTCGCAAGGCAGACTTCCAGACTGGAGCGCCGTGCGGATGAGGCAGAGCGTGAAACAGATAAGCTGAAGAAGGCACAGTATATGAAGCACCATATCGGAGAAACACTGGAAGGTATTATTTCCGGTATTACCGCATGGGGGATTTATGTGGAACTGCCAAATACGGTAGAAGGCATGATCCATGTAGCAAGACTGACCGGTGATTACTATTATTACAAGGAAGAGACCTTCGAAATGGTGGGAAGGGATACCGGAAGATGCTTTAAGCTTGGACAGAGACTGAAGGTTTTTGTGGATAGTGTCGATATGGTATCAAAGAGCGTGGATTTTCTGCTTGCAGAGGATGATATGGAAGAAGAGGAGCAGGGATAATGGCAAAGGAAGAAATGAAGCTTGTTGCAAATAACAAGAAAGCCTATCATGATTATTTTATAGAAGAAAAGTATGAAGCAGGGCTGGTACTTCATGGAACGGAAGTCAAGTCACTGCGTATGGGAAAATGCAGTATTAAGGAAGCATTCATCCGTATCGAAAATGGAGAGGTGTATGCCTATGGCATGCACATCAGTCCTTATGAAAAGGGGAACATTTTCAACAAGGATCCGTTGCGGCCAAAGAAGCTGCTATTGCATAAACAGCAGATCCGGAAACTGATCGGAAGCAGTGCAGAGAAGGGCTATACGCTGGTGCCCCTGCAGGTTTATTTCAGGGACGGCAGAGCCAAGATCGAGATCGGACTTGCCCGTGGTAAAAAGCTATATGACAAGAGGCAGGACATTGCAAAGAAGGATCAGAGAAGAGAGGCGGAGAAGGAACTGAAGATCCGTCTGAAGGGTTAAAAATTTTGATTGCTATTTTATAAATAACTGGTATACTTACAGTAGATATAAGGGTTAGTAAAGGTTTCGACAGGGATCTTGCAGCTGGAGAAGCTATCCGCAGGCGATGCGTCAAATCGCAACATTAAATACAAACGCTGAAGATAATTTAGCATACGCTGCCTAATGGCAGCTGTCCGCTTTAGTGCACCTACACATTAAAATCCGGGCATCGACTATGTAGGAAACGACATAGGCTAAGCTTTGCACCTGTGGGCGTATCATGAAGCTACTGAACGGATATGGGTGTCGGTTTCCAGATCCGGGAGGGAATGAGGGGTTTCCCAAAATAATCGACTATGATAGTAGAAGGACAGGGAATGGGTCTTTGGACGCGGGTTCGACTCCCGCCTAATCCACTAACCTAAAATCCATGAATACGAGGAGAGTTTCGTGTTCATGGATTTTTTTGAAAGGAAGTACCTATGGCACAGAAGGATGAGTATCAGGTTGATGGGTATCTGTTCATCTCAAAGGAGGACAGGGATCTGGCACTGGAAGAAAAACAGAAGATTGACTATTTTGAGGAGAAAACAAAGGGCAAGAATAAGACCATGCTGCTGAATCTGTATGACAGTATCCTGGATCAGAAGCTGTTTAAGACACCTGTTGGCTTAGAATATTTAAGAAAGCTCAGAGAAGAACTGATCGCAGATGGATATGAGGAATCTCAGATCAGACCGATTCCTCTTTACAGAAATTATTCTTATAAGACAGGAGAGGAAATAGATGTATCCTATGTAAAGCGGAGAGTGAAGCCTTCTGACAGGAGGGAAAAGAAAGCGGGATATCTGCAGATATCAGTGTGCTTTAATCTGCTGCTTACATTGCTGGTGATCACGATGTTTGTGATCACAATGAAAAGTGATAATCCGAATATTCTGAATTACAAAAAACAGATTTTAAATGAATATGCATCCTGGGAACAGGAATTAACAGAAAGAGAGAACAGAGTCAGAGAAAAGGAACAGGAGCTCTCTATGGAAGCTCCGGAAGAATCAGAGGTGATCACAGATGGAGAAGATGAAAATACTGGTCGTTGATGATGAAGCGAGAATGCGTAAACTGGTTTCGGATTTCCTTACTAAAAGCGGCTATACGGTACTTGAGGCGGGAGATGGCAGCGAGGCACTGGATATCTTTTTTGAACAGAAGGATATTGCACTTGTGATACTTGATGTCATGATGCCCAAAATGGATGGCTGGCAGACATGCAGGGAGATCAGACAGTATTCCAAGGTGCCGATTATCATGCTGACGGCAAGAAGTGATGAGAAGGATGAACTTCAGGGTTTCCAGCTTGGCGTGGATGAATATATCAGTAAGCCCTTCAGTCCTAAGATCCTGGTGGCCAGAGTAGAGGCGATCCTTCGCAGAACAGGGCAGACAGAATCAGAAGATAAGCTGTCCATGGGAGGTATTGTTCTTGACAAGGAAGCTCACAGTGTAACCATTGACGGCAAAGAAATAGAGCTGAGCTATAAGGAATTTGAACTGCTTGCTTATTTTATGGAAAATAAAGGAATTGCACTTTCAAGAGAAAAGATTCTGAATAATGTATGGAATTATGATTACTTTGGCGATGCCCGTACCATTGATACCCATGTAAAAAAACTCCGCAGCAAAATGGGTGAGAAGGGTGATCTGATCAAGACCATCTGGGGTATGGGCTATAAGTTTGAGGTATAAAATGTTCCATACGATGGTTGAAAGGCGACCGGCCGGCTTTCGTCATTCTATCAAGAAACAGATGGCTGCGGTGTTCAGTCTGCTCATGATGGGAACGATTTTGCTATGCTGGTTCATTAATAATTTTTTTCTTGGAGAATACTATATTTCCAAGAAACAGAATGCCATGTTTGCAACTTACCAGATACTGAATATGGCAGCAACTAATGGCACGCTCTCTACAGACAGCTTTGATATCGAATTTCAGAAGAACTGCGGAAAATACAATATAAATTATATCCTGCTTGATGCAGAATCCAAAACACTGAAAACATCAACACCGGATTACAGTACCTACAGTCAGAGACTCCTGAATAATCTGTTTGGGGAAAATGCAGAACATCAGAAGCTTTTGGAAACTGGAGAGAAATATGAGATCCAGATTGCTGAGGATGACAGGACAGCAACTGAATTTCTGGAAATGTGGGGAGTTCTTGACAATGGAAATCTGTTCCTCTTCAGAAGTCCGCTGGAAAGCATCCGGGAAAGCGTGAAGCTGGCAAACCGGTTTCTCGGAGAGGTGGGGATCGCTTCTGCTATTATCAGTGCGGTGATCGTATACCTGATCTCCAGACAGATCACGAAACCAATCGAAGAGCTGACCGGGATTTCAGAGAGAATGATCCACCTGGATTTTGATGCGAAGTATACTGGAAAGAGCAGGACGGAGATCGCACAGCTTGGACAGAATATCAATGAGCTTTCCTATACACTGGAGCAGACGATTTCCGAATTGAAAAGTGCTAATAATGAACTTCAGAGGGATATTGAGAGAAAGAATAAAATTGATGAGATGCGGAAGGAATTCCTTGCCAATGTATCTCATGAACTGAAAACACCCATTGCCCTGATCCAGGGATATGCAGAAGGCCTGAAAGAGGGCATTTCTGATGATGAAGAGAGCAGGAATTTTTACTGTGAGGTCATCATGGATGAAGCAGCCAAGATGAACAACATGGTAAAAAAGCTGATGACACTGAATGAACTGGAATTTGGCAACGAAAAGGTGGAAATGGAGCGCTTTGATATCGTTGCCCTGATCCGAAACTATCTGCAGGCATCCGAGCTGCTCTGCAGACAGAAGGAGATCGAGGTGATCATGGAGGCAAAGAAGCCGGTTTATGTATGGGCAGATGAATTCATGATTGAAGAAGTGTTTGGAAATTACTTCAGCAATGCCTTAAATCATATTGCAGGAAAAAGAGTGATTGATGTAAAATTAAACAGGCATGACAATCTGGTCAGGGTTTCTGTTTTTAATACAGGGGAACAGATTCCGGAAGACAGTCTGCCCCATATCTGGGATAAATTTTACAAAGTTGATAAGGCAAGAACGAGAGCCTACGGAGGAAGTGGCGTTGGCCTTTCTATCGTAAAGGCGGTTATGGAAGCACTGAACCAGAAGTATGGTGCAGTGAATTATGATAACGGCGTGGAATTCTGGTTTGAACTGGAGTCTGCCGGAGAAAAAGTTGATGATGAAAAGGGAATGGAGACGGAGGAAAGTCAGAATGGATGAACTGCAAAGAGCAAAGGCGCTCAGGGATCAGGCCGGCAGGCTGGAGGAGATCGGCAGGGTGAAAAAGCGTCTGCTGGATCTGATCGAGATTTCACAGGATCCCTATTATGACCAGTATCTGAAGCAGATGCTGAAGGATCTGGAGGGAGGAAATGCATCTCCGCAGCAGGTACAGCAGGAGATGGAACGTACCTATAAAATATACCTGGAAAGAATGCGTGAAACGAAGAAGGCAAAGAATGGCCAGCCGGCGCAGACTGGTCAGCCAGTCAGCGATGCAGCACCCGCGGCGTACACAACAGCCGTTCAGCCGGAGAATCTGCATAAAGGGACGGTAGAGTTTAAAATCGGGGCAGAGCTGTTTGCGTTTATCGGAGCTGCCTTTGTTCTGATCGCTTTTCTGATTCTCGGACTGCATTTCCTTGATGGAATCTGGCAGGGGATCAGTCTGTATGCAGCTTCTCTGGTGGTCGTTCTGCTCGGAGAACTACTGGTACGCCGGATCAGTGAAAGGTTTTCCGTGATTATTACCGGTATAGGAATCGCCGGCATTTATATATCCGATATGGTGAATTTCCAGGTGCTCCATAATATTGGAGCCATAACGGCACTGATAGTGGCGCTGGCGGTAACAGCAGGAACATTTTTCCTAGGTAGGAAGAGGGAGTCAGTTTCTTTGTGGCTTGTCAGTCTGATCGGCTGCTATATCTGCTTTATTCCCGGAAGATGTTATGAAAACGGACTGAATCTGCTGGTTCTGACAGTAATTCTGCTGCTTGTGAATCTGACGTCGATTGGACTAAAGCTGGATAAGAATACGGAAGCAGTTAAGATCATCCATATGATCATTCACACTGTATTTACCGTAATAGGCATGGTAAGAATTTACTATGCACATCTGGATGCTATTTACATGATCCTGTTTATTGGAGTGGCACTTGCTGTTTTACACCTGATCTATTTTATGGACAGGGAAAAAGAGAAAATAGGGCTTATGATTACCTATGATATCCTACTGGGCATGATGGCAGTTATGTTTGTGGAAGTCGGGGCGATTTTGGACTTTACGAATATGTTCAGCTATGATTATGAAATATCACAGCTTTTTGTCAAACTACTGACAGAGGTGGTAGCACTGGCTGTCACAGCGGTATTTTTCCTGCTGTATGGTCAGAACAGAAAAAAATGGATCCTGTATTATTTTGCTGCCGGTATCATTGTCCTGTTCAATGGGTTTTCGGATTACATGCTGGAAACAACCATCGGCATAATACTGATCTTTGTGGTAACAAGGCTGCTGCAGAAAGAAAAAGATCTGACAGTACTTGATAATATACTGACGGTAATTCTGTTTTTGCAGGGAGCCTATATGACACAGACCTGGTATGCGGTTCCTTTTGCAGTGGCTGCAGTATTTGCTGTTGTGTATATCAGAAGATCCGTCCTTTTTCAGGAGATCACAGGTCTTTACGGAATCCTGCTGATGCTTTTTACACAGTTCCATGGAGATTATGTCCTGGCGGCAGCCATGGCGGTTGTACTGGTGCTTTTCTGGCTGTTTGCACATTTGCCGGTGCAGAAGGAGACAAACCGATATCCCTATGCAATGGTTACTGTGATAACGGCAGGACTGTTAAGTCTGTGCAGTCCGATTATAGATACATGGTATTATAATGTGATTACCATGATCCTTGGTGCTGCGGTCATTCTGCTTGTATTCAGGGAACAGTACGGGATGAAGGTAAAGCGGAAGTATCTGTGGCTTGCCTATTACTTTGACTATATGATATTGACAGCCGGATTTGCACTGCCGATCATAGTAAGTATTATCTGGATGATCGTAGCGATGGGCTGTGTGGCAGTTGGCTTTAAAAAGAAGGACAGATGTTATAGACTGAATGGTCTTATCATGGCGGGAATTGTATGTCTGAAGCTCCTGATTTTTGATTTTATCGGAATTACCAGCTTTTATCGTGCAATTCTGTTCCTGGCAGTAGGAATCATAGCCCTTGTCATATCTTTCCTTTATATTCATCTGGAGAAGAAGGAGAATGAAAAGAAGGCCGCAGCAGAAGAAGTAGCAGAACCGGAAGTAACTATCGTAGAAGAATCTGAGGGTGCTGCCGTGCCGGCTGAAAGCACAGAAATGGAAGAACATATAATATCTGAAATGAATACTGCTCAGGCAGAAGAGGAGGAGAACCATGAATAGGGCGACAGGAATTACAGCAGCAATACTGACAGCAAGCCTTCTCCTTTCCGGATGTGGCAATCAGATCCCGGATATGACAGAAGAAGAACAGGCGATGATTGTCAGCTACGCGGCAGAGGTAGTAGAACGTCATGACAGCAATCATCCGTCTAGACTGGAAAGCGAAGAAGTTGTAGAGCTGAAAAAAGAAGAAGAAGCACAGAAGGAAGCCAAAAAGGAACAGTTGAAGCAGGAAGAAGCAGCAAAGGCAGAAGAAGCGAAGAATAATGAGGCGTCTTCTTCTGAAGCTGCAAAACAGAAAGTAGAACTGACTCTGGATGATGTGGTCGGAGCAGATGGCTTTTCTTTTTCTTATGAAGGATATGAACTGGATGATTCATACCCGGATACGGGCGAGGAAACCTATTTTGCCATGGATGCGACAGAAGGGCAGAAGCTTCTTGTACTGAAATTCCTTGCGCATAATGTCAGCGGGGAAGACAGGGAGCTGTCCATGGCCAGCAGTGGAGTACGTTTCAAAATTACAGCAGGTGGAAAGACACAGAATGCTCTGACCACTATGCTGCTGAATGATTTCTCAAATTTCAGTGAAACAATACCCGGAAACGGAACCCAGGAACTGGTACTGATCTGTGAGGTACCGGCAGATGGCAGTGTGACAGAAGGCGGCTCTGACAGCATAGCGGTTATTGTTAGAAATGGAGATAAAAACGCAACAATTTCATTACAGTAAAGTACTGAACCAGAATAAGGATTAGCGAGATGACGAAAAAAGGCCAGCTTTTAAGGCCTTTTTTGCTTTTCTGAAAAATGTGCAAAAAATTTCTACAATTTTTAAAAAAGGGCATTGACAAGGGCTATTTATAGTGGTATATTATGATTCGTTGCGAGGGACAAGTAAAACGAAGTCGAAAAGCAACGAAGAAAAATAAAAAAAGGTGTTGACACAGACAGAAACACATGATATTATATCAGAGTTGCGTCTGAGAGACACAGCAACGAATGCGAAGCAGATCTGCGA
>NZ_JAOQKJ010000022.1:0-18278 GCF_025567405.1 Suilimivivens aceti | reverse complement strand
CAGCAGACAGCTTGCCAGTGGGGATCGGGAGTTTGATAAGCTGCCAAATCTCTATATTGTGACGATCTTGAATTATGATATTTTCGGAAAAGGATACATGAAGTACTGTGTACATAATCACTGTGAAGAAGTGCCGGAGGTCGATTATGAAGACGGGCTGACCTTTTTGTATTTTAATACTGGGGGAACCCGTGGAGGAAATGAAGCGATCCATGCACTGCTTACCTATCTGCAGGACAGTCGGAAGGAGAATGTGGTAGATGAAGCTACAGACCGGCTGCACAGACTGATAACGAAGGTGAAAGAGAAGCCGGAGGTGAAATTGGAATATATGAAATTTGAAGATATCATTTACTGGGAAAAGAAGGACAGCTATAAGGAAGGCAGAGAAAGTGCCTATAGGGAGATGATCATAACCCTTTTGCAGGCACATGGAGAGGTACCCTCAGACCTTAGAGATAAAATCAATGCGATCGAAGATACCGGCATACTGGAGGAGCTGGTAAGGCAGGCTGCCAGTGCGTCCAGCACAGAGGCATTTGAAGCTGCTTTGAAGAAGGAATTGGACTGCATGGCAGGAAATGGAGACGTGGAAGATGAGAACTGAGAATCTGGATAGGAATGTACCCACGCACGCGCGGCGTGAGTCGGAAGGAAAAAACTCTTGCATTTTAACAGTTAGTGTGCTAATCTAGCATCGGATAAAAAATAGAAAAGTTCTTCGGGGTTGGGTGAAATTCCCTACCGGCGGTATAGTCCGCGACCCGTATGTGCTGAAAATGGCGGAGAATAAGCCAGAAGGAAGCACAGCGGCTGATTTGGTGCGATTCCAAAACCGACAGTACAGTCTGGATGAGAGAAGAAAAGAGCAGTCAGGTTTAAGCAAAGAGCCTGATGTTCTCTATGAGCAGAAAAGCAAGTAAACCCCGGATGAGAATCATCCGGGGCTTTTTTAATTGTTCTGCCAAAGAAGAACCTTTCTGAAATGGCATATGCCAGCCGGACAGGCAGAAAGAGAGGAAAATGAAATGAATAATGGTTTATGGACAAGTGTAAAGGACAATGTAGTATTTGTTCTGGTTTCAGTAGGAATTGCAGCAGCGCTGATGTTGATCGCCTATGCGGCCGAAAAGGCGATCAAGAAAAGAAATCATGATACCGAGAGGGTTTTAAGTACAAGAAAGATTGCCATGATCGGTGTGTTTTCAGCAATCGCAGCCGTACTGATGCTGTTTGAGTTCCCCCTTCCCTTTGCCCCTTCTTTTTATGAGCTGGATTTCAGCGAGATCCCTGCACTGGTAGGTACCTTTGCCTTCGGACCGGTAGCCGGTGTCATGATCGAATTCGTGAAGATCCTGTTAAAGCTTCTGATGAAGGGAACCAGTACTGCATTTGTAGGGGATCTTGCCAATTTTGTGGTAGGCTGCAGCTTCATCCTGCCAGCATCTATCATTTATCTGTTTAAGAAAACAAGAAAAACTGCGATCATCGGTTCTGTAACAGGAACATTGATCATGACCGTATTTGGTACCGCATTTAATGCGATCTACCTGCTCCCTGCATTTTCAAAGCTTTATGGACTCCCGCTGGATGCCATTGTGCAGATGGGAAATGCGGTAAACGGAAATATCAACAGCATTGTAACCCTGGTTGTCTTTGCGGTAGCGCCTATGAACCTGTTAAAGGGCGGCAGTGTTTCACTGGTAACCATGCTGATCTACAAGAAGCTCAGCCCGATCCTGAAATCAGCAGCCATTTCCGGAAAAACAGAGCATGTAAAACAGGTAGAGACTGTGAAATAAATGAGTATATACAGACACTGGTCAGGGAATACCGGTGATTATGAAAACGTCCATGCAGATGCGTGGGCGTTTTTCTTTAAGATAAAATTAAGGATATGATCCTGTTTTTGGAGAAAAAGCTCTGATATAATTCGTTATATTGTACAGAAAATGAAAATACAATGAAAAATGGGAATTTTCCTCTTGACAAAACTGTATTAATGATATAATACAATAATACATAGAGAAAAGGAAAGGGACAGGGAAAAGGATGGATGAACTGATAGAAATCCGGAACATGTGTAAGATTTATAATCCAGGTGAGAATGAAGTACGGGCTCTGGATCATGTGGATCTGCAGATCGACCGTCACGAGTTTGTGGCGATCATCGGACAGTCAGGATCCGGTAAGTCGACACTGATGAATATGCTCGGCTGTCTGGATGTCCCCACATCAGGTACCTATTATCTGAATGGGCAGGATGTGTCACATCTGACAGATGATGAGCTTTCTGATATCAGGAACAGAGAGATCGGTTTTATTTTTCAGGGCTTTAACCTGATCGCCAATATGACGGCTCTTGAAAATGTAGAGCTGCCGCTGATCTACAGGGGTGTTCCGAAGAAAGAACGGGAAGAGCTGTCAAGAACTGCGCTGAAAAAGGTGGGACTTGAGAAGCGGATGGATCATAAGCCTTCTGAAATGTCCGGTGGACAGCAGCAGAGGGTAGCCATAGCAAGGGCAATCGCCCAGGCTCCGCCTGTGATCCTGGCAGATGAGCCCACAGGAAATCTGGATTCCGGCTCCACGAAGGAGATCATGGGAATCCTGAAGGAGCTACATAAGGAAGGCAGGACCGTGATCCTGATCACTCATGATAATGAGATCGCAGCAAGGGCGAAGCGGATCATAAGGATCATGGATGGAAAGATTGTGGCGGATATTAATAATGATGCAGCATTGGCATAGAATTCTGGAGGAGAAGATGGAAGAAGAAAAGAAAGCTGAAAAGAAAGTAAAAAAAGAAAAGAAACCGGCTGACCCGGCAAAAAGAAAGAAGAAAAGAAGGATCATCATCCTTTCTGCGACAGGAGTATTTATTCTTTATGTGATCATATCCAATGTGGTTGCAGCAAATACTCCCATGCAGATCATGACGACAGCAGCAGAAAGAGGAGATATCAGACAGACGATCAATACAAGTGGAAATGTGACCTCAAATGAAGAGAAAACTTATTTTTCCAATGTGAATGTGAAGATCGGCAGTGTGAACGTAGAGGCAGGAGATGCTGTGAAAAAGGGAGATGTCCTGATCGGCTATGATGAAAGTGACCTTTCTAAGGCAACTGAGCTTGCACAGCTTGATAAACAGGCTGCTGAGGGAAGCTATCGGAACTCTGTGCAGACAAACAATGAAAAACTGGGGGATCTGAATGAGGCCAATGTTAACATGGAGGTGCTGGATCAGCAGATAGCAGATACCGAGGCTTATATTAAAGGGCTGAATAATAAGATCCAGAAGAAAAAGGATGAGCTTGCACTTTTTGGTACACAGCTTCAGATTTCCCTGCTGGACTGGCAGGATCAACCGGATTCTGACGAATATATGAATCTGCAGAAAATGGTGCAGGAGAATAATTATGAACAGTCTCATAACAAGGAGATTGAAGGCTGGGAATCAGAACTGGAAGTATATAATGATATGCTTTCCAAATATAAGGAATATCGTTCCGAAATGAAATCCCAGAAGAGCAGCGCCGACAGCAGCAAGATGACAGCCGGGGCTAAGGAGGAGCTGGAGGCCGGTAATCAGACCAAGGAGATCCAGTCTGAGGATAAGCTCGCAAAGCTTGAGGCAGTTTCAGATGGTGTGACAGCAGAGTTTGATGGTGTCATAACCGCTGTCAGTGCCGTAGAGGGATCAACAGCGGCAGAAGGTACAGAGCTTTTAAAGCTGGAAAGTACAGAGGATGTCTGCGTAAAGATTTCTGTAACCAAGTATGATCTTGACAAGATTGCTCTTTCCCAGAAAGCAACCGTTACGATCGGTGGCAGGGAATATGAAGGCGAGGTTTCCAGGATCGATAAGATGGCACAGAAAAATGACAGTGGAGCAGCCGTTGTAGGAACTGAGATCAAAATCCTGGATCCTGACAGTGATGTATATCTGGGTGTGGAAGCCAAGGTGGTGATCGAGACCGCAGAAGTAAAGGATGCTGTGCTGGTACCAGTGACAGCAGTCAATGTGGACAGTACAGGCGAATTTGTGTATGCCATTGAAAATAATGTAATAGTGAAGAAACAGGTGGAAACAGGGATCTCTTCTGATACTATGGTGGAAATTTTAAGCGGGGTTTCAGAGGGAGACCAGCTAATCACAGAGGTGACCGGAGGTATTACGGAAGGCATGGCAGCAGTTGCTGTTCCCATGAATTAAGGAGCACGGATTATGGCACAGATATGGGAATATATTAAGATTGCTTTGATGAATATCAAAAGCAATAAAGGGCGGTCCATATTGACCATGCTGGGAATTATTATCGGTATTTCCTCTGTTATCATGGTCATTTCAATTGGTAACGGTGTCAGGGGACAGGTCAATTCAGAGCTGGAGGGAATTGCCGGGGGACAGATCGCTTTTTATGTGGATAGTACCAGAAAGGATACCACAGTTACCTTTGACCAGTCAGATTTTGATGCCATTATGGAGCACGTGGACCATGTAAAGGGTGTGACACCGGCATTCAGTCTCTGGGGAACTGCAGAAGGACCGAAGGGTGATTTTGATATCAGTCTGGCAGCAGGAACAACAGGACTGCAGTACCGGGCTTCTGAACCGATCATTAAAGGTAAATATTTTACCCAGAATGATTATGACAGTGGGGTCAATGCCTGCGTGATCACAGAAGCCAGTGCCATCGCCCTGTTCGGAACTACAGATGTGATTGGAATGACCTTTGATGCTACCTTCTATGGTGTGACACAGGAAATGCGCATTGTAGGAATCCGTCAGGACAGTGCATCTTCCCTGATCAATATGGGCTCCGGCATGGATAAGATGGTCACCGCAGAAGCACCACTTACCTTTGTGGGCAACAAATATGGCTTTTATATTGATGATACAGAGGAGTTTTATGTGATGGCAGATTCTACGGAAAACTCTGTTGAGGTGGCAGGAGAGGTACTGAATCTGATGGAAACCCGGCACAATGTACGGGGAGAAAATCAGATCATGATGCAGAGCTTTACAGATGTATCTTCCCAGTTTGATACGATCCTTGGATTCATCACGATCTTCATATCCTTCGTGGCAGCCATTTCCCTGCTTGTTGGCGGTATCGGTGTTATGAACATTATGCTGGTTTCGGTGACAGAAAGAACCAGAGAGATCGGTATCCGTAAGGCACTCGGGGCAAGAACCGGATCCATTCTGCTCCAGTTTCTGGCGGAGGCGGGTATTATTACCCTGCTTGGTGGACTGATCGGTATTTTCCTTGGTATTCTTGGTGGAAGGCTGGTCGGCGCTATTGCAGGGATTACACCTGCTGTGAATCCGGCGGTCGTTATAGGGGCATCAGTGTTCTCCTGTGGTATCGGTATTTTCTTCGGCATTTATCCTGCAAAAAAAGCAGCGCGCTTAAGCCCGATCGAGGCACTCAGGCACGAATAACCCCCTTTTCATAAGGGACTTCTAGGGTTGCTTTAAGGGAGATTTTCAAGTATAATAAAGAAAAAATATCTGGGAAATTTTCTCTATTTTGTGCTTCAGTACTGTCAGTGATGGGAGGGTGATGACAATAATAATCATAGAAGAAATATTGATGGCAAACGGATTGGCCGTGCTGATGATGGGATATCTTTTGCTCTGCAGACGAAAGAACAGAGAAAGCCTTCATGCGGAAGATAAAATATATGATGGAATTGCATTAGTGAATATACTGGGGGCACTGTCTGAGACAGTGGCCTTTCTGATAGATGGAAAAAGCTTTACTGGCAGCAGACAGATTAATTATGCTGTTAACAGCCTGTGCTTTATTGGCACGGTCAGCATGAGTCTGCTCTGGTGCCTGTATGTGGAGCTGCGTATTTACCGGAATTATAAGAGAATATTCTCAAAAATAGCGTTTTTGATCTTTCCCTGGCTTGTGGAAGTGATCATGATTTTATGTAATCTTTTCAGACCTGGGATTGTATTCAGGATATCCGGGGCGAATGTATATCAGAGAGCCGGAGGCTCACTGGCCTGTTATATCTCGGTTATAATGTATTTCGGCTACAGTATATATCTGGTGTACCATTCCAGAAAACAGGGGATCAATCTGAGCTATTTCCCCGTGATGTATTTTGTCGGCGTTGGTTTTGCAGGAGTGATCCTGCAGCTGTTCTTTTACGGGATCACAGCGTCATGGCTGTTAGCGGCGGTTACATTGATATTTGTTCAGATGCAGCTATATGCAGAAAATCTGTACACGGACGAGCTTTCCGGACTATACAATCGAAGATACCTGAATGCGGTGCTTGCCAAAAGGAAAACGGCAGGCTGGAAATCCTTACATGGGATCATGATGGATGTAAATGACTTCAAGCATATCAATGACAGCCTGGGACATAGTATAGGGGACAAGGCTGTCAGTACGATGGGAAGTATACTTTTCAGATCCATACCGGATACCGGAATGGCGATCCGGTATGCAGGGGATGAGTTTATTGTGCTTTTGGCAGGTGTTGATACAGAGTGCGTTTTGGCTACGATGGATGAGATCAATGATAATATTTCGCAGTTTAACAGCTCCGGGGCAGAACCGTTCAGCTTAAGTGTTTCCATGGGATATGCAGAATTTAGACCGGAGGATGATACAGAGACCTTTCTAAGAAATATGGATGAAAAAATGTATGAGAAAAAACGGAAATATCATTCATTAAATCAGGCAGAACGTTTGAAAAAAGATCAGCAGAAAATTTAATGCTTTTTTAATTGACTTTAAAAAGAAGTATGTTATCATTATAACAGCTTACAGATGAAGTTTTTTGGTGTGCTGCAAAATTCAAAACACAAAGGAAGGGAAAGGGATATGGCAAAGATCGAAAGATGGATAGCTAACTTAAAGGTAGCAGGAAAATTAAAGGCATACCGGCTAATAGTACTTATTATGACAGTATTTTTTGTGCTGGTAACGCTGATTTCAACCCTGGTGATCCGTTCGAACGTAGGGGAGATTACGGAGGTGTGGTCTCCGGTGGTCGGATATATACAGGAATTGGAAACAATGACCTCTAATTACAGAGTCAAACAGTATCAGCATCTTGTTGAAACAGATCCGGCGGTTCTGACAGACTGTGAAGCAGAGATTGAAAATATTGCAGGTCAGATTACGGAAACGGCCAAGAAGCTGGATGCAATAATAAATGCAGACAAAGAGGCACAGGCAGGAAAAGCTGATTATGACGAAGCAAACTCTGCATGGAATACATACAAGAAAGCCTCTGAAGAAATATTACAGCTGAGCAGTAACGGAGAACAGGCAGAAGCAGCTGAGCTGATGACGGGAAGTGTTTATGAAAGCTATAAGAATTTTGGAGAAAAACTAAAAATACTGCGGAATGATTTCCAGGTGAAATTGGATGAATCCAAGAGCATTGCCAACTGGTGTACAGTTATTATTTTTATTGTGATCGTGGTGATAGGAATTGCGATGACTGTAGTATCAACAATTATCGGAAGGATAATCACGAACTCAATTACAGAGCCGGTAGTACAGATAGAGACAGCAGTTGCCAGCCTGAGAAAGGGTGAGCTGTCTAACGTGGAAATGCTTACATATGAGTCTGAGGATGAGTTCGGTGATACGATCAGAAATTTAAGAGAAGCCATGAATATTCTAGCAGATTATGTCCGCGAGATCTCTGAAGAAGTAAAGCTGATAGCGCAGGGAGATCTGACAAGAAATGGTGACGAAATTACAGCGTTTCTGGGTGATTTCTCAGAATTAAAGGACTCACTTCTTTATATATTAAAGCGTTTTAACAGTACATTGTCTGATATCAGTAATATTGCAGGGCAGGTATCAGTGAATGCAACGGAAGTTGAAAATGCATCAAAGTCCTTATCTGACGGCGCGACAGAGCAGGCAGGGGTAATCCAGGAGCTGAATGCCACAATAGATACAGTTGTCAGTCTGGCGGCAGATACAGCGAAGGAAACACAAAGCGCATCTGAACGGGTAAGAGCCTCTGCAGGCAGGGCAAATGAAGAAAGAGAAAAAATGAATGAGCTCCTGACAGAAATGGAGCATATTACAGAGATCTCCAAGGAGATTGGTAATATTATTACAGATATTGAGGATATAGCATCCCAGACAAATCTTCTGTCACTTAATGCTTCGATTGAAGCAGCCAGGGCAGGTGAGGCAGGAAAAGGCTTTGCTGTGGTTGCAGACCAGATTGGCAAGCTTGCTTCAGACAGTGCGAAGTCAGCTGTAAATACGAGAGAATTGATCGACAAGACTTTAGTTGAAATTGAAAAAGGAAATAGCATTACAAGAACAACAGCAGAAGCATTCAATCAGATCATTGCAGATATGGAGTCTTTCGCAGAGCTTGCACAGAATACAATGGAGAAAGCAAACTCCCAGGCAGAATCCCTGGAACAGATCGGAAAGGGAATCGAGCAGCTTTCTGATGTGGTACAGGGTACAGCGTCATCCTCAGAGGAGAATACAGCAATCAGCATTAACCTGGCAGAGGATGCAGCTAAGATGCATGACCGCGTGAATGTATTCAAATTATTCTAGAAAATGGCAGGGTTAGTATAGTGCCGTTAAAAGGAAGGCGCTTGTTGTGATTGACGATATATTTACAGTATTTGGAGAGCAGACGGCAGAGATCTTATTTGAGATCATTACAGAATGTATGGATGATTATCTGTATATATTTGATCTGCAGAATAATACAATGGAGATATCGCAGTCAGCTGTGGACCGGTTCATGATCTCAAAAAATGCCATGACTGATGTATCAAATGATATTTTGAAGGTAGTGTATGAAGAAGACCGCGAGATGCTTACAAAGCATCTCGCGGATATACGTGAAGGAAAAGAAAAGGTACACAATCTTCATTACAGATGGATTGGCAAAGATGGCATGCCGGTATGGGTCAATTGCCGTGGTATTGTGATTGATGGACCGGGAGGAAATGCAGAGTATCTGGTTGGATGTCTGAATGAGACCGGGAATCAGAGAAGGGCGGATAATGTTACCGGACTGCTGGGTGGTCTGGAATTTAATGCTTATATGCGTTCGCAAGAGGAGCACATTTCCAAAGGGTTTCTTATGCATATAGGGATTGATGATTTCGGATCGATCAATGGCTCCAAGGGATCTGCTTATGGTAATTATATTTTAAAAAGCGTAGCTGACTGTATGAAGGAATGTCTTTCTGATAAGCAGAGGATTTATCATCTTGTGGCTGATCAGTATGTGATTGTGGATCTGGAAAACGATTTAAGGGAAGAGTCCGAAAGGCTTAAAGAAAAAATTACAGATAAGCTCTATAAATTTATAGTGTCTGAAAATTATGAAGCTGTATTTTCAATTTCTGTCGGTGTTGTGTCTGCAACAACTTTTTGTGAAGGATATGAAGAGTGCCGCAAAAAATTTGCATTTGTCCTGAAGCAGGCAAAAAGCAGAGGAAAAAGCGGATTTTATATCTTTGATGAGGATGACTATGAGGTTTTTCTGCGAAAAGGAAGAATAGTGGCAGCACTTCGTAAGGCTATTGTAAACCAGTATAAGGGCTTTGAGGTGTACTATCAGCCAATCGTGGATTGCGGATCAGAACAGGTAATTGGTGCAGAGGCGCTTATGCGCTTTTCCGTGCCGTCTGAAGAGGGACAGGAGGTCATTTCACCGATGGAATTTATTCCGCTTCTGGAAGAAAGCGGGTTAATTATCCCTGCCGGAAGGTATGTGCTGGACGAAGCAGCCAAAATGTGCAGGGAGATGCAGCAATATATTCCGGATTTCAGGATGAATATAAATGTCTCCTATGTGCAGATCATGCAGGGCGATGTTGAGAGAGATATCCTGGGTGTGATTAAAATGTATGGCTTAAAGCCGGAGTGCATATGTATAGAAATGACGGAAAGCGGCTTTATGGATATGACGCCATCGTTCTGTAGGTTCCGGAAGACGTTGGACGAGAACGGGATCCACTTTGTGATAGATGATTTCGGGACAGGCTATTCGAATCTTCATTGTATACGTGATATGAATCCGAGCTATATAAAAATGGACAAGGATTTTACGGCGAAGGCGATGAACAGTACCGGAGATTATGAATTATTTAAAAATATCGCTTCGATGGTGCATAGTATTGGTGTCAGGATATGTGCAGAAGGCATTGAGGAACGGGAGTGGTGCCGGAAGATGAAGGAGATGCAGATTGATTATCTGCAGGGATATCTGTTTGGCAGACCATGCAGAAAGGAACAGTTTATCAGGGAAACAGGGTGTTGCACTTTGTCCGATTTTTAGTATAATGAAAATATTGAGGTCAGAGGTTATTGTTTTTACAATGCAAAGCAATGACTTCCGGCCTTATTTTATGGAAACAGAAAGGATACAGCTATGGAAGTAGAATTTGACGTACAGATGACATCAGCAGATCTTTATGATTATATGCTGCATCATACCTTTACAAGCCCTTCCGGTCTGATCGGTGCGGTGGCCGGGGCATTGATGATCGTAGCAGGCTTTGCAGGAAGCGGTGCTTTATGTACGATTGCAGGGATCGTGATCCTGCTGTATCTCCCGGTGTCGCTTTTTATGCGTTCCAAACAG
Source organism: Suilimivivens aceti (assembly GCF_025567405.1). Classification (NCBI taxonomy): domain Bacteria; kingdom Bacillati; phylum Bacillota; class Clostridia; order Lachnospirales; family Lachnospiraceae; genus Suilimivivens; species Suilimivivens aceti. The sequence goes on along the minus strand of NZ_JAOQKJ010000022.1, from coordinate 7,658 downwards.
CAGTTTCTGAGTAATCCGGCATTCAGACAGCCGCTGCACTACCGGATGGATGAGGAAGGGATCACCGTATCACAGGGAGAACATGAGGAATGCTGCAAATGGGAGGACATGCAGAAGGCGATATCCACCATGCGCAGTATTGTTCTTTATACCTCGGCAGTTAATGCAACCATTCTGCCAAAGAAAGCCATGGGAGAGAAAACAACGGCTGTGATCGGGGTCATATCCACCCATATGCCGCCAAAGAAGGTGAAAATAAGATGCTGACAGAAAAAGAAAGCTTCCGGGCAGAGGATACTTATGCCCTTGGGAAAAAGATCGGAGAGGAGGCCAGACCGGGAGAGGTGTATACACTGATCGGTGACCTTGGGGTTGGAAAAACTGTGTTTACACAGGGGCTGGCAGCAGGGCTTGGCATTACGGAACCGGTGAACAGTCCGACCTTTACCATTTTGCAGAGCTATGAAGAAGGACGGTTGCCGTTCTATCATTTTGACGTATACCGGATCGGAGATATTTCCGAGATGGATGAGATCGGATATGAGGACTGCTTTTACGGAGATGGGGTCAGCCTGATCGAGTGGGCGGATCTGATCCGTGAGATCCTGCCTGATCATTATACGCAGATTACGATTCTGAAGGATCTGGAAAAGGGCTTTGACTACCGCAAGATCCTCATAGAAGAGATATAGGAGGCAATATGAAGATTATTGCACTGGACAGCTCCGGCCTTGTGGCATCTGTTGCACTGCTTGAGGATACCGGACTGGTAGGAGAATACAATATTCAATACAAAAAGACCCATTCACAGACACTTCTTCCGATGCTGGAGGAGTTAAAAGATCAGGTGGAGCTGGAGCTTTCCACTGTAGATGCCATAGCCATAGCAAGTGGTCCCGGATCCTTTACAGGGCTTCGGATCGGCTCGGCGACAGCCAAGGGGCTTGCCTATGCACTGCAGATCCCGATCATTGAGATCCCGACACTGCAGGGACTTGCCTGCAATCTGTATGGCACAGACAAGCTGGTGTGTCCGATCATGGATGCCAGAAGAGAACAGGTTTATACGGGGATCTATGCTTTTGAAAAGAAAGAAAATTCAGGAAGTACAGAAGGACTCCATGAGCCGGATAGCTATATTATAAAGGAGATCCTGTCTGACAGACCGGTCTCTGTTGCAGAGATCGCACAGCATTGTAATGAACTGGACAGGGAAGTGATCTTTCTTGGGGATGGTGTTCCTGTATATGGAGAAAAATTAAAGGAACTGATGAAGGTTCCCTATCAGCTTGCCCCGGCACATATGAACAGACAGCGGGCAGCGGCTTTTGGTGTACTGGCCTTTGATTGGTATGCAGAAGGAAGGTATGTCAGTGCCATGGAGCATGCACCGGAATACCTGCGTCTGTCTCAGGCAGAACGGGAGCGGAACCATGCAGATTAGAGAGCTTCGTGCAGAGGATGTACCTGCAGTTGCCAGGATCGAAGCAGAGGTTTTTTCAGAGCCATGGACAGAAAGGGATTTTCTGGAGATGGTGAAGGCAGATTATGCCCATTATTATGTGGCAGAGGAGGCTGGAGAGATCACAGGCTACTGTGGTCTCAGAAACATGGCCGGTGAAGGAGAGATCACCAATGTTGCCGTTGCACCGCTTTTCCGGAGAAAGGGAACCGGCAGAAGGCTCATGGAATATCTGCTTAAAAAAGCGCCTTCCTGTGGGATTGGTGACTGTACCCTCGAAGTCCGTGCCGGAAACAGTCCTGCGATCAGTCTTTATGAAAGTCTTGGGTTCCGGACAGAAGGGATCAGACCGGGTTTTTATGCTAAGCCCAGGGAAGATGCACTGATCATGTGGAAGAGACAGGAAGAACAAGGATAATTTACCACTGGTGCTTTCTTTTTGTATCCTTCATAATAAAAGCAGAGATTTTATGAAAACAGGAGGATGCCATGCGTATTTATGAAGAAGGAAGCAGGGAAAAGCTTTCAGCGGTGATCTGTAATCAGTGTGGAAAAAAGATGAAGGTTGAAAATGGGATCCTGATGGAAGGATGCTGTCATGTGGAGACTCCTTTTTCCTATTTCAGCCAAAAGGATGGCCACAGGTACTTGTTTGACCTGTGTGAAGAGTGTTATGATAGAATAATAGCAGAGTTTTCTGTTCCTGCAGAGATCAGGGAGGAAACAGAGCTGCTTTGACAGGCATTTCCTGCCTGCGGTATAGGGAGGTACTATGCTCGATATTTGTTTGCTTGGTACCGGAGGCATGATGCCGCTGCCCTACAGGTGGCTGACATCCATGATGGCCCGGTACAACGGTCAGAGTATACTGATCGACTGTGGAGAAGGAACACAGATCGCCATGAAGGAAAAGGGCTGGAGTCCCAAGCCTATCGACGTGATCTGCTTTACTCACTTTCATGCCGATCATATCAGCGGACTGCCCGGTATGCTTCTCACGATGGGAAATGCAGAACGGACGGAGCCGCTGCTTTTGGTGGGACCAAAGGGACTTTCGAGAGTCGTGGCATCCCTGCGGGTGATCGCACCGGAGCTTCCGTTTGTGATCGACTGCCTCGAGCTGACAGAGAACGAACAGAGTATTGCCTTTGATGGGTTTAAGATTGAAGCCTTTAAGGTGAATCATAATGTGCCCTGCTATGGATACAGCATTGTGATTGACCGGATCGGAAAATTCCAGGTGGAAAAGGCTGTTTCCCTTGGAATAGACAAGCGCTACTGGAGCAGGCTCCAGCACGGCGAGGTGATCGAAACCTCGGAAGGGACATTTACCCCGGAGATGGTGCTTGGTGAGAAACGCAAGGGGCTTCGGGTTACCTACTGTACAGATACCAGACCGACCGACAGTATTCTGCAGCATGCGAAGGAGGCAGACCTCTTTATCTGTGAGGGTATGTATGGGGAGCCGGATAAGCTGAAAAAGGCCAAAGAAAATAAGCATATGACATTTTACGAAGCTGCGGAAATTGCAAGAAAAGCAGAGCCGGAGCGTTTGTGGCTGACACATTATAGTCCCTCACTGAACAGACCGGAGGAATATCTCCCCGCGGCAAGGAAGATATTTCCGAAGACAGAAACCTGCAAGGATGGAAAGACGATCACCCTATTATTTGAGGACGAAACATGAACAGAAAAAAAGCAAAATCGGAAGGGTATAAGGTAGTTATTATAGGTCTGATCCTGATACTTATGGTTGGAGGATATTATTTTTATCTTTCAAACAAAAGCCATAAGACAGAAGAAGAACCGGTTAAGATCACGGCGGTCCAGGAAGCGCTTATGTATAATTTTGACCGGAATTATCCGCCTACGCCCAAAGAGGTAGTGAAGCTTTACGGGAAAATGACGCAGTGCTTCTATAATGAAGAATATACAGACGAGGAATTTGAAGAGCTGGCGCTTAAGATTGAGAACCTTTATGATGAGGAGCTGATCGCCAATAAAACACAGGATCAGTATCTGCAGGATCTGAGGTGGGATATCGATAATTTTAAAGAGCAGGAGATCGTAATCTCAAGCTGTGCAGTAAGCTCCAGTGCGGATGTGGATTATTATTCGGTAGATGAAAATGAATTTGCAAGATTATACTGTACCTTCAACCTGAGAAAGGGAACATCACTTGGCTCTGTAGAGGAGGTATTCCTTTTGCGGAAGGATCAGAAGGGGCATTGGAAGATTTATGGCTTTAAGCTGGCAGATAATGCCGATAATGATGAGTGAGGAAATACAGATGGAAAAGGATGTTACAATTCTGGCAATAGAGAGCTCCTGTGATGAGACAGCAGCAGCTGTTGTAAGAAATGGCAGAGAGGTATTGTCTAATGTGATATACTCCCAGATCGCACTGCACACGGTATATGGTGGTGTAGTTCCGGAGATCGCATCCAGAAAGCATATTGAGAAGGTGATCCAGGTCATCGATCAGGCACTTGTGGATGCCAATATGAAATTGCAGGATATGGATGCGATTGCAGTTACCTATGGCCCCGGTCTTGTTGGGGCTTTACTTGTTGGAGTTTCCGCAGCCAAATCGATCAGCTTTGCCACAGGGATCCCGCTTGTAGGTGTGCATCATATTGAAGGTCATATCAGCGCAAATTACATAGAGAATAAAGAACTGGAGCCTCCCTTTGTATGTCTTGTGGTATCCGGCGGGCATTCTCATCTGGTCGTAGTGAAGGATTATGGGGAATATGAGATCCTTGGACGTACCAGGGATGATGCGGCAGGAGAAGCCTTTGACAAGGTGGCGAGGGCGATCGGTCTTGGATATCCCGGAGGACCGAAAATTGATAAGGTGGCAAAGCAGGGGAATCCCGAAGCTATTCATTTCCCCCGGGCAAAGGTGGCACAGGCAGAGTATGATTTCAGCTTCAGTGGTCTTAAATCCGCCGTACTGAATTATCTGAATTCCTGTGAAATGAAGGGTGAAACTGTTGATCAGGCAGACGTGGCGGCCTCTTTCCAGAAGGCGGTAGTGGATGTACTTGTAGACCATTCCATGGAAGCACTGCGCAAATGTGGTTATAAGAAATTTGCCATAGCAGGGGGAGTTGCATCCAATTCTGCTCTCCGGGCAGCCTTTGAAGAAGCATGCACAAAGGAAAATATCGAATTTTACCATCCTTCACCTATTTACTGTACTGATAATGCGGCCATGATCGGAGCGGCAGGATATTATGAGTTCCTGAAGGGTGTCAGAAGCGGATATGATCTGAATGCGGTTCCGGGACTCAAACTGGGAGAGAGATAAATTCAGGTATGATGGATCCTGCTTGGATGAAGTCCGGCAGGATCATTTTAAAGTGAGAAAGGGAAATCAGCATATGGAAAAGAAAAAGTACCGGTGCGGCGCTGTAGTACTTGCTGCAGGCAGCGGGAAGAGAATGGGCGGCAGCACCAAGAAGCAGTATCTGCTGATGGGGGGAAAGCCGGTTTTGTATTATTCCCTGAAAGCGTTTGAGGACAGCTTTATTGATGAGATCGTACTGGTAACGGGGGCAGAGGATATCAGCTACTGCCAGCAGGAGCTTGTGGAAAAGTATGGCTTTACCAAGGTAAGCAGGGTGACGGAGGGTGGAAAAGAACGTTATCATTCCGTAGTCTGTGGTCTTACTGCACTTTCAAACTGCGATTATATCTTTATCCATGATGGGGCAAGACCCTTCGTGACTGGGGGAATCCTGGAGAGATGTCTTACAGATGCCACAAAGTATGGTGCCTGCGTAGCCGGGATGCCGGTGAAGGACACGATCAAGATTGCTGATGCAAAGGGTATGATCCGGGAAACCCCTGACCGGAATCTTGTATGGATGGTGCAGACCCCTCAGGTCTTTGATGCACCCCTGATTCGATCTGCTTATCAGAAGCTGCTTGCGGAGGAGGAAAAGCTCCTGCAGCAGGGAATTCATATTACAGATGATGCCATGGTCGTGGAAACGCTGATGAGGCATCCTGTGAAGCTGACAGAAGGCTCCTACCAGAATATCAAGATCACCACACCGGAGGATATGAGGGTGGCCGAAAGCTTTCTGGCAGACTAAGAGTACTGCAGGGCATTTTTCAGGGTTGGTATTTTTGGAAGCAGTCTACTTCAGGCGTTTATCTGGTACGGATAGATGCCTTTTTCTATTGTTAGAGCCCGCTTGAAACAGCCGATGTAACCTTGAAGGGATTCCTCTCGAGCATGGGCACGGATGTATCGTTTGCAAGGCGACTGCCATCGGTGCTGTTTCTATGTTATTCTCTTTGATCATAATTAAGTTTTTATGCTTATCAAATGAAATTTTCAGACATATATACCCCAATCGTTCGATCTACACCGAGATGTATCACACACAATAAATGGCATCCATCGCCCATAAAATAAGGGAATAATGATGTTTCATTTATATAAGAAAATTTCAAAAAACACTTTTTTAAGGCGTAAAATTTTTTGAAAAACAAATTTTCAGAAGGAATCTGAGCTGCATAAACAACCGGTTATGGTGTAATATAATTATATAAATATTTGAGTTGTAACACAGATTTTAGTTTACCGGGAACCCGGAACATAAGGGAACTGTCCCCTGAAAATAACAAGGGGATGACCGGTTTTGGCTTTCTCTTGATCACATAGATAATTGATAATTAAGAGAAAGTGGGGAAAAACAATGAGTAAAAAATATGAGGATTTAACATTTACAGATGATTTTATGTTCTGTAAGATACTGTATACAAATCCGGAATTATGCAAACAGTTACTGGAACTGATATTAGGGAGAAAGATCAAGGAAATCAGATATCGATATAACATCAGACGGAAAAGGAATCCGTTTGGATGTCTATCTGGAGGGAGATAGTAAAGTCTATGATATTGAAATGCAGACAACGGGAAAATCAAATCTTCCTAAAAGAAGCAGGTATTATCAGGGGATGATAGACCTGAATCTGATTGAAAAGGGTGCGGATTATAGCGAATTGAAAGAAACATTCATTATCTTTGTCTGTCTTCATGATCCATTCAAACATAATGAATGCGTATACACCTTTGAAAACAGATGTAAAGAAGTTCAAGGGCTGCAGCTTGGTGATGAATCTACTAAAATATTTCTCAATGCAAGTGGAAATAAGAAAAATCTGCCGGAGGAATTAAAGAATTTTCTTGATTTTCTTTCGGGAGAAGAACCCAGGGGCAGGCTGGCTACAGAAATCGCAAGAAAAGTAGAACTGGCCGTACAACATGAAGAATGGAGGACTGAGTATATGACACTACTACAGAGAGATCGTGAAAAGTTCGCTGAAGGAATGGAGCAAGGCAAAATCTTATCAATCCAGCGGTTGTTGAAAAAGGAAATGGACAATGATTTCATTTTATCCCTTGGCTATACCCAGGAAGAAATAGATGAAGCGGAAAAACAATTAATGACGACAGTATAACAGTACAGCAGGAAGGCACCTATCATCTTATGGTGATAGGTGCTTTTTCAATGTAACTGCAACTGATGGAGTCCTTCAAAGTAACTGCAATTACATAGTTGCAATAGGTTTGAAAATTTCCCTAAAAAATTCTTTTTAAATTTCTTGAAAAAGTTGTTGACATTAGGAAAGTGTTTTGCTAGAATAATCCTTGCGCTGATTCAGAGCGAGTCAGTACAAACGACATGGAGAGGTATCGAAGTGGTCATAACGAGGCGGTCTTGAAAACCGTTTGTCCGCAAGGGCGCGTGGGTTCGAATCCCACCCTCTCCGCTGGAGATACCTTCTCCACGAACCTTATATATTGAATCATAAGTCAGCTTTTGTGGAGAAGTACCCAAGAGGCTGAAGGGGCTCCCCTGGAAAGGGAGTAGGTCGTTAATAGCGGCGCGAGGGTTCAAATCCCTCCTTCTCCGTTGGTGATCTCCATTGATTGCCGATGATGCAAAGCAAACATGCGATAAGGACAACTTGTTGCAAAGCCAGTTCGCAGCGAAGCTGCTCACTGAGTGCTGTCGCACAATGTCTTCCTGCATGAAAGCAATTTCCTGAAAGCAAGCTTTCGGAAATTACTTTCACACATGAATCCGCTTTGCTCGTACCTTGACAAATAAACAGTAATGCAACCCTGAAAATTCTAAATGAGAAAGTCCGAGAGGACAAAGCTCTGAAGAAGATT
>NZ_JAOQKJ010000021.1:23258-24976 GCF_025567405.1 Suilimivivens aceti | reverse complement strand
AAAGTGGAAAGTCGGGTACAAAATTTGCAGGTCGCTTTCAAAATGTGAAACTCGTTTACAAAACGGGAATCTCGGATGACTATTGAACTAAGGCAGTGGTCATCTTGTAAAGAGATGGTCTTTGTGTGCGTAATATGGTCGTTTGATGATATGGGACTAGGAGAACAGGTTATTTTATCCGATAAAGAAAATAGAGAAACTGAGCAGATTATTTTGGAATAGAGATGGGAGGATGTTTTATGTCAAAGATTACAGATTATGCTTTTTTATTTCAAAAATCATTCGGGACATCAGGAGTAAATGCAATAGGCAGTTTTCAGTTGTCTCAGTTGAACAGCAGTTCTGTTCAGTTCCAGTTAAAAGCTGCCGGGATTGACACAAACAGCAAACAATACAAAGCCGCTGTAAAACAGATGATGTCCGCCGGAAACGGTGCGATGTATGGAAATATTCAGGGAATAAAAAATCTGATGAGTCATTATGACAAGGACGGAGATTATATCAATCCTGTTAATGGATTGGCGGGACTTTTAGTGACAGACGAAAATGAAAATTCGAGAAAACGGATCATATCAATTCCGGATAGCAGCAAAGAAGAAATGTATGAACTGACAAAAAAAGAGTTCCTGCGTGAAAACGGTGTCCACAATGGAGATACAACAAAACGTTCCGAGGTATATAACAATTTGTACCGCAAAATGCAGAAAAAGGACAGATTGGCTGCCGGGTACACCCTTGAAAAATATGAGAGAATTTACAGACAGGCATTTTATGATGCCGCAAAAAAGGCTGATCCTAACTGGGAAATTGGTAAGCCAATTAAAGATGGTGCATTAGATAGTGTTACAAGAGAATTGGCAGAGTCGGGGAAATCTCCTGCACAGGCAACGCTTGATACTAAAATCTAACATATCAGGTATATTTGAATAATTAGGCAAAGAATGAAATATCTGATGCGTATCATAAAGCAATAGACATAAACGTTTGATAAACGTAGAGAAAGTAGCATTGTATTCGTGACACTCGGATTATTTTTAATATGGGAAGTGATTTTAATGAAAGATTTTTCTTGGAAAATTTTCGCTATAAAAACAATAATTTTTAGTTTATGGGGTTTAAGTACACTTCCGTTTCTTTCAATTATTGTTCAATATATTGACTCAATAACTGGATTTAGTTCTGGAAACGGATATCATACCAATCACATGGATTATATTTTTGAAAGTCCTCTTGTTTATATGGGAGTTATTCTTTGTATCAATATCATTCTGGCAATCGCTCACTTGATATATTGTTTTTTTAAAGCAAAACGAGAATGACTTTTAAAGAGAAATTAAAATAAAGTAAGGGAGGTAATTAAATGCGTATTGGTTCGGGAGTGCAAAGTGCACCGGAAGTATTTGGAAAGCGACAAAACAATAGCAAAACATCTGCTGTCGGAAATGAGGAATTTTCTCAGACATCGGTAAAAGTGTATTTAAAGACGGATGATATGTTGTTTTCAGGTGGAAATGGAACAGGTCTTTCGTTTTATATTAAGTATGCAGAAGAGTCAACGGAGGATAATCCTGTAGTGATAGCCAAAGGAGTTGACGAAAATGGAAAAGAATTTGAAGAAAAGATTAACATTAATGATATTAAATTGAGAAATGCTTCTTATGTTGAAATGAGTGCTTTGGAGGCATATTATAACGTCGATAGGGGAAATAGTCTCAGTT
>NZ_JAOQKJ010000021.1:22436-22928 GCF_025567405.1 Suilimivivens aceti | reverse complement strand
TTCTCAGATGGTACAGAACACAAGCGCACAGGCAACAAGCCAAACAGATAAGACAGCGGCAACAAAAGAAGTATCCGAAGTCGATGAGATGGCAGCGTTCAAGCAGGAAATCTATGAGGAACTGGCTGAAATTGATAAAATGAACTCCTCGGCTATTTTGTCCAATTCTGTACATATCACAGAAGATGGATTCAAAAGAATGAAGGAAGATCCCGCCTATCGCAAAGAAATTATGGATTGGCTTCGTGCAGATGCAAGAGCTTCTCATGGGGTTCCATTTGGTGTCCATGTTACAACAACAATTACAGGAGCTGGAGCAACTTGCTACGGGGCAAATGTTTACCATGATGATAGTGCAGCAACCAAAGCCGCTAAAAAGGATTTGGCTGATAAGAAGGCAAAAGGTTCATTTTATCATTCAGATCGTACCTGTGCTGACCGTAGAGCCGCACAGCGCAAGAGGGACAGCGAGTATGTGGCAAGTGAACGCCA
>NZ_JAOQKJ010000021.1:5739-22123 GCF_025567405.1 Suilimivivens aceti | reverse complement strand
ACACAGTATAAGAATAGTAGTGTAAAAACGGATAGTTTTGAAGATAAAGTTAGTAAGATTGCTGCTGATAACAGTATAACAGCTTCTAAGTCACCTCAATTTTCAGGGGATATGGTCATTTCACAGCCACCAGTATACAACTATTATAATTATGATAGTACATTGGCTAACAAATCTAAAGAAGAGATGACAATGGATGAGTATAAGCAGTGGTTTTATAATGAGATGTCACAAATGCCGGTAAGTGCTTGGTATCAATCCACTTGTGTTGGTGGTTCTTTGATTATTACAGATGCAGCCTTTGAGAGAATGAAAAATGATTCGGAATGGGAAAGCACCATAATGAATATGGTAAGGAAAATGTATTCAACTAATGGGATAATGGGCTCTAAAATGATTGGTTTTCAAGTTATCGGTGCGTCTCCTGAAGAATGTTATGGTGAAGGTATACCTGTGGATAGTGGCTCTGGATTAAGTACTTCAAATGATGGTGATTCGTGGTGGCAGAAACGCCATGAAAGAATGGAGAAAATAATTGAAGAGCAAATTGCAAAAGCAATACAAAGGCGGCAGGAAAGAAGAGAAAAGATAGAAAGTGATTATGTAGAAGAATTATATCAAAGACAGAAAAACATGTTATTAAATACAACAAATGGTATTGATGACAATGTGCGGATACAGAATGTAGCATCAGTTATGGAAGCGTATGAAAAAAGTAGTATCGTTTTATCAAATAAATCCGATTGAGATGATTATAGACAAGTTGTATATAATATGACTGTTGTTTATAAAATTTTTGGGAAACTGACACCTAACAAGTGCAAAACTTGTTGGGCTGGAGATTTTTGCAATCTGTGTGCTGCAGGAATGGAAGATGGGGATGAGTTATCAGCAGAGAAGCGCATGGAGCGTTGTGATAAAGTTAAGCTGACTTGTGAAATACAGTTGAAAGAATATTGTGTATTGAGGGAACATGGGTATCATTTTGATTAAACTAGGAGGAAGAACATATTACAATACACCAGGTGACAATGCAATTAAGAGCATAACCAATGCTTCAATAGGTCAATTATGGACATTTGGAGCAAAATGTTCACAAAATACGCATAGTGGAGTGCATTGGTCGGGAAGAATTAATGGAAAGTTTAAGTGTATTATGGAGCCATATCCGGGTAATGAATTAGATTTTTAAAAAGTATTTCATGTAGGAGTCAGAGCATATTACTGACTCCTATGCAGAAAGGAGAACAATTTTATGAGTATAACGAAAGTTGGAAGTTCCTATAATTTCATTTATAACACAAAGACAGGTAAATTATCTACAAAAGATGGCAGCAAAAATGAATTTGTTGATTTTTGCAATGGAGATGTAAAGGGAGAAGATACAGAGACACTGAATCATTTTGATGAGCATACAAGATATCAGTTTACAAGAATGCTGTTTGCATATGGAACCGGAATGACCGGACAGAATCCTTTTGCCAATGATGAGAAAGTCGAGATTACAGCGGATATAGACAGTGCAACCCATACTTCCTTTTATGTGAATGGGCAGAAAGCGTTTACGGCAATTACGGGTATGTCATATCTCCCATCCGAGATTCAAACCTTTGGAACCGTACAGCAGCCATTTAAAACCAGAGGGTACAAACCATATGATCCCAGTACAAACAGTATCACGATTGGGGTTGGAAGCAGATTTAATCTTGGAAATGGATACAGCATGACGGTACAGGAAGATTTTGTCTGGGGCGAGGGCTATGGAAACGGAAGCAAGGCAGATGATGAAAGATGCAATATGATGATAGGTGGTCTGAGCTCCCTGATACATTTTGCGGATCAGCAGTATTTTTCAAGTATGACAGATACATACACCGATTATATTTTAGATTTTCTTGCGTCACAGGGAGTGGATACAAGCAGAGAATTTGTGATAAACGGGACACATTGCGAACTGGTAAATGGGAAAATACGTGAAGTTGGTAACGATTATGTGGTGCCTAGTTCCATTCAGCAGAAAGCAGTGAAAAGATATGAAGAAAGTATGTCACAGCTTTTGAATAGCGGAACTTGGTATAGATGGTCATAAAAGTAATAGATCACTTGGACCGTTATGGAGAGTGAATAGATTCCGAATGACAGAGGAAAGGACAGCATATCTGCAACAGGAAAAAGAATTTTATACAGTGTTGGCATCCAAAATAGGAGAATAATTTTATGCATGATGCAAAAATGATATTGAAATAGGAGGAATAGAAGTATGCACATTGGTTCTGGTCTGAATACCGTATCTTCATTGTACGGTCAACAAAAAGGTAATCAAATGAAAACTCCTGCATCTGCGGAAAAGACATTTTATACGGCTGAAACACCAAAGGTATATCAGATATTTACAACAGATAATATGTTGTGGACAGGAGGTAATGGTACAGGTCTTTCTTATTGTCTTAAATATGCGGATGATTCGACGGATGAAAATCCTGTGGTGTTAGCGAAAGGTGTGGATGAAAACGGGAAAGAGTTTGAGCAAAGAATTTATATCAATGATGTTAATCCATCAAATGCTACAGTAGTCGAAATGCGTGCATTGGAGGCACATTACAAAGTGGAAAAGCAGGGAGGTTTCACGTCTCTGCCGCTTGAAGCTGGTAATATGGGACTTAACGACAGAAGAGATTTTATCGCAATGTTCAAAAAAAGCATAGAAGATTTAAACAAATTGGGAAGGTTTGACTTATCGTTGCTTTGGACGAAAAGTATGGATACATATCTTGATCTGACAAGTGCAAATAGTAAGTATAAATAGTGCTTAGTCATTTGAACATAGGAAAAAAAGAGAACTTGGATTACATATCATATTGAGGCTGAGAGAAAGCCAACAGGTGACACAGTCGGAAGAACTCCGGATAATGAAGAAAAAATGTGGAAAATAAAATGAAAAAAGTTTATCGATAGGGTTTCAGTATGATTCACATGATACAGATTATAAGGTAGGTGGTATAGTATGGTTACTGTAAATAATTCTGACTATTATAATAACATTCCAGCGGGCAGGGATTTAAACAACCTGCCCAATACTTCCAGCGCTGATACAACTGTAGGATATCAATATGATGGACTTACAGAGGAGGAGCGTTTCGTACAAAAAGTTTTGCAGGAGCATTATGATAAAGTGTACAAAGAAAATTTGTCTCATTCTGATCCAATGGCATATATTGAATCAAAATATTGTGATGTGACCTCACCTAATTTTTGCTCATATATGACAGAAGATCAGCGTTCCATAGCTTACCGCAATGAGAAAAGAATGTTACAAACAGGAGGAAAATATTCGGCTGGATTTGCCCGGTATGATTATGCATTAAGGAATTACAAGGATGTATATACAGGTGGTTCAAGAAGTGTTGGTTATGTACGCAATACTGACAGGGAAAAACAGTATGCCAGAAGTGTTGTAAATCAGCAAATTTCAAATCTACTTTCAAAGAATGGGATATCAATATCAAAACAGGCAGATCTGGTATTTTCTATTGACCCATATACATATCAGCTAACGGTGTCGGGAAATGCAGATAGAGATACATTATCGCAGATAGAAACATTACTGAATGAAGGGGATAATGCGAAAAATATATGGACACATGCGTGGATTTGTATGCATGATGCAGACAATGAAATTGTTAATTCGCAGGCAAATATGAAAAAGGCGAACCAATATTCTTTATGGCATGAAGTGTATGAGACAACCGGGTATGATGCACGCAATGCGACATATAAAAATGGTACTTTTATTGCAGAGGATGGTACAGATTTACTTGCATTGTTTAAGGAAAAATCTAAAAATGGTGCAGGGTATGAACTTTATTCTAAGAGATGGCTAGAATATGCTAAGAATGGCTGGAAGAAAGAAAATGATTTAGTGTTGAAAATAGGCTTTGACAGCAGTGGATTGTATGATATAGGGCAGGAAAAAGGATATGGAGCAGCACAGAATATGTGGATGAAAGGTGTTAGCCAAAGTATGTTTGAAGCTAGAGTGTGACCAATGGATGACAGAAAGTATGAACCGCTTTAAGAAGTGGTTGAATAAAATTTTTTATTAAAACTTCAAGCTGTTGGAGGTGGATTTATGGGAATCTCTTTTTCAAATATAGGAACAGTTGGAAAGGAACAGCTAATTACTTCTGGTAGTAATGGAGAACCAAACTGGTCTTATATTCCATCGAAAGGAAAAAGTACAAAAACGCAGACTGAATTTGTGAGTGAGATTAGGAAACTGGCACAAAAGGCTGCCAATGCTACTGATAAAACAGAACAAGACTCTATTTCAAGGCAGGTATTGCAGTTAAGGGCAGAATATTTGTCAGAGGTTGCACCGGATAGAAAGCAGTTGTACCAACAGGCAAAAAGTGCAATGAAAAATCAAAATACCAATCCAAAATGTAAAGGGATCGGAGAATTAACCTTACTGGATTTTTTGGAACAGGCAGAGGGAAAAAATCAGAATCTTGCAGACAAGCAGATTGCACTGGCAGGAGGTGGAACATTAAATTTCACTATTTTAACATCAGGAGGTTATGGTGTTCAAATTCAGAGTCAGGGTGTCAATGTATTGTCAAATACCGGTGCTGGCTGGGGATACGAAATGACTCCGGCAGAACTTACAAGAAAAGATGAATTTTATTCCATTTACTGGAAGGAATATAATGCCGTAAAGAATGGTATGAATTCTGAATTAAAAGAATTACCGGATTATCTGGAGAAAAGACCAGTTTTTGAAGCGAAAGCCTAATGATAATAATGCAATTCAAATAAAAAAGGGGTATTGATATATGCAGATTAGTTCCAACTATTCTATGAATGGTGTGCCATACGAAAACAGACGCAGACAGGATAATATTCCTCAATTTAGTACAGAACATACCGAACAGGAAAATGAGAGTATAAATCCATATATGGCAGATGTGGATTTTAACGAAAAAGCATTTGATATGATTGGTCCGAATGCTCCGCAGGAGGTAAAAGATGCATGGATGGAAGCAGCAAAGGAAGTAAATGCGAATGGTATGGGAATAAAGAAAAACGGAATGTTGAGCCATATATCACAGATGATGGTACAAAGGCTGAATAAGTAGATGAAGGGTGAGGTCGATGTGGATAACATCGACATTTTGGGAAACACAACAGAATCTGCAATTCAGGCAACGAAACAGGCTTTATATAATTTAGACCATCCACTGGAATATGTCCCTAAAAGCATAGAAGTTCAGAGGGCTTGTATGAAAGAAAGAGAATTCTATGTTGCGTTTCTGGAAAGATTGGAAAAGTTATAATTGACTGGAACAGAAACGGAAAATGACAACGATGAGACATATATATAATTATTTAGGAGGGACATAAATGGCAGGTATAAATGTGAATGGTATAGGAAGAAATCCGTATGCTGACAGTTACTTAACTTCTGCAAAAAACAGAAGTAATACTACATCAAAAGATACTTTTGTAAATGCGGTGAAGAAAGTAGAGGAAAGTAAAAATTCAGCGGATACAAGTAATGTGATGTATCCGGGAGATGTGACGATTGATTATCCACCTCGGATAAACAATGCTGTAAACAATAGCGTGGTTTCTGAAAAATCAAAAGATGAGATGTCACTGGATGAGTATAAACAATGGGTTATGAATCAAATATCCCAATTTCCCGTAAGCGGATGGGTTCGTTCCACATTTTCTTCAGGGTCGATTGTGATTAAGGAAGAAGCTTTTGAAAGAATGAAAAATGATCCTGAATATGAGAACTATGTTTTGAACAGAGTTCGTTCAGCATATTCCGTTCAAGGCTTGCCGGTAGGATCAAATAATGTTAGTTTTGATGTTATTGGAGCGTCATCAGAAGAATGTTACGGTTATGCAGGTCCAGTAGGAAAGAGTGGATCAGAAACAGCGAATGACGGAGAATCTTGGTGGGAGAAGCGCCACGAAAGAATGGAAGAACTTATGAAAGAACAGGAAAAGGAAGCAGTAAAAAGAGCACAGGCAAGACGAAAAGCTGTACAAAACGAATATCTAAATAGCCAGTTGGCGGCGGCAGCATATGAGAAAAGCAGTATTATTTTACCGGATAATCCTGTTATACTGTAGGCTCATCTTTTGACAGGAAAGCATAAGAATACAGGTAAGATATTTTTCGGGAGGAAGGATAAGAAATGGAAATAAACAGTAATCATTCTACATATGGGGCGGCATTTCGTCAAAAACCGATTTTTTTCATGTCTGGAAAGGAAACAGTGGCATTTTTTGAAGGGAAACTGAAGAAAAATATGACACTTCAGGAAGATTCCTGTACACTTGGCAGCAATGACACTTATCGCAGACAGCATACCACTTATGAGGTTTCGGACAAGAAGAAGGGAAGAACGTTTCTGGATCTGGATTTTCTGATTAAGGACGAAACCAGCAGTCTGAAAGGAAATCTCAGTGATAAAAAGGATGTGGATTTCTACAACTTTTCCATTCCATTTAATCGAACCATACAGAATTATTTTGGGGTTCAAATATACATGGACATGCCGGAAGGCTGTGATTATGACCTCACCTTATATGATGAATATGGCAATCAGGTCGGAAAGGCAGAATGGGACGGGGAAGGACGTAAAACACTGACCATCCCGAACTGGGATACAAATACCAATAAATATTGTATCAAAATAGAAAACAAAAATGGGGAAGA
This sequence comes from Suilimivivens aceti, assembly GCF_025567405.1. Lineage (NCBI taxonomy): Bacteria > Bacillati > Bacillota > Clostridia > Lachnospirales > Lachnospiraceae > Suilimivivens > Suilimivivens aceti. The sequence goes on along the minus strand of NZ_JAOQKJ010000021.1, from coordinate 15,393 downwards.
AGTTTCTCCGCATGATTATTATAAAATCAGTTTCAAGGTTACGGAAAATAAAGAACAGGAAAAGACCGATGCCATAAGGGAGGCATTCGGGAACCTTCACGGTGCATACAGCCGGAAAGATGAAAATTGGAGGGAATGCCTCGACAAATATAATGAAGTCCTGATGGATACAGAGAAAAATTATACAAAAGAAATGGAGAAACTCCACCAGAAGCAGTTTGAAAGTCTGCCGGAAGAAAAGAAATACAAAGGCGGGCGCACAGTGGATGAATTGTTGCAGGACATGGCAGAAGGAAAGACACTGGATGATGTGGAAATGGAGTATGTGAAAATTTTTGCCAACCTGAAAGATTTTGAGAAAGCACAGCAGAAGGCGGAACTGAAACATGATTTTTCCGAGGATTTTGTAAAGAATCTGGAAAGCAAAGGTATCTCACGTGATGAGCTGGATGGAATGCAGATAAAGATTGAAAGCAATGGGAATGTAACAGTGAGCGGTATCGAAGATAAAGAAGTCCGGGAACAGGTTCAGAAACTGGTAGAAGAAAAGTACAGTGACCGGATGTATCAGTATTACACAGGAATTGCTGACAGTGTGGGAAATCTGTCGTCTAATACTTATCAGTATGCCACGGATGTGCAGGAAGTCAGGCGTTACTTAAAAGGGGTTACGGGAGAAGATATTTCTCTGGAGAACCTTTATCTGACACCGGACGGAAAAATTGGCGGGTTGCCGGAAAAAGCCGCTAATCTGATCAACAAAACAAAAGACAATGCCAAGATAGAGCGGATAAAGGATGCATTGATAAATATTATAGGACATAACCGGACAAGCGGTGATCTGGGGATTCCAGACTTTACTTCGGAGTTTCAATTCAGTAATGGTGCTTTTTCTGTGGCAGACAGTGGTTTTACGGTGGATATGGCGGCATTGGATAGAAGGCTGACGCCACAACCGCATGATAACATGTATTCGGATATGTATGAGTACAGTTTCAGAAAAGTATTATGATACAGCATCAGGAGGTAAAGGTAAGATGAAGAAAGCTGAAAAGATTACAATCAAGGTATTGAAAGTAGTGGAGAGAATTGCCCGGAATGAAGTGGAAAAAACAGTTCTTGGCAGGACGGCAGAGTGTTCAGCGATTTATCACTAGCCGAAAAGACCGAAGAAAAGGGGAAACTAGGTCAGAATAATGAAATATTTTGTGGAGTGTTGCGGTTGTGATTATCGTAATGGCAAAACAAAAGGAGTAAGATAACTCCAAAAGGGTTATCTTACTCCAATAAATCAATTAAAGGTTACTGCTTGGGCTTCGGATGGAGAGAGCAGGTACGGTTCTGACTGACAGAAGAACCGTGGAAAGGAGTTAATATGGGATTAGGCGTTGAAAATTTAGTTAATGCTTATAATCAGAATTATAGGTATCAACAGAATAAGACGACAGGGCAAGCCAATCATTTAGATTTCAATAAGATTTTATCTGCTAAAGAGGGTGATAATACAGAGAAAGTACAGAAGCCAAATGAAAATAGTGTTTCAAAAGTAGATACCTACACTGAATATTTAAAGGCTAAATATGGGAATATAATGATCCAAAATGTTGGAAGTGATCAAAAGAGTATGGATTCATTGGGGACGGGGACATATGGGATGAATAATATTGTGATTGCACCCAATGTTTTGGAAACAATGGCAAATGATCCCAAAAAAGCAGCTTATTACGAAAAGATGATACAGGATTTTTTTGCTTCGCAGTCAACTGTGAAGGCGCAGATGGCAGTCGGGGGGTTTGAGATTCAATCTTATGGTATGGTTATTCACCCGGATGGAACTGCACACTATTATGTTTGTGGAGATGTTTCACCAGAAAAAAAAGCAAAGATAGAGGCGCAAATGAAAGCTGAAGATGAAGAGAAGGCTAAACGGCGTAGACAATATTTAGAGCGCAGTGAGGAGGCGGCAGAAAAGCGCAGACAGATAGAAGAGATTAATATGCAAAAGAGTAAAAAAGATGCGGCTTTTGATGATAATATATCGGCTGTTAATGTATTATCGGAAGTAGATAGGGCGGTTGCCATAGCTGCTTATGAAAATATTGCCAATACTTTTAATGAAAACATAATAAAAAGTACAATTGATAATTGAGGACTTTACTGACTATATCAACTTATAATAATCGATATATAATATTATACTAGGAGGTAATTAAATGCGTATTGGTTCGGGAGTGCAAAGTGCACCGGAAGTATTTGGAAAGCGACAAAACAATAGCAAAACATCTGCTGTCGGAAATGAGGAATTTTCTCAGACATCGGTAAAAGTGTATTTAAAGACGGATGATATGTTGTTTTCAGGTGGAAATGGAACAGGTCTTTCGTTTTATATTAAGTATGCAGAAGAGTCAACGGAGGATAATCCTGTAGTGATAGCCAAAGGAGTTGACGAAAATGGAAAAGAATTTGAAGAAAAAATTAATATTAACGATATTGATTTGAGAAATGCTTCTTATGTTGAAATGAGTGCTTTGGAGGCATATTATGATGTTGATAGGGGTAATGGTCTCAGCTCTTTTCCAGAAGAAACTGGTCACATGGGATTAAATGAAAGATGCGACCTTATATCCAGCTTTGAAAAGGTTATTCGGGATATGAATAAATTAGGAAGGTATGATTTGCAGATGTTTTATATGCGAAATATGAATACTTATCTAAATGCAAACAGTAAGCATAAATAGGGCTTAGTTATTTGAATATAGTAGAAAATATTGATATAAAGGAGGTTATAGCTATGCAGATTAGTGGATATTCCAGTGCTGCAATGTTGGCATATCGTTCTTCTGGTATGAAGCAAAAAGCAGGCACAGTGAAAAAGCAGGATTTTTCTCAGATGGTACAGAACACAAGCGCACAGGCAACAAGCCAAACAGATAAGACAGCGGCGACAAAAGAAGTCTCCGAAGTTGATGAGATGGCAGCGTTCAAGCAGGAAATCTATGAGGAACTGGCTGAAATTGATAAAATGAACTCCTCGGCTATTTTGTCCAATTCTGTACATATCACAGAAGATGGATTCAAAAGAATGAAGGAAGATCCCGCCTATCGCAAAGAAATTATGGATTGGCTTCGTGCAGATGCAAGAGCTTCTCATGGGGTTCCATTTGGTGTCCATGTTACAACAACAATTACAGGGTCTGGAGCAACCAGCTATGGTATGAATGTTTTTGATAATGATAGTGCGGCGACAAAAGCATCCAAACAGCAATGGGCTGATAAGAAGACAAAAGGTTCATTTTATCATTCAGATCGCACCTATGCTGACCGTAGAGCCGCACAGCGCAAGAGGGACAGAGAGTATGTGGCAAGTGAACGCCAAAAGCGGGAACTCATGCAGAAGATGACACTGGAAAAGAGTATTGACCAAAAGGCACAGCGACAATTACTCGATCAGAAGGCTCTTGCACAGAATGTAGTTGACCAGAAGTATGTTCAAGATTACTTGCTGGGAATGCAAGAAAGTAAAAGCTGGAACATTTGAGTATAAATAAATTCATTTATACTTTTATGTAATAATTATGGAAGGAAATACCGCTACAGGAGGGATTATAAATATGGTAAATATGGTAAATACCGCTGTAAATAACAATATTTATGCAGGAAGAAAACCTGGTTCAAAATATAACCAGTCACATACTTTTCAACAAAAGGAAGTATTAGAGGTACCGGATGGTGCAGCAGTTAACAAATATGCAAATGTTCAAGAAATCTATGAGGCATTAAAATATAACGCGTCATATAGAGTAGATAAACAGGAGCAGGATGAAATTGCTGAGAAAGAAATTCAAAATGAAGAACCAGAAATAAGCAATGATTCCAGTGAAAAAATGACAGCATGGTACCAAGGTGTTCCTTTGAAAGAATGGGCATTAACGGATCCTAAATACACGGATTCAGAAACGGGAATTTCATGGTATATTAGAGACGGAAAATATCCGTATATGGTAGGTGAGGATGCAGAAAAGTTCCGAAAACTTTGTGAAGAATCCGGGGAGTTCCCTCTAAAGAAATTTGGGGAAATGACGGGATTAATACAGAAATTAGATGACAATACAGTAGCGTATGTGGGTGATAACGGAATTGCAGTTAAATCTAAAGATGGGAAAGAAATGTTTGTGGACACATCAGGCTTGTCATATGATATTCTTATGGATATGTTCAGAAATTTGCCTAGAAATGGGAATTTTTTCAGCAATAAGTATTGGTCAGATAATATACAGAAAGCACAGGCTCGGAGCTGATGATACGTTATATTGCAGGAGTGTGTATGCTTGGACTCCGATAGGAGAAAGCAGATTGGTTCTGATTGACAGAAGAATCATATGGTTTTAGGATTGATTTTTTCAATCATAGGATTTATGGAGCGCAAGTAAAATGACTTTGGGGTTGTAAACGAGTGTGATGATATGGGACTGGGAGAACAAGTTATTTTATCCGATAAAAAAAGCAATATAACGATGCAATCAAGGCTTATGAGCATACCGGTAACGGTGTAAGCTGGTCGCAGTTTGAATGGAAAACTTACGATACACAGATGACAGTCACATTTGAGGATTCGGTGAAAGTTGAAAGCATTTCAAAAGGAATGAATGTGATAAATGGGTAGATGCAATGGTAAATAGGAGGGACATGGTCTGCCGAAAGCATTGGATGACCTATTAAATATTCGGGAGGGAATCTGACCTATCAGGATTACGCAAGCGATATCCGGGAAATTTTAGCATATAAACAGACTCAGCACAAAGGTATTATGTCTGGGTTAAATGTACAGTTTGTCATGGCAGACGGTACAATTCAGATAAAATGATTGGAGGAATAGAAATATGAACATTGGTTCTGGTCTGGATACCGTATCTTCATTGTACGGTCAACAAAAAAGTAATTATATGAAAGCACCTGCATCTGCGGAAAAGACATTTTATACGGCTGAAACACCAAAGGTATACCAGATATTCACAACAGATAATATGTTGTGGACAGGAGGTAATGGTACAGGTCTTTCTTATTGCCTTAAATATGCGGATGATTCGACGGATGAAAATCCAGTGGTGTTAGCGAAAGGTGTGGATGAAAACGGGAAAGAGTTTGAGCAAAGAATTTATATCAATGATGTTAATCCATCAAATGCTACAGTAGTCGAAATGCGTGCATTGGAGGCACATTACAAAGTGGAAAAGCAGGGAGGTTTCACGTCTCTGCCGCTTGAAGCTGGTAATATGGGACTTAACGACAGAAGAGATTTTATCGCAATGTTCAAAAAAAGCATAGAAGATTTAAACAAATTAGGAAGGTTTGATTTATCGTTGCTTTGGACGAAAAGTATGGATGCTTATCTTGATTTGACAAGTGCAAATAGTAAGTACAAATAAGGCTTAGCTATTTGGACATAGAAGGAAAGAGAATTTAAAAAAAACGAAGGAGATTGAGACAATGCAGTCAATATCAAGTTATATTAATCCTAATACAAGAGGACTTACATCTAATTACAAAAATACAGCTATTAAAGATAAGGAAACCTATAATGAGGCGATGTCGCAGCACTTACTAAATCCGGTAGAAGATTTGGTTCAAGCGTTAAAAACACCTATAAAATTGGCGAAGAGTTCGTCACTTAGCAGACAGAATAATTCTGTTAATATTGCGGAAGGGCAAAGAATCCGTGTTAATGGAGGTCATGTGCTTACGGTTACGGCGCATGGAGTAGAGGTTTCTGGTGGAGATAATCCGTATGATACACAATCATATGTAAAAGCACAGAGAATGGCAGATGCATTGGCATCCATGCTGCGAAATGCAGGTGGAACAATGGCTACTGTAGCACATTCAAAGGAGGAATATGCCCGGTATACAGAAGGAATTACGGATGTTATGTCTTATCTGGGTATAGACACTTCCAAAGATTTTACGGTCAATGGTATGAAATATAGCAAAAATAAAGATGGATGGTATGAGTCAGAAGCGAACAGTGATGCGCAGGCGGCATATGAACAGTTAAAAGCGAATAACAGAACCTATCAGTTTGCAGACGAAAAGACAAAAAAGCAGGTTGCATATATTAGTGATTATTACCTTCAGACAGTGCCGGAGAGTGTCAAGGCAGCATGGCAGGAAACATTGGAAGAAACTGGTTTTAATCCATTTCAGACGGATGTAACCAGTATATTAACGCAGCTATCGGTAGAGCAGGATTTTCTGACAGGTGGTGATGACAATATTTTTGGTGAAACGAAAGAAAGTTGTTTAGCAGCTATCGACAAAGTATTGGAGAGAATAGAAAATCCGTTGGCAGCAGTTACAGAGGAAAGGGCAGCATATCTGCAGCAGGAAAAAGAATTTTATACCGTACTGGCATCTAAAATAAGAGAATAAAATGCCGGGAGGAATTTAAAAAATGATTGGAAGTATAGGAGCGGAGAGCCGTTATTCAACAGGTTATAACAACCTAAAACCAAATCGGAACCAGAATAAGTGGGCTGACACTTTGGCTCAGACGGTGGATAAGGAGGATATTAGCAGTAGAGCGGATATCAATCGTGCTAAGAAAAGTACAGTGATGGATTCTTATCTGGCACTGTCAGGAAAAACGATAAATACTTTGAAACAGGAATATTCAGAGTACGAATCCGAAAATTATAGAATCGTACCCGATAATGAAGCTGAATGTTTTGATATATACAATAAAGACGGGGAGCGTTTGGGGGCATTTTCCTATTCTGATATAAAAATAAGACAGGATGAAACAACAGGAAAGCAGTTTTTGATTTCTGAGCATGGAACGATGAGTTACGATGCCCTGGTATTAGATGATGAATTAAAAGATGCATTGCAGAATGTAATGGATAAAGATTCGCTGGATGTGGAGACTTTGCAGGGATTTACATTAAATACACATTCAGGTACCGGCATCCAGTATTTAGTAAAAGACGGTGAGGAAGGCAGAGGTGGCAAGGTTCTTCTGCAAAATGAAGCGGATCGGAAGAGGTATGAAGAATTAGCGGAGATGTATTTTGACAAATACCCTAATTTAATTGAGAGTCGGGAAGAAGGTTTTATCTGGGCTGATTTAGAGATTAGAGGAATGGCAAAACGGACAGATCAGGGAATTATATCCATAGGAGCTGATGGAATGTCATACAGTGACAATGAAAATTATAAAAACAATTGGAGTGTCCGGTTTTCTGGTTCTATGTATGAAAAGCTGTATGAATGGCTTCAGAATAACAAGGATAGCATGGAGGAAATCCATAAATTTTCTACATGGCAAAAGGTTTTTGACGAAATTGGTGGAACGTATGAAAGAGTCTGGTCGAAAGAAGAACTGGATCAGGGATATTTGAATAATTGAAAGAGGTGACAATATGAAAATATTTAATTACATGAATAATACGAATTCAATAATGGAAAAAAATACTGATAAAGTACAGAAAGGAAATAGTCAGACAAACGAAAAACATACAGTGGGGCAATCAGTGAAGCTTTCGATTTCTAATGAGGGATTGGAGTATTATCGTAATCGTATACAGCAGAGTGGACAGGAAAAATATGATGATGTGGTTCAAAGAAAGGAACTGTTAGCGAGTAAAAAAATCAGTGATATTGATTATAGTTATGAAATTCAAAAGAAGGCAGCACAGCAGAATCAAAATGTTGATACAGGAAAAAGTGCCTTAAATATTACTGACAAGGCAAATAATTATGTTAAAGCATACGCAGAATTATATGATGAAATTGTGAAGGGCTATGAAAATGGAACCAGAGAAATATATGTAGCTGATGAAAATGGACCTCGTAAGCTTACAAAGGATGAAGAGTTAAGCAATTTAGATGCTGCATATAAAAAAACAGTGGATGACTTTGTGACAATGGAGACAACCAATCAGCATGCCCGTGGAATTATTGGTGAAGAAATGAATAAAATTTCAAAAATTACCACAAGGTCAACTTTGGCATCGGCTTACATTGAGGAGCAAAAAACCAGGGGAAAGGACGAAATCCCAGAAAATTTAACTGAGAAAATGTATGGTGCAATTACCTCATTTAAGGAGAAATATACAATGATTCAGCCTAATAGAGAGCAGTTATTGATGAGCATTAAGATTTGATGATGTTAGTACTATGATTTACAAATAAAAATAGTAATTACATATCATATTGAGGCTGAGAGAAATTAAATATCCAAGTCGTTCGATATAATAGAAATTATTTTAAGTTTCAATAACAGGGAGGTAGGATTATGGCAATTACAGGTATCAATAACAGCAGTTACACATCGTATTATGCTTCAAATTACAAGAATACTGTTAAAAAAACAGATAGTGAAAAGGATAGTACAAATACAAAAGACGGCAACGTGACAACAAGTACAGTTGAATTAAAAACATCACGTCCCGGTGTGACAAAAACAGAGCAGATTAAGACGGGGTATAGCAATGTAAATGATTATTCAAAATACTTGCAAGGAAAATACCATTATATGAATATAGGGCTGACTTCAATGCAGGGTATTCCGACAACGGTATCTGTTTCAAGTGCATTTTTACAAAAGTGCATGAATGATCCGGAAAAAGCAAAGTATTTGGAGGAAAACTTAGCAGCCATTCCGGATTGTACAAAAGATACGATTAATGGATGTTTGGGCACTGTGACAAATCAGAGTTATATGATTGATGCAAACGGAAATATTATAGAGACAGCATCTTGTACAAATGATCCAGATGGGAAAATAGCGAAAGAGAATGCTGAACGAAAGGCAAAAGAGAACAGAGAAAAAGAGGAAAAAGTAAAAGAGAAAAGAGCTGCTAAAAAAGCAGAGGAAGAAAAAGCTGCAAAGAAACGTGCAGAAAAATCGGCAGAAAGAAAGGAAACGGGTGATTATACCTTATCCGTAACTGGTACTGATGTAAAAAGTATGACACAAAGCCTTGTAGCAGGATCTGTGAGTATTTCTGTACCTGATAGATCAAGTTTTGATATTAAGGCATAAGAGGATTTGATAAAAGAAAAATATCTAATTGGTGCATTGGATGGCATCACCAGAGAGTAGAGTGGCAGAAAGTCAGTAGATATAAAGTTATAGATAGATTTATTTATGAACCGTGAGGTGGATTTATGGGAATCTCTTTTTCAAATATAGGAACAGTTGGAAGGGAACAGTTAATTACTTCTGGTAGTAATGGAGAACCAAACTGGTCTTATATTCCATCGAAAGTAAAAAGTACAAAAACGCAGACTGAATTTGTGAGTGAGATTAGGAAACTGGCACAAAAGGCTGCCAATGCTACTGATAAGACAGAACAAGATGCTATTTCAAGGCAGCTATTGCAGTTAAGGGCAGAATATTTGTCAGAGGTTGCACCGGATAGAAAGCAGTTATACCAACAGGCAAAAAGTGCAATGAAAAATCAAAATGCCAATCCAAAATGTAAAGGGATCGGAGAATTAACCTTACTGGATTTTTTGGAACAGGCAGAGGGAAAAAATCAGAATCTTGCAGATAAGCAGATTGCACTGGCAGGAGGCGGAACATTAAATTTCACTATTTTAACATCAGGTGGTTATGGGGTTCAAATTCAGAGTCAGGGTGTGAATGTATTGTTG
>NZ_JAOQKJ010000021.1:0-5421 GCF_025567405.1 Suilimivivens aceti | reverse complement strand
ATTTAGTACAGAACGTGCCAAACAGGAAAATGAGAGTATAAATCCATATATGGCAGATACGGATTTTAACGAAAAAGCATTTGATATGATTGGTCCGAATGCTCCGCAGGATGTAAAAGATGCATGGATGGAAGCAGCGAAGGAAGTAAATGCGAATGGTATGGGAATAAAGAAAAACGGAATGTTGAGCCATATATCACAGATGATGATACAAAGGCTGAATAAGCAGATGAAGGGCGAGGGCGATGTGGATAACATCGACATTTTGGGAAACACAACAGAATCTGCAATTCAGGCAACGAAACAGGCTTTATATAATTTAGACCATCCACTGGAATATGTTCCTAAAAGCATAGAAGTTCAGAGGGCTTGTATGAAAGAGAGAGAATTCTATGTTGCGTTTCTGGAAAGATTGGAAAAGTTATAATTGACTGGAACAGAAACGGAAAATGACAACGATGAGACATATATAAAATTATTTAGGAGATAACATATGAGTGATAGTACCCTTCACATTGGAACTCTTGCTTCAAACAATGTAAATAATATTGTAAATGATACAAGTAAATATGATGAATACAAAGAAAAAGTAAAGGAGTTGGAAAAAGAACTTCAAACCCGGAAAGACACCTTTGAGAAAATGACAGAACCACTGGTATATGTATGTGACTGCTATCAAAAATTTAATGTAGTGACAGGCATGCCGAAAAGCACATTCGGAGATTCTTTTGGCTATGCAATGCAGAAAGAGATTTCGGATTATATGCAGGATTTTTATGCTGGAAAGGTGAGCAGAGAGGATCTTGATTCTTATTTTGAGAAATGCTGTACTTCCATGCGTACTTACAGGACCGGGCAGCATCAGACATCCGGAACCAATGAAGCAGATAATACGCAGATTGTAAGTGAGATGTATGAGGTTTTTGCAAAAGAAAATGCAAGGGCGGCAGGTCAGGCGAACTATCAGGAAGGAAAAGCATTGAATGAAAAATACTATTCTGATGGTCACAGTGATTGGACTTATTATAATTCAGATTATTACTATCAATGCAATGACACCAATGCGGCATTAAGAGAATCTGTCCGGAAGATGACGGAAAAATGGGAATTGGACGGGATTGACTGTGATGAAATCGAAGCAAATTCTAGCCTTACGTTAGACGGTGGTTTTGATTTTAACAGTATATGGAATTCGGATTTCAGAAATCAGGTCGGAAGGAGCAGTCTGGCAAAGGAATCAACGATACCGCCTGAGAATTTTAAGATGTTTTTTAAGGAACAGGTAACGTCTTTTACAGAGGAAAATAAATTTAATGGTAATCTGAAAATAACAATCGGAAAGAGCAATTTCGATTTAGACGTCCCATTTCAGACATTACGCACCGGATCGGAAGGCGAAATCCGTAATGTATGGGATTTAATGGAAGATTATTATTCGGATACTAAAGACAATTCTAAAGTCAAAAATTTCCTGAGAAATATGTCTGTATTTACGCGATGGTATTCGTATGAAACAGGAATCAATAACAGATTCGGTGATTATGAAGTATCACGTAATTAACGGAGTTTGGATAAGATGAACGATCAATTTATACAAGGAGTCATATTCGATTGGGATAGAATTGATAACGATAGTTATTTAAAGAGAATTGAGGCTTTTGGGGGTGTTAAAAAACTTGATTTCAACAAACCGGTTACTTTTTTTGTTGGAGAAAATGGCAGTGGCAAATCCACTTTATTGGAGGCAATTGCCGTAGCACATGGTTTTAATCCTGAGGGTGGAACAAAGAATTATGTTTTTTCCACGCATGATACACATTCAGAATTATGTGATGTGATAAGAATTTCAAAAGGCTATCGGAAGGAAAAATGGGGATACTTTCTTAGAGCCGAAAGTTTTTATAATGTTGCAACGCAGGAAGAAGAATATGCAGATTTTAAACATCCTTCGGCTAAATATCACGAGAAGTCACATGGAGAGAGTTTTCTTGCGTTAGCACAGAATAATTTGCGGCCAAATGGTTTGTATCTTTTTGATGAACCGGAAGCTGCATTGTCACCTCAGAGACAGCTTACATTGTTAATGCAAATATATAGATGTGCAAAAGAGGGAGCGCAATTTTTTATAGTTACACATTCGCCTATTCTGTTAGGCATACCGGATGCAGATATCTATTGTTTTGATAATGGAAGCATACATTTATGTGAATATGAAGAAACAGAGAGTTATCAAGTGACAGAAATGTTTATAAACAATAGGCAGATGTTGCTGGATAAATTGTTGATAGAGTAAAGAAACAATGTGTTAGGGCACAAATATGATAAAAACAAAAAATATTTCAGAAATGTTGACTTTTTTAATTGAGGAGTATCGTTTTAATAAAAATACTCTTTCAAAATATTTAGAAATAACTGAAGAAACAATAGATGGAGTAGTAATGGGCAATGTGGAATGTTTGCCAGATGATCCTGCATTGCGTCTTAAAATACTTAGTAAAGCAGGATTTCTGTATTTTGGAGCGATTGAAGATAAGGATAAGCAATTAAGCGGTTTTTTGGAAGTGCTTGTTTCCTATCATGGCATATCCAAGCTAACGATAGCAAAAATGGCTGATGTTGAGGAACAGGATATTGACAGGCTTTTAGCCAATCCGCCAGAAAAAGTTGAAATTGAAGTAAAATATAAAATTGCTGTGACTGTTATGGAACTGCGATTTTGGCTAAAGGATTGTGAGTTACCAATATAATCATGTGGTGCTTGGGAAACTGGTGGAATAACAGGAAATGTAATTAGAATAAAGAAAGATAGAAGGCGAGTAGCGGATTGGTGTCTGCTGCTCACTTTTCGTTTATGGGGATATGTCGCAATACGACTTTTGAAGTGTTGTATTACAATCTGTTTTCGGGTATTTCTCGTTGGTATCATTACCATAAAAGCGAGGTGAATTCCATGAAAACAGAGAAGAAGGAAATCAATATACAGATTGGAAAAAGGTTGCAAACCGCCAGAGAAAACAGTGGATATACGCAGGAAGTTTTTGCAGAGACGCTGGATGTAGGGGTAGAGCATTATCGCAAAATCGAAAGTGGTGTCTATGGTTTACAGCCGGAGAAAATGCTGATCTTGTATGAGAAGTACAGGATTGAGCCGACTTATCTGGTTACGGGGGATACAAATCATAAGGTTGATATTGAACTGTTCCTTGCAAACTGTAGCAGGGAGGAACGGGATGCATTTATAGACCGTATGCTTGCGTATATGAGAAAGCTGATGACAGGCCGTTAAAGCAGCACAGTCTCCGGGATGTATATTTGATCAATATATTTTGAGAAGGAGACGATTTATGAGGGTAGCAATCTGCGATGATAATCAGCAGGACATTGAAAGGATCAGACGCTATACACTGCGTATGATCGACTATGCGGTGGAGTATGTGTTTTATACCAGACCGGAAGAATTATTGAGGGAATGTGCAGATGCGGAGCAAAAGCCGGATATGTACATTCTTGATATTGAGATGCCTGGAATGGACGGACTTGCGGTGGCAAAACAGATCCGTGAGACAGATTCTAAGGCGTTGCTGGTGTTTCTTACCAGCTATACCAAATACATGCCAAGTGTATTTGAAGTTGTCACATTTGATTTTATTCCAAAACCAATCTCAGAAGAAAGGCTCCGTGTGCTGTTTGAGAAGGCAGGGACCTATCTGAATCTGACCAATCAGAGTTTCTCATTTAGTTACCGCAGGGTGCGGTACAGTCTGAAGTTTGACGAAATCCTGTATCTGGAAAAGCGGGGGCGTCAGGCGATAATCCACACAAAGAAAATGAAATATCAGTCCAACATGAACCTGAATGAAATATGGGAGAACCTGGACGAGCGCATGTTTGCCGCCGTTCATGGCTCTTTTATCGTTAATTTGAAACATGTTCATTCCGTATCCAGCGGCATGGTCATGCTTACAGACGGCACAGAGCTGGGAGTGACAAGAGGGTACCGGAAGGAGCTGACGGAAAAGCACATAGCGTTTGTGCAGGGAGGAATGTGACATGGCATTATATGGGGTGAGGCTTGTCATAAATCTTTTTGACCTCTGCATTTACCGCAGATATTTAGAGGAGTTCATCGGAAACAGAAAAACTTCCATGGAGTTTTCGGTCCTTCTGCTGATAGTGTGCGAGCTGATTGGAAGTGCGGTGAACCAGATGGGGATAAGCTGGCTGAATTTTGTGACGATGGTTGCAATTCTCTGTGTATATGTCTGCCAGTATGAGGCAGGGATTGCAAGCAGGCTGATTGCGGTTCTGCTGTATATGGGGATTATGGGAGTTGCAGAACCATTAGGATATTTGTTTAATAAGGCATTCATGGAAAAGGTGTTGGACGATACCACGGTTTCATATTATTTTATCGTGTTTTTTATGGCACTTTTGAAAGCAACTATTGTGGAGGTGTTTTGCAGACTGAAATCTAGAAGAAGCATTCGACTATCAGCAATGCCAAAAGAAACGCAATATATGTTGACAATGATACCTTTATGCAGCCTGATCAGTTGCTTTTTACTGATAGAGGTTGCAAAAGAATTAATCTCGGCACAGATGGTCGTGCTGTGCATGTGCATCATCTTTGTCATTATCATCACAAACTATATCATCTTTCTGATGATTGAAAAGTATACGACAGTGGAAGAAAAACAGCACGAAGAGGAAATGATCCAGAGGGAAATCTTATACCGGAACGAATACTATCAGGACATGGAACGGTATCAGGAACAGATACAGGACATCCGGCATGATATGAAGAACCGGCTGACGGGACTGCTCGCAGCGGCGGAACAGGGAAGTGCGGAACTGATCAAGGACAGACTGCAGGAAGTATTGGGAGATATCCGGCTGGCAGAAGAGATCATTTATTCCGCAAATCCTGTGGTGAATGCCATATTAAAAGTAAAAAGCATAAAGGCAAAAGAGAAAGAGATACCGATGCAGGTTACAACGCTGCTCCCCCAGAGAGTATCCGTGGATATCGGGGACATGGGTGTTCTGTATGGGAATCTTCTGGATAATGCGATAGAGGCAGCAATGGCAGTGGAACAGGAAAAACGGTATGTTCATGTAGAATCAAAGTTTCAAGAGGGCAGACTGCTTTTATCCATTAAGAACAGCAAGCCATCCGGGACAAGTTCCTATCGACAGACAAGCAAAAAAGATAAAATAAAACACGGCAGGGGAATCCGTTCAGTGCGGAAAGTGGCAGAAAAATATGGCGGGGAGCTTCTGTTAAAGGATCAGGGGGAACATTTTGAGGCAGCCCTTCTGCTCAATGGAATCACAACCTCAATAGTTTTTTGAAATTCCCGTGTGAGGGGGAAAGTTGATTACAAACAGAATAAATTACAGCAGTGAAAGTGACGATACAAA
>NZ_JAOQKJ010000020.1:0-28058 GCF_025567405.1 Suilimivivens aceti | reverse complement strand
TCCAACAATTCATCCATACCTACATCATAAAAAATAAGTCTATAGCCTCTGAATGAGAGGTCTATAAACTTATAATACGAGGTGTGTATCCATATGAAAATTATTAAAACAAAAGATTATGAACATATGAGCCGTGTCACAGCTAATCTTTTGTCAGCACAGGTTATTGTGAAGCCTGACTGCATTCTTGGACTGGCTACTGGCTCCACTCCCGTTGGTGCCTACAAACAGCTTGTCCAGTGGTTCCAGAAGGGAGATCTTGATTTTTCTGAGGTTACTTCAGTCAATCTGGATGAATATAAAGGTCTTTCCCCTGAAAATGATCAGAGCTACCGCTACTTTATGAATCATAACTTATTTGATCATATCAATATTAGAAAAGACCATACTTTCGTACCAAATGGACGTGAGCCTGATGCTGAAAAGGCCTGTGATGATTACAATAAGATCATCCATGACCTTGGTGGCATAGATCTTCAGCTTCTCGGTCTTGGAAACAACGGACATATCGGCTTTAACGAGCCTTCGTCCTCATTTGAAAAGGAAGCCTTCTTTGGATCTATCACTCCACAGGTACCAGCTTCCGTACTACAGCTCCACAGCGACGTTACTGTTGTCGGAGATGAAGCCGCACTTTCAATGCTCCCCCATTGACGTTGAAAGTGAAGCACAGCTTAATTGCTTACCAGTTATTTTTTGTAACTTCCCTTTATCCGCCGCAAGGCGGACCACACACAAAAAGGAGGATCTTCACTTTCACGGCTGCGTAGGCAGTGATATCAGTGACCACGACCTTGGAGGCATCCGGAAGATGGCTGCCTATGAATTAAAAAGCGGTATCACAGCAATCTGCCCTGCTACCATCAATCCTGCCAGAGAGCTTGGCATAGAAAAAGCACACGGTCAGATTACTGAGGGTGCGCTTTCCAATCTGCTGATCCTGGATCAGGATCTGAATATTAAAGATATTATTTTCAAGGGTCAGGTACTCAGCCTGTAGTTTCCTCATTTATCAGCCCTTCTGCAAAGCTGAGAATTGCCTGTACATAATCGTTTGTTGCTGCCAGGGAGCAGACCGCATGGTCTGCTCCCTGTACTGTCAGGCGCTTTTTTCTGCTCCTGCAGGCACCGTACAGGCTTTCACACATAGCATAGGGTACGACACTGTCCTTATCCCCATGGATAAAAAGAACCGGCAGCTTACCTGTTTCTACCCCTTCTATCGCTGAGGTTTCTTCCATATTAAAATGTCCGTACATTCTGGCTCCAAGCCTCACCAGTGGATACGTTGGCCACATGGGAAAATGCAGCTCTCTGATATTCTTCTTTATAATATCCTCCGGTGAGGTATAACCACAGTCTGCTATGATCCCTTTTACATTTACAGGCAGCTCTTCTGTCTCTGCCATCATCACCGTAGCTGCTCCCATGGACACCCCGGCAAGAAGTATTGTCTTTTCCTGGAAACGCTCTGCCAGATGCTCTGCCCATTTTCTGACATCCTTTTTCTCCCGGATACCAAAGGTAATGGTTCTGTCACTGCTTTCCCCATGAGAACGCTGCTCTGCCACAAAGAGTGAATATCCTTCCTTCCGAAACAACTGGAAAAATCCAAAGCCATCCCACTGATAGCCTCCATGATAACCATGAAAGAACAGGATCAGGGGCTTTCCTGTCTCTCCCTCATACAGCCTTCCCTGCAGGGTCAGATCATCCTCTGCCCGGATCGTAAGCTTCTCAAAGGGCATTCTGTCCATTAAAAGGCAGCTTTCCTTAAGCCGCTCTGTCCACGGTGCATACATCCGGCTCTCCGGCAGCTTTCCCGGTGCCAGTCTCTTCTTCTGCGGATAGCAGAAAATAATCCTGTACAGCACATAAGATGCCAGAATACCTGCCACTGCCAGCAGCAGGATCAGTATCAATGTCAATATTCCAGCCGTCATGGCTCTGCCCATTTTCAGACCTCCCTGCTTCCTGCTTTTTCTTTGTTCTTTTTATTTTATCAGTTTCTTTTCTCATTATCAATCTATTGTAGGCATAAAGTACTATGATGTTAAATATTCTCCCGGTAAAAACACAGTAAAAAAGTGAAGTTTTGGTTGATTTTGTCGGCTAAATATGTATAATTATTAGCAGGATATTTTATGATATTACTATATTAAAGAAAGAGGTCAGAAAAATGGCAGAAATCGATTTAAGCAAGTATGGCATTTCCGGAGTTACGGAAATCGTTCACAATCCTTCTTACGAAATGTTGTTCGAGGAAGAAACCAAACCTGAACTGGAAGGTTACGAAAAAGGTCAGGTCAGCGAACTTGGCGCTGTTAATGTAATGACCGGTATCTATACAGGTCGTTCCCCTAAAGACAAATACATCGTTGTAGATGAGAATTCCAAGGATACTGTATGGTGGACATCCGATGAGTACAAGAACGACAACCATCCTATGACAGAGGCTACATGGGCAGCTGTTAAGGATATCGCTAAGAAAGAGCTCTCCAACAAGAGACTTTTCGTGGTAGATGCTTTCTGTGGCGCTAATAAGGATACCCGTATGGCAATCCGTTTCATTGTTGAGGTTGCTTGGCAGGCTCACTTTGTTACCAATATGTTCATCAAGCCTACAGCTGAAGAGCTGAAGGACTTCGAGCCTGATTTCGTTGTTTACAACGCTTCCAAGGCTAAGGTTGAGAACTTCAAGGAGCTCGGTCTGAACTCCGAAACCTGCGTTGCTTTCAATATCACAAGCCGCGAGCAGGTTATTGTTAATACATGGTACGGCGGAGAAATGAAGAAGGGTATGTTCTCTATGATGAACTACTATCTGCCTCTGAAGGGCATGGCTTCCATGCACTGCTCTGCCAACACAGATATGGATGGCAAGAACACAGCTATCTTCTTCGGTCTTTCCGGAACAGGTAAGACAACCCTTTCCACAGATCCTAAGCGTCTCCTGATCGGTGATGACGAGCACGGCTGGGATGACAACGGCGTATTCAACTTCGAAGGTGGATGCTACGCTAAGGTTATCAACCTGGATAAGGATTCTGAGCCTGATATCTACAATGCAATCAAGCGCAACGCTCTTCTTGAGAATGTAACTCTTGATGCTGCAGGCAAAATTGATTTCGCAGATAAGAGCGTAACCGAGAATACTCGTGTATCTTATCCTATCAATCATATTAAAAACATTGTACGTCCTATCTCTTCCGCACCGGCAGCTAAGAACGTAATCTTCCTGTCCGCAGATGCTTTCGGCGTACTTCCTCCGGTATCTGCTCTGACACCTGATCAGACACAGTACTATTTCCTGTCAGGATTCACAGCTAAGCTGGCTGGTACAGAGCGTGGAATCACAGAGCCTACTCCTACCTTCTCTGCTTGCTTTGGACAGGCATTCCTTGAGCTGCATCCTACAAAGTATGCAGAAGAGCTCGTTAAGAAGATGGAGAAGAGCGGCGCTAAGGCTTATCTTGTAAACACAGGATGGAACGGAACTGGCAAGCGTATCTCCATTAAGGATACCCGTGGAATCATTGATGCAATCCTTAACGGTGACATCGTAAATGCTCCTACCAAGAAGATCCCTTACTTCAACTTCGAAGTACCTACAGCTCTTCCTGGAGTAGATCCTGCTATCCTTGATCCTCGTGATACTTATGCAGATGCTTCCGAATGGGAAACAAAGGCTAAGGATCTTGCACAGAGATTCATCAAGAACTTCGCTAAATACGAAGGAAACGATGCTGGTAAGGCACTTGTTGCTGCAGGTCCTCAGTTATAATTGATCCGCTGATAAAGCGTATTCTAATGAAAAGAACCGGATGTGGTTTTCCACATCCGGTTTTCTTTTTTATTCTTTCGGAATACAGATCTCTTCTATCGTCCTGACCCATTCTTCCTTATGACAGGCCAGAAGCTCTTCATGCTTCATATTAAATTCGTGCAGCACCGGCTTCGCAAAATGCTGATAGTAACGTTTTCTGTACTTTTCTCCCATCTGCAAGGCATATATGATATGGATCTCTCCATGCTTTGGTAAAATATGATCTGACAGGGGTGTTATCATATCCGATGCAAACTGCCTCTCCACACTTTCTCTGCTGATAAAGGAAAGACACTTTCCCTCCGGTGTCTTCATCATATTCACGAAGGTTTTCTCATACCCACTTCCATTTTCCATGATTTTCTTCATTTTCTTCTGCATGAATTTCTGCTTGAACTGCCCATCATGGATAAAGGGATAAAGAAGCGGCATGGCAATCTTACAAAGCAGTTTTGTTTTGAAGGCACCTGCCTGATCCAGATCTGAGCCGCCAAGAATGCCATAATCCATCTGGATATTTTCTCTGGCAGCCAACAGCCCTACGAAAGAACCACCAAGAGAGCAGCCATAAACAGCCCTTATATGACCACCATGCTTTTCCTTAATATAGTTTTCAATCTTTGTCGTTTCCTCCAGCATGGAAGGAAATTCAGTGTCCTCGGTGTCATCAAAGCCATCATAGGATACACAACATACATAAAAGTTCTTCTGCAGTGGCTCAATCACATGCCCGAAATTGGATCTCCAATAACAGCACGTACCCGGCAGCAACAGGATCGCAGGCTTCTGCTTATCTCCAAACTCATATACTTTCATCTCACACTGTCCTTCTTTCGTTCTGAAATTACTCTGTATCCTTATTGTAGCATTTCTGCGCAGGAACGAAATGAGAGATTTTCTCAGTATGATTTCCTATGGCACGCAAAAAGGCGTCTGCCATAAGCAGACGCCTCATGTTATCTTTAGTAGTTGTTATCTTTTCAGATTCCGATTCTTTAGGCCTTTCCGTTAGAACCAAGAACATTAACGATCTTGTGAGCAACCATTTCCTTAACAGCCTGTCTTGCGGGCTTTAAGTACTGACGAGGATCGAAATGATCAGGATGCTCTGCAAAATACTTACGGATAGTACCTGTCATAGCAAGACGAATATCGGAGTCGATATTGATCTTACATACAGCAAGCTGAGCTGCCTTACGAAGCTGCTCTTCCGGAATACCTACTGCATCAGGCATATTTCCACCGTACTGGTTAACCATCTTAACGAATTCCTGAGGAACGGAAGATGAACCATGAAGAACGATCGGGAATCCAGGAAGTCTCTTAATGCACTCCTCAAGAACGTCGAAACGAAGCGGAGGGGGAACAAGAATACCATCAGCATTTCTTGTACACTGATCAGCTGTAAACTTGTATGCACCATGAGAAGTACCGATTGCGATTGCAAGAGAGTCACAGCCTGTTCTATCAACGAACTCTTCTACTTCTTCAGGACGTGTATAAGCTTCATTACCAGACTCTACACAAACTTCATCTTCGATACCAGCCAGAGTACCAAGCTCTGCCTCTACTACAACGCCGTGAGCATGTGCATACTCAACAACCTGCTTGGTCAGTGCAATGTTTTCCTCAAAAGACTTGGAAGAAGCATCGATCATAACGGATGTGAATCCACCATCGATACAGGATTTACATAATTCAAAGGAATCACCATGATCCAAGTGAAGTGCGATCGGGATCTGAGGGTTCTCGATAACTGCTGCCTCAACTAACTTAACCAGATAAGTGTGGTTAGCGTAAGCACGAGCTCCCTTGGATACCTGAAGGATAACAGGGCTGTTCAGTTCGCCTGCTGCTTCAGTAATACCCTGAACGATTTCCATGTTGTTTACGTTGAAAGCACCGATTGCGTATCCGCCGTCATATGCCTTCTTGAACATTTCTGTTGTTGTTACTAATGACATAACTTTACATCCTTTCTATTGAATTTTTTATAGCTTTTTATCTTGCTAAAATCCAACTCCTATTTTAACAGCCAACCCTCCGAAAAACAACATTTTTATTATAAATTTTCATTTTCTTCGGGATTTTATTCCTTTCTTCCCTGTTTTCTTACACCTGAAGGCTGAATTTCCCGTTTTCTGCTCCTTCTTTCTGCAGGAAAAGCCGGATATTTTGATAAAGTTTCTCAAAATCAGCATCCATTTCCACAGGTTCTGTACCGGTATCTGTCTCTTCCTTTCCAGCTGTCGTCTCTTCTGTCCTGTCTGTCTGATCTGCGCTGCCTGCGGCTTCCTGCACCTGATCTGTTTCTCTGTCCTGCCTGTCCGCTACTTCCTGTGCCCGCTTCTCCTGCTCTTCCCCTTCTGTTGGAAGATCATGATATTCTGCTGATTTTGTAAATCTGGCATGCGCATCTGCAATCAGACATACCTCATTATTTAACTGGTTCATCAGCTCAACTTTTTTATGCTTCGGAATATAGGGATTGTTTGCAATCTCCTTGGCCCTGGCTGCGAAATTCCCCATCCGGTTCATTTTCAGCTTTTCCACATCTTCCTTTGACCTGCAGTTTTTCAGTTGCTTCTCATACTGCTTCTTTTCTGCCTGTGCACGCTCATATTCTGCCAGGGCTTCCGGATCCTTTTCCTTCAGCCTCTGGATCTCTTCTTCCGTCAGCGTACCTCCGCTTTTCAGCTTGGTATAAATCTGGCTGTAGCTGTCAGATTCCCGGATCTTGTCCATCTGATCCTGATAATTCTGCCATTCCCGCTCTTCTGCAGTCAGTTCCTTATCCTCTTTCTTTCCGGCTGCCATATCTGTCTTTTTCTTCTGCCATTTCTGATCCAGCATCTGCAGCTGCACCTGGCTGCGTATGGTTCCTGTAAGCATATCTCTCCCTCCCTGTCTCTCTGCTGTTCCTCATTTCAGGCTTCTGCACTGAATGTCGGCATGGCATCCAGTACCTCCTGCAATGGACTCCAGCCTGTCAGATCAAAGTCGTCCTCTGTATCCATATCCTTTTCATCTGATTCCTTAAAAGGGTTTTTCGTCTGCTTCTTCTTTGCTTTCTCCGCTTCGTCTATGGTATTTGGCAGTCTGCTGTAGGCTCCTGATCTGCGGAATTCTGTGGAAACATTGCTGACAGCAGCTGTCAGGTATTCCTTTGCCGGATCTTTGTCAGAAATACTGCTGTAAGCAGTTGATACGATCGCATCTGCCTCTTCTTTACTTTTCGCTCTCTTAAGCTGTTCCTTCAGCCCCTCTGCCATCTGCTGTATCCTGACTGCTGTCAGATACAGCTCTGTATTATACCGCCTAAGGAAATCCATTTCCTCTCCGGTCAGCTTCTTACCTGCTTTCAGCTTTGCTATGATCCTGGCCTCCATGCGTCTCTTTTCATCCTCTGACATTTCAGTCTTGGATTCTGTTTCTGTCAGCATCTGGAACACGTAGCCAGCCAGCTCCCTTTTGGAAGAAATTACTGTTTTTTCCTGTTTATTCTGCATCAGCACTTCCATCTGCCATCTCTCCTTCTCCTGACGGAATCTCCATCACAATCTCATACCGCTCCGGTCCTGCTGCCTGTCCACCGTTTTCTGACATGGATCTCCCTTCTGTTTTTTTCTCATCCTCAGTCAGCGCCTTTTTGTATTTCTTATGCTTCTTCGCAAGCATCCCTGCCTGCTTTGCCATCTGATACAGGTCACTGGAATAATCAAGCAGCGTCTGTTCATCCTTTGGTGGTACATGTCCGCCCTTTGCAATCCTTCTGGCTATTTCCATCGCTTTGGTCTGATCATTTGTTCTATCCTGCATGGTCTTTGATGATCTCTCCACTGCCTGTTGATCCTTCTTCATAATCCACTCTGCATTCATCTCATCCTGCAGTTCCTGCCACTGATCCCGGAGCTTTTCCAGCGCCTCTCTGGCTTCATCTGAAATGGAAATCCTGACCCCGTCTTCCTCAATATACCCATCCCGGACTGCATGTACATATTTCGTATAATCTGCCGTCAGGGAAACCTTTTTTGTCTGCTGCCCCTGCTGGTTCTGCTCCTTATCTGTCACCTTCTGCAGATAAACAGAAGACGCCCCCACAACCTGCATATCACTCTCTCCCCATATTTAGATATGTTTTCTGTCTGTCATTCCTGCTGCCTGTTATGTCGGCAGTTTTCTTTTCCTGATTCCTGTCTTTGCCTGTTATGTCGGCAGTTTACACATTCTGATAACCACCGCAATAAGGACATCTGCTGGAATATCCTGTTGCAGCCTGATAACTTGCACTGCAGTTTTTGCAGGTCACTGCCACCATTTTCAGCTTTTCAGGCTCAAGGGGCTTATCATCCATCAGCTCTGCTTCACCTGGAATCACCTCATCCCTTACAGATGCCGGATCAAAGTTGAATTTTCCCTGATATTCATAAATGGTAATGGTCATGCCAATAGGATATTCTCCACTTCCTCTTGCAAAGCCTGTAGGGATCACTGCCTCCCGTTCCACCTGATCTGTATCAAAATAACGTACCTTCGTGTTCACCGGATATCTGCCATTTACCGTATAAGAGGTATTCTCCACATAACCGTAGATCTTAGCCTCGTATCTGATTCCATGGGTTCTGATCTTCCGCTTACGTGAATAACTGATCAGAACAGCAATGATGAATCCGGCTCCAAGTGCCACAAATAATAGCGGTATCGCCACGAATGCCATAAATGGCATCCCTGTAAGCCTGGCCATGCTTCCCATAATAAGAGCAATCGTTCCTCCTATCGCCGCAAAAAATGCTCCTATAATAATCAGAATTTTCTGTGCTGCATTCATAGCTTCCCCTCTTCTTTCCTATTGTCCTGTTCTGATCTTATGTACCATCCCCATATTTTCATCTATACTCCCTGATCTACTGCAGCACCCTTCACATCATCTTCCACCAGGCTCATCTTATTCATCAGAGTCTTAATAGCCTGCTGTGCATCGGATACTGTATTTCCTGCATTTTCCATTTCCTTAGCAGCCTCCAGAATATCCTCTGTGAGCTTCTCCTGCTCCTTCCTGTCCTCTTTTCTGGCTTCGATCTGCTCTTCCAGCTCTTCCTTCTTCTCTTTTGCCTCTTCGGCCTTCTTCTTTTCCTCTTCCAGCTTTTCGTCGATATGCTGCTTACCCTCAGTGATCAGATCTCCAAGGATTTCATCACTGGCCGCTTCCAGCACGGAATCTGCCTGCTCTCTGGCCTTTACCATGGGATCGGATTTCAGCCGCTCAATCTTTGACTGTCTGACCACTGCATTCTCCATCTGGATCTCATCTTCTGTATCAGAAATCAGCTCTGCATAGGACTTTACCTGCTCATCCAGATTTTTCACCTCGTCACTGTCTGCTGCATAGCCCTGTTCTAACAGCTTTTCTCTCTGATCCTGCAGATCCTTCATAGCCGCCCTATTTTCGCCGCTCTCCTTCTGCAGAGTACGAACCTTTTCCCTGCGCTCGTTCAGATCGTCATCTATCTTCTTATCACCAGAAAAAGCATCCCCAATGATCTTCATGGCTTTCTTCTGCGCCTGTGCCTTTTTGGCTGCAATGGAATCTGAGGCCATGGCTGTGCCACGTCCGTCAATGATTTTATTTTCTTCGCTATGTTTTCTTTGAACCGCGTTATTTCCCATATAAAAGGAAATGTTCTTTACTCTCATGTCCGATTTCTCCTTCAACCTACGTTCTGCAGCTTCAACCTTTTCATAAAAAAAGGAAATGTTCCTGTTAAAGATATCGGATCATTTCCTGTTTCTGTTAATGCCAGTTTTCATCTTTGCAGTCCAAGGAGACACCAGCGCACACCCGGAATCCTTTTGACGATCTCATACAAAAGCAGGCCACCAAAGAAAGCTGCCAGCCCTGTCAGAACATACAGCAGGATACCCGGAAGATTCGTATAGGTATACAGTGCATATGCGCAGGCAGATAACGGCAGATAATGGAACACATAGAGTCCAAAGCTTCTCTGCTTCAGGAGCTGCCACCCACTGCTTTCTCTGTCAGCAAAGCGTTTCATACCTCCTATCACTGCAAGGCACATCAGCCATCCATAAAGTACGGCCAGAGGACTGTTTACGTAAGGCTCCACCGCATAATTTTTCCCATAATATACACAGGTGTAGAGGATCCCTGCCACAAATGCTGCAAGGAGCAGGGGCAGCCAGTATTTCTCCAGTTCCTTTATCACCTTTTCCTGAGTAAACACATAATACCCGGTCAGAAATGCCATTCCGTAAATACCAAAACGGTATACACAGATCACCGGCATATTCAGGATCTGTGCACTTCCATAGATAAGGATGCCAAGAAGCAGTGCTGTCAGAATCCCGGCTTTTTCTGTCAGTATAAACAGCCGTCCCTTTTCCAGCTTTCTGATCAGCAAAAGGACCATGGACAGTATCCACATGACCTGGATCGTCCAGAGTACCCCCGTTCCTGATACGCAGAGGATCAGATATAAAACAGGCCCTGGAATGATTTCCGGTATATTGTCAAAGGCATGGCTCACCGCCATATTAAAATACCCCTGTGCCCATCCAAATACCAGAACGCCTATAGTAGAAGGCACTAACAGCTTCCTGGTTCTTGCCCGGATATATTCCTTCTCTGTATGCTTTTCCAGATAAAACCGGGAACACATGCCGCTCAGGATAAAAAGGATCACCATAAACCAGGGATACAGCAGATACTGCAGGGTATCCTGTCCATGAAAGGCTGTCACCGGCCCGATCACGCCATCTGTTGCCACATGGTTAAACATATAGATCACATGGTACAGCACCACCAGAAGAATCGTCAGTGACCTTATATTATCTATGTATGATTTTCTCATGTTTTTTCCTACCTTTGCTACTTATTTTAACTTATTATAGCAAAAGCAGATCTCACTATCTACCAACCTTTTCTGACATAAATCAGCTTTTTTTGTTAAAAACAGTGGCACTTTTTCGGTTCAGATAAATATAAAAACCAACATTCAGAACAATCCCCACTGCTGTGGAAATGGGTGCGGCAAGTCCGATTGCTGTCAGGCTGGCATCCGGCTGGATACTCATGATATAAGCCAGCGGCAGCCGCACAAGAAGTGTCTGGATTAGTCCCTGGATCATAACCCACAGGGTCTTGTCATTTCCATTAAAGTAGCCTACCATGCTGAACAGGATCGCTGTCACGATCGTTTCCGGTGCAAAGCCTTTCAGATACTCATATCCCTTCTGAATAACAGCGGCATCCGCAGAAAAACAGGCTGTCAGCAGATCTCCCTTTGCCAGAATCAGGGCAAAAACAACAACGCCTATACTCACACCAATCCCAATACCGGTAGCCATGGTCTTTTTCGCCCGTTTTTGATTTCCTGCCCCTACATTCTGGGAAACAAAGGATGCCAGAGACTGCATCAGGGCACTTGGAATCAGCATAGCAAAGTTTACGATCTTGCAGGCAACACCATATCCGGAAGAAGCTGTCAGTCCCAGTCTGTTGATAAAAGCACACAGTGCCAGGAAGGAAAGCTGTGTCAGACACTCCTGCAGAGCCAGCGGCAGTCCGATGCCAAGGAACTTGCGGCACTGTGCATTCAGCCTGAAATTCTGTTTACTTAAAGAAAAAGGAAGTCCCTTTTTCTTTAAACGAAGAAGTGCAAACACCACGCTTACTGCCTGTGCAAATACCGTTGCAAGGGCAGCCCCTGCGGCATCCAGATGAAGCCCCACTACCAGCACAAGATCTCCGATGATATTGACAACGCAGGCTACCAGCACAAACAGAAGCGGTGACTTGCTGTCGCCAAGCCCACGGAATATAGCAGAAAGCAGATTATAGGCTACAATAAACAGGATTCCTGCACCACAGATCCTCACATAGAAAACAGTCAGTGTAAGAGCCTCCTTTGGTGCCTGCATCAGTATGGAAATGGGTCTTGCCAGACAGACCATCAGAACAAGCAGCACTATGGATATAATCGTAAAAACTACTGCTGCACCGCCAATTACACCACCGATCTGCTCTGTCTTTTTTTCTCCCATATATCTGGCGATCAGCACCGTAATACCCATGGCAAGCTGCGTCACTACAAAGGTGACCAGGTTCAGCACCTGGCTGCCTGTGGAAACTCCGGAAAGTCCCTGTGTGGAGCCAAATCTGCCGACCACCAGCAGATCCACAGCACCATATGCCGCCTGCAGCACCAGTGCACCTAATATGGGTATCATAAAAAAGGTCAGTTTTTTCAAAATACTGCCCTGTGTAAAATCAGATCTATCATTTGTCATCCTGTTTTCTCCTCTCGTACATCACCTGATATAAGGTTTTGATCGTCCGGATCGTACCCTCCGCATCCTCATCGGAAATCCCGGTAAGAAAAGGTATCAGTTCTGCAAAATACTGTTCATCATATTTTTCAGAAAGCTGCTTTCCCTTTTCCGTAGCAGAAATATATGTGATCCTTCCATCCTCCCGGGAAGCCAGCTTTCTGACGTAACCCTTCGCTTCCATCTCCTTCACCGTTCTTGTTACACCCGGTCTTGGGATATGCAGTACATCACTGATATCCGATATCTTCACCTGTTCACCCTGTGCTTCCAGCGTGCCAATAATGTCCAGATACTGGATATAGGAAGGCATCACCCCTGCAGGAAGGGGTGGCAGAAGCTCCCGGATGCGCTTCGCCTCATAGCAGGCATCTAATAATTCCTTTATCTTTCTTATTGTCATAGATTTTTCCTTTCCCTTTTCAATTAATTATCAAAGGTAATTGCTATTGGTAATTATATTTTTCTTAACCGGAGATGTCAAGGATTCTGTCTTTATTGAATTCAGCATTGAAATCTGTGGTATTCAATGCTTTGCTCTGCATGGAGTCACATTTGAAAACTGACACTTCATCTTTATTCAATCTTAATACACCACAAGTGTCCTTTATTGACTCTTAAAGCCTCCTGCTATATGATAATAACATCAAAATCGATAAGGAGCTGCCTTTATGCCAAAGGAAATCATTCATCGAAGACGCCGCCTTTCGTCTTTTCAAATTATCATATTAGGTTTTGCCTTGGTCATCCTAATGGGATCACTGCTGTTAATGCTGCCGATTGCCACAATAACCGGGTGCGTAACTCCATTTAACGAAGCCTTATTTACTGCAACCTCTGCAGTCTGCGTGACAGGACTTATCATACAGGATACAGGAAGCTATTGGTCAGGCTTCGGACAGGCGGTCATTCTGACGCTGATCCAAATCGGAGGACTTGGCGTCATAACCGTGGCTGCCTCATTTGCACTGTTGTCTGGACGAAAAATCTCGCTTATGCAGCGCAGCACCATGCAGGATGCAATCTCAGCACCAAAGGTCGGTGGAATCGTCCGACTGACTCGCTTCATCCTGTGGGGAACATTTTTGATTGAACTGCTAGGCGCACTTGCTATGCTGCCAGTGTTCTGCTACGACTATGGATGGCGTGGCATCTGGATGGCAGTGTTCCATTCCATATCCGCCTTTTGTAATGCCGGATTTGACATTCTTGGAACAAAAAGCAACCTCTATCCATCCCTCACCAGCTATGTGAGCAGTCCCTCAATCAATTTTACAATAATGCTGCTGATTGTGACTGGTGGCATTGGCTTTCTGACATGGGATGATATTTGGGAAAACAAGTGGCATTTTCGTCACTACCGCATGCAGAGCAAGGTGATTCTTGTTACTACAAGCCTTCTCATTGCTCTGCCTGCCGCTTTTTTCTTCTTCACAGATTTTTCCGCACTTCCCACAGAAAGACGCCTGCTAACGTCCCTTTTCCAGTCTGTCACACCGAGGACCGCGGGCTTTAACACGGTAGCTCTGCCTGCCATGTCTAGTGCATCACAGGGTTTGATGGTTCTTCTGATGCTTATTGGTGGCTCTCCTGGTTCTACGGCGGGCGGCATAAAAACCACAACTCTGGCAGTCCTGCTTGCCAATGCCGCCGCTACCTTCCGACAATGTGAAAACGCACAATTATTTGGACGTAGAATTGATTGCAGCACCATTAAGACTGCCACAACCATTCTTACAATGTATCTTACCCTATTCTTTGGCGGAGCAGTCTTTATCAGTACATATGAGAATCTGCCGTTAGTCTCATGCCTTTTCGAAACGGCATCGGCGGTCGGAACAGTGGGACTAACGCTTGGTATTACACCACAGTTACATATCCCCTCGCAAATTGTGCTGATTACACTCATGTATCTTGGCAGGGTTGGTGGTCTTACGTTGATTTATGCGGCTCTTTCCGGGGAAAAAACAATCAATGCAAGGTTACCGCTCGAAAAGATCACTACCGGATAAGTAAAGGAGGATTTTCTTATGAAAAACATTTTATTAGTTGGAGCAGGACGATTTGGACGGCATATCGCGATGCAGCTATCTCAGCTGGAGCATCAGATTATGACTGTCGATGCAAATGAAGAACGAATCAATGATGTACTGCCATTTACCACCAACGCACTGATCGGTGACAGCACAAATGCAGAATTTCTTCGTTCGCTTGGTATCGGAAATTTTGATGTCTGCATCGTTACGATCAGCAGTAATTTCCAAAATTCACTGGAAACAACCTCACTGCTGAAGGAGCTAGGTGCAAAGTGTGTGGTGTCACGCGCTGAACGGGATGTGCAGGCAAAATTCCTGCTTCGTAACGGTGCAGACCATGTAATCTATCCAGAAAAACAGATGGCAAAATGGGCAGCGATCCGATATACTTCCAATCATATTTTTGACTACATAGAGATTGACCAGAAACACGCTATTTTTGAAGTAGAAGTGCCGGAAGGCTGGATTGGAAAAAGCGTTGGTGAACTAGATATCCGCAGAAAATTTGGGATCAATATTCTCGGCATCAAGCACGCAGGAAAAACAGATGTTTCTATCATGCCTGATACGATATTATCCAGCGATGTATCAATTCTGGTCTTAGGCGAGTATAAGATGCTGCAAAAGTGCTTCCGGATATAAATACATTGGAACCCGATGTGCAGGATATCATTTTGACCGTTGGTAGAAACCACATATTGGTGCTATAATATTAAAAAGGCGGTGAGAATGTGCAGAACACAATAAACAGGACGGCAAAGGATCATATTTTGGTATGCCTGTCCTCTTCTCCATCTAACGAACGCATTGTGCGCATAGCAGGCAGGATGGCACAGGCATTTTGTGGGAGCTTTACTGCACTTTATGTGCAGACACCAGGAGATGCTGCCATGAATACGGAAGATACATCACGTTTACAGGCTAATATGCATCTTGCGAAGCAGCTTGGTGCGGAGATCGTCACAACTCATGGAGAAGATGTGCCCACGCAGATTGCAGAATATGCACGTCTCTCCGGTGTAACCCAAATCGTAATTGGGCAAAGTGGCATACAGTGCCGCCATTTCTTTAGCAAACCAATACTGACAGAACGGCTCATTGCGCTGATCACGGCCGCTGATATTCATATCATTCCGGATGCGGAGGACTACAGGAATTCCCGCAGGAAACCATCTATCCCTATTTACCCGGCATTCCCGGCTACCCGTGATCTGCTTCTGACCGCCGGGATTTTGACGGCTGCAACGATCGTCGGATGGTTTTTTTTGCAGCTTGGCTTCGCAAATGCCAACATTATCATGGTCTACCTGTTGGGGGTGCTTCTGACTTCTGCTTTTACAAGCGGATATACCTGTGGCGTGCTATCCGCTTTTTTGAGTGTCATCCTGTTCAATTATTTTCTAACGGAACCCCGTCTGTCTTTAGCAGCCTATGGCAGTAAATACCCAATAACCTTTGTCGTCATGTTCACAGCAGCACTTTTGACCAGTACGCTTGCTGCAAAGCTAAAAGCTCATGCGCAGCTATCTGCGCGGGATGCCTACCGGGCGAAGCTCCTTTTTGATATGAACAGGCAGCTTCAAAAAGCTGAAACGCCAGAGGAAGTCTATCAAATGACTGCAACTCAGATACAAAAGCTGATGCAGCGGGACGTTCTGATCTGCCCAGCACAAGGTGATACGCTGCTTGATGGAATCGTTTACCCTGTAGATGGAAGCAGTCCGCACAGCATTTCAGAGGATGAACAGGAGCCGGATGTGATCCACTGGGTATGGCAAAACCGAAGACGAGCAGGAGCAACGACCGAAACATTTCCAAAGGCAAAACGACTGTATTTTGCTATTTGTACCTGGCAGCAGGTTTACGGCGTTATCGGGATCCTAATTGAAAAACAGACACAACCGGATGCATTTACATCCAGCATTCTTTTTTCTATTCTTGGTGAGTGCGCTCTGACTCTGGAAAGCCTGCGAAATGCTGATGAAAAAGAAAAAGCTGCGGTTCTTGCAAAGAACGAACAGCTTCGTGCCAACCTCCTTCGTTCCATTTCCCACGATCTGCGAACGCCTTTGACCTCGATTTCCGGAAATGCCGACACACTGTTGCACTGCTATGATGTACTGGATGATCAAACACGGAAACAGATTTTTTCGGACATTTACGACGATGCCCAATGGCTGATCGGGCTTGTTGAAAATTTGCTTTCTATCACGAAAATTGCGAATGGAAATGTTAAGCTGCATCTTTCTGATCAGGTTGTTGATGACATCATATCAGAAGCACTCCGGCATATCGACCGAAGATCGGCAGAACATCATATTACGATGAATTGCGGAGAAATACCCTTGTTGGTGCGTGTAGATGCAGGACTCATCATGCAGGTACTTATCAATCTGGTGAACAACGCGATCAAATATACTCCGGCAGGATCAACTATCCAAATCACAGCAATCCAGCGCGGAAATGTAGCTGAAATCTGTGTCAGTGATAACGGCACTGGTATACCAAATGAATTAAAAGAACGTGTTTTTGAAATGTTCTTTACTGGAAGTAATCCTACCAGTGACAGCCGACGCAGTCTTGGGCTTGGACTGTCCCTCTGTCAAGTCATCGTTCATGCGCATCATGGAAAAATGACGTTAAAAGACAATTTGCCGCATGGATGCATCTTTTCTTTTACAGTAGCACTTAGTGAGGTGAATCTGAATGAATAAACCGCTTGTCCTTGTTGTAGAAGATGATACGCCAGTGCGCAATCTGATCACAACAACACTAAAAACTCACGAATATCGGTATCTTTCATCGCAAAACGGTGCCAGCGCTGTGATGGAAGCATTGTCACATAATCCAGACATTGTACTGCTCGATCTTGGACTGCCAGATATAGATGGTGTGGAGATTATCCGAAAAATCCGGTCGTGGTCGAATATGCCAATCATCGTCATCAGTGCGCGAGCGGAAGATTCTGATAAAATTGAAGCATTGGATGCCGGAGCTGATGACTATCTCACCAAACCCTTCTCTGTAGATGAGCTGTTGGCACGGCTGCGGGTGACCCAGCGGAGACTTGCACTGATGAAAACAGACATTACACAGGAATCTCCAATTTTTACGAACGGTGCACTGAAAATTGACTACATGGCAGGCTGTGCATATCTTGATGGCACAGAACTGCACCTGACACCCATCGAATATAAGCTGCTGTGCCTGCTCTCCAAAAATATGGGCAAAGTTCTGACTCATACCTATATCACACAACAGATCTGGGGTAGCAGTTGGGATAATGACGTTGCTTCTCTGCGTGTATTTATGGCCACTCTTCGCAAAAAATTGGAACGTGGAAAAGACTCGCCTCAATACATACAAACGCACATCGGCATCGGATACCGAATGCTGCGGGTCGAATAAACAATTCCTAAACCCAAAAATCAGACTTCACGGGAATAGATTTTGATATCTTCAACTATTAATAATCTCAAAATTTTACACCTGCTTCTTAACATTAATTTTACAACAGGTATTGTATAATACCAATGTCGGCTGGTCAATAAATACGATAACAGAAGGGGGCAATAATAGCTTGAAGTGCAGAAAAATATC
Source organism: Suilimivivens aceti (assembly GCF_025567405.1). Lineage (NCBI taxonomy): Bacteria > Bacillati > Bacillota > Clostridia > Lachnospirales > Lachnospiraceae > Suilimivivens > Suilimivivens aceti. The sequence continues at coordinate 10,250 of NZ_JAOQKJ010000020.1, read as the reverse complement.
TCAAATCGCTTTACTCATCACAGGTATAGCCATGGTCAGCTACGGTGCGATCAGAGGAGAGGCAGCCATCGTGCTGGGAAAAGCAATAAAATTATGTCTGGAGTGTGTCGGAATTGGATAAGAAAAAGGAATTACTGTCAGAACAGACAGCCAGAATACGCGGATGGATACAGGCAGCTGCCACGCTGCTTACCAATATCCACCTCCCTAATTTGTTTATGGGAAAAATATACCAAGGCAAGGCAAAAACAATATGCGTACCAGGATTAAACTGTTATTCCTGCCCTGCTGCGGCAGGTGCATGTCCAATCGGTGCCTTCCAGGCAGTTGTCGGATCCTCCAGCTTTAAATTTTCGTACTACATAACCGGATTTTTTATTTTGCTCGGTGTGACACTTGGAAGATTTATATGTGGTTTTTTGTGCCCGTTTGGATGGTTCCAGGATTTGCTGCACAAAATCCCCGGCAGGAAATTCTCCACCGCCAGACTGAAGCCGTTAAGATATCTGAAATATATCATCCTTATTGTTTTCGTTATACTTCTGCCAATGCTCATAACGAACTCCGTAGGAATGAGCGATCCGTTCTTCTGTAAGTACATTTGTCCACAGGGTGTTTTGGAGGGGGCTATCCCGCTTTCCCTTGGAAATGCTGCCATACGGTCTGCACTGGGAAAACTTTTTTCTTTTAAATGCCTTATCCTGATCACAGTGGTTGTACTGAGTATTATGTTTTACCGGCCCTTCTGTAAATGGCTTTGTCCTCTTGGCGCAATCTACTCATTGTTTAATAAGATCAGCTTTCTACGTATTAAGGTTGATAGCAGCAGATGTGTCGGATGTAACCAGTGTTCAAAGGCATGTAAAATGGATGTGGAGGTATGTAAGACTCCAGATCATCCGGAATGTATACGGTGCGGGGCATGTATAAAGGCTTGTCCAAAGGCTGCAATCTATTACAATTTAAAGGAGTAATTATTCATGAAAACAAAAAAGACATTTATTTCTATTTTTACACTCTGCATAGCATTATCTCTTATGGCATGTAATGAAAAAACTGCTGCAGATACAGAAAAACCGCAGGATACCCAGACCGAATCCGGCACAGGAGCTGCTGATGCTTCAAGCTCTCTGCTGAATGATCTGTATCAGCAGGAAAACCAGCTCTTTGCAGATCATGAGGATGTCTGGAACAGGGTCTTTGGCATGATGAGCAAAGACACTACTGATTCAGGTGGAAATTATGCTGATTTTCTTTCTGACACCATCGAAGCAAATAAGGCTTCCTTCACAGATGACGAACTGAAAATACTCACTGACGATATTGGAACGATACGAAAAATTGAGGAGCAGATAGCTGAAATTGAAAAAAAGAATACCTCATCCGGTGACACTGACCAGAATAACAATTCTGAAGCGGCATCTCCCTTCAAAAATTTCTCCGGTCAGGATTTTGATGGTAATTCTGTTGATGAAAGCCTGTTTTCCGGGAATTCAGTAACTGTTATCAATTTCTGGTTTTCCGGCTGCAAGCCCTGTGTTGCCGAGTTATCTACGCTTGATGAATTGAACAATGCGATCAGCCCAATGGGAGGTGAGGTAGTAGGCATCAACACAGACACCTTCGATGGAAACGAAGCGGCTATGAAAGAAGCGGCAGCGATTCTCGAAAGCCAGGGTGCCACGTACCGCAATCTTTCCATTGACTCTGCTTCAGATGCAGGTAAATATGCCTCCGGTATTATGGCATTTCCCACAACAATATTAGTTGACAGAAACGGTAATATCGTGGGTGAGCCATTGCTTGGGGGGATTGATAATCCAGACAGCTATGATGCTCTCATGAAGCAGATCCAATCTGTGATTGATGCTGACAATGGAGAGAAACAGGACTAAGCTCTGCGCTTCCGCCGCACCCTGTTGATATGCCGTTCATAATCTCCGCTTTTCAAAAGCTCTGCCAGTACATACTGTTCAAACAGCGGTACCGGACAGGAATAAAACCCAAGCTTTTCCTCAAAAGCATCCACAAGCTTTTCCGGAAGCACCATATATCCGATACGTACTGAGGGGGCAATGGTCTTTGAGAAGGTATTCATATAGATCACGTTCACACCCTTTGCAAGCGAAAAAAGAGAATCCTCCGGTTTACTGGAGACCGTCAGCTCCGAATCATAATTATCCTCCACGATCACTGCATCCCTCTGCGCCGCCCAGTACAGATATTCCCGTTTCTGGGAGATCCCGATGGTGATACCGCTGGGATAGCTGTGAAAGGGAGTCACATGAAGCACCCTCGCCTCTGTTCTGGCAAGTTCTGCAGACGGGATTCCGTCTGCAGAAAGAGTCAGTGGATCACAGACAATCCCCATGGATTCGTATACCCTCCTTATCTTTTCATAGGAAGGGTTTTCAATACCGAAAATACATCCCGCACCAAAAAACTGAGCCACCATCCCATAGAGATATTCCGCACCGGATCCGATAATGATCTGTCTTGGCTGCACCTGGATCCCGCGGCTCCTGCCAAGGTAGGAACAGATCGCTGTCCTGAGCTCCTGACACCCTCTGTTTGGTGATTTTACCAAAATCTCTTCACCATAATCCAGCAGCACCCTGCGCATGGTCCTGGCCAGCACACTGAAGGGAAACTCTCCCACATGATGCATACTTAAGTGTGCCTTTGGCAGCTCCTTCTGCCGGATTTCCGGGTTCACCTGGAAATCCGCTTCCCGGTAGATCACATAATAGCCGCTCCTCTGTCTTGCTTCTATATATCCTTCATCATTTAACAGGTTCATGGTATGCTCTACGGTCACAAGACTTATCCCCGTTTCCGCCGCAATGATCCTTTTGGAAGGAAGTCTGCTGCCATAAGGGTATACTCCCGCCACGATGTCCTGCACAAAGTGATTATATAACTGGATATAAGCCTGCACCCCACTGTCTTTTGTAATTGAATAATTCATCTGGTCTTATTAGAAACTCCTTATTTGGTTATTTCGATATTACCAAAGTAATTGTATCCTTGATTCAACACTTTGTAAAGGAGTTCTCAAATGAAAAAATCAAACGCAAAAATCACAACTTTAAGACTTACTACCGCAGCTGTATTTATGGCAATGACCATTGCCTTAAGCTCCTTTGGTATTCCAGTTCCCGGCGGCCACCTGTACCTGTGCGACGTTGCCATCTGTCTCGGTGCCATTCTGTTAAACCCGTTAGAGGCCTTTATTGTAGGCGGTGTGGGATCCTTCCTTGGCGATATGCTTTTCTATCCCGCTCCCATGTTTGTTTCCCTTGCTACCCATGGGCTGCAGGCAGTTGTTATTTCCCTGATCTCCCATAAGACATTAAAGAATCGTCCCCAGCTTGCTTCCGGTATCGGCGTTACCGTAGGTGCAGTCATCATGGTGATCGGTTATACCCTTGGCAAGACCTTCGTATACAGTACCTTTGAGTACGCTATGATCAAGCTTCCCTATGAAATCGCACAGGGTGCGATCGGTGCCATCCTTGGTATGGTTCTTTGTTGGAAGTGCGGTATCCACAAGCTGTTCAACAATATGATCACAAGCAGAGAAAATTAGTCCTGTCCTATTATCCTCTGCCTTTCTGCAAACCGGTGCTCTGTCTTTTTCATGTGTACCAGATGCCTTACACATTATCCTCTATTTGGTTCGCTTTGTTCTATTAGCCATTTTCTTCTTTTTTCCATTTTTGGCTAATAGCATTATTTATCTAACAACCAATCCGCAATATCAATAACCTTGATTCCCTCATACTGGTATTCATCATGCCTGGTTCTGGCTATCACATACTTAGGGTATGCATCTTTAATCTGCAAAAGTGGAGCTACCTCTCTTTCAAAGGTCTTCTCTTCACTGATATTATCAGATACCTGAATATAGATTTTCTCACTCCGCTTCACTGCGACAAAATCTATTTCCTTCTTATATAATATGCCTACATAAACCTCATATCCTCTACGCAAAAGCTCAACCGCCACGATATTTTCCAATATCCGCCCGTAATCCATATTCTTTGTTCCAAGCTTCGCATAACGGAAAGTATGGTCGCTCAAATAGTATTTGTCGTTGCTCGATAAATACTTCTTCCCCTTAATATCATATCTCCTAACCTTATAGAATGCGAATGCATTGCACAGATATTGCATATAATTACCAACTGTCGTATGGTGTATCTTCTCATGCATGCTTCCAAGAGTATTCGTAATGTTACGCGCTGAAGAAAGATTCGACACGTTATCCATAAGGAAATCCACAATTCTGTCCATAAGCTGCGTATTTCTTATCTTGTATTTTTTGCGAATATCACGCACTATCAGTGTATCAAACACATCAGCTATATAATCATACTTTGCTTCCTGATCTTTATAAAGATAGGAACCAGACATTCCACCCTCTAACACATACTTATCCAAAGCGTCGTAGCGGTCTTTCAAGCCAAAGTACTCCATATACTCACGAAAGGAAAACGGATATACTTTGATTTCAAACGTACGCCCTGTAAATAACGTAGCCAAATCCGAACTTAATAAAAAAGCATTTGAACCGGTAATATATATATCATACTTCTCGCTGGCATGAAGTCCATTGACTGCTTTCTCAAAATCTTCGCACATTTGCACTTCGTCAATAAAGACAAAATTCTCTTTACCTGCAACATAATGTGCGTTTACATAATCGTATAATGCGCGATAAGTCAGTAAATCGTCATAATCAGGCAGGTTAAAATTTATCTGTATAATGTTGCAATCCTCATTCTCCGATTCAATATATGCTCTAAATGCTTCTAACAGCTTTGACTTTCCGCTTCGTCTTACACCGGTAATAACCTTGATATCCGGAGTCCCAAGTACATTGATTAACTTATCCAAATACTGTCTACGCTCTATCAGCTTCATCTGCATCATCCTTTCACTAACAGTATGTACTTATTATACTGTTTCTATTAGCCAAAATCAATATTTTTTCATTTTTGGCTAACAGAATGAGGGATGTAGTTTGAATCATCTCTAGCAATCAAATGATTCCCCATTCCCAAATTCTCATAATTCCATCCTTTAGGCGCTGAACTATCCAATCCAAATCGACCTGGTTGTCAACGTAATACTCTTTGTCCTGAAATGGGTGTTCATGGTTGTTTCGCATCCAGATATAAGCGATGCCCTGAAGGAATCATTTGCATGTCTATCTGTGACAACTATGATTCTTTCCAATGTGATTTAATTGTATTACATCCAAAATCTTTAAGTGATTCAGCAAATTAATAGTTTAGACAATCATCGAAATTTCTTTTAACGAATCAAAACTCGGATACCCTCTGCCCGATTCCCTTAATTAAAGATATTGTTGGGTAAAAAAGAAAGGTCAGTCGATTTTGCCGATGAAGCGGCAGTAGATTTCTACTTCCTGCTCACGGCTTCCGTCCTCGCCCTTGACAGCTTCGTGGACGGTTATTTTTTCAATTAGAGTGTTCAGAAGTTCGGCGGTCAGCTCCACAGGGTTGACATACTGTTTCATCAGGGCAATCCACTTTTCAGCATCCGCTGCGGTCTGTACGGCGGCTTCCATCGTTTCGTGAAGCTGTCTTATTTTTGTTTCAAGCTCCTTTTGCTCGTTCTGGTACTTCTCGGACAGCATATTGAAGTTATACTCGGTTATGCGTCCGGCAGACCAGTCCTCATACATTTTAGCAAACAGCCCGTCAACCTCGGCTTTACGCTTCTCTGCCTTTTTCAGCTCCGCAGCCTGCTTTTTCTTCGCAGAGTTTCTTTCCCTGTCGCTGGCATTGAGCAGGCGTTTCAGCAGATTGTCCTCGTCTTTCTGTGCCAGCATAGACCAGTATTGCAGTCTTGCAAGCACATAGGCATACAGTACATCATAGCGGATATAGTGCATGGAACACTGGCGTAATCCCTGCCCGTTCTTGCTGCAATGGTAGTACCCGTATGGGTTCTTATTCTGCTTGTTTTCCCCATAGGCTAAAGACCATCCGCAGTCTGCACATTTTATCAATCCTGCGAAAATCTGTGTCGTACCGTTTCTGCGTTTCCTGCGTCTGCTTGCAATCAGCTCCTGAACTTTTTGGAACACTTCTTCAGAAATGATGGCTTCGTGGGTATTTTCCACACGATACCATTCTTCCTGCGGCTTCCGCACCTTTTTCTTGTTCTTGAATGAAATGTTGCTCTGCTTGTTGTGAATGCTGTGACCGATGTAGGTTTCCTCTTTCAAAATGCTCTTGACCTGTGCTATCGTCCACGCATAGGCTTTTTCTGCGGGCGCACCGGCGTAGATATTGGCGAAAGTCCCGTATCTTTCATAGTTCAGCCAGCCGGGGGTAGGTACTTTTTCCTCCACCAGAATCCGTGTAATGCTGGCGGCTCCACGCCCGTGTACAGCAAGGTCAAAAATCTTCTCTACAATCCAGCGTGTTTCCGGGTCGATCAGAAGATGACCTTTTTTGTCCGGGTCTTTTACATAGCCCAGCGGTGCATAGGCTCCATAGTGTGCGCCATTGGCAAATCTTGTGTGCATGGCAGCCTTGACCTTTTTGCTGGTCTGTCGGGCGTGCATTTCATTCAGGATGTTTAAGAACGGTGCAAGCTCGCTTTCTCCGTTGATGGTGTCCACATTGTCATTGATGGCAATGTAGCGTACTCCCTTGCTGGGGAAATAGATTTCCGTGTACTGACCGGTCAGGATATAGTTTCTTCCCAGACGGGATAAGTCCTTTGTGACAACGCAGTTGATTTTCCCGTCNCTTGGACGCTCGAAATTTGTCCCACTCCATCCGTCGTCAATGTACTCGTCTACAACGGTCAGCCCATGCTCTGCGGCATACTGTCTAAGCATCATGCGCTGGGTCTGGATACTGCCGCTTTCCCCCTGTAATTCATCGTCACGGCTCAATCTCAAATATAGTGCAGTGTTATAAATCGTTGTATTGTATGGTTGTTTCACGGTTAAAAATCCTCCTTCTAAAAGAAACAACCCACGCTTATACAATACTCGCTGGTACAAGTATATCATAAGCGTGGGCTGATTGACAGTCGTTATTCCGTATTTTTTCAGGAAGCGGCGGCAGCGTGCTGGATCACATCTTCCAGCAGGCTGTCAAGCGGCTTCCCATCCTGTGCGAAATGCTCCGATACCTTGATACGGACTTTCCCCATGACAAAATACTGGGTGCCGTCTTTTTCGGTAAGCAGGGTGCCGCTGTTTTTGTTATTGCTCTCGTTTTTGCTTTTTGCCATAGGCAGTTACCTCCATAAATGAAATATGCCCGACAAGGGAATGTCAGACAGGTGTACAGCCGCAGACTGTCTCCGTGTCAACCAAACCGTGTCAACCGGCAGAAAAGACTTTGAAAACAATCCATAGGCGCTCTATTATTACTTTTTACTTTTTCTTTGATTTCTTGGTTGACATGGTTGACAAAGGAGAGAAATGCCCCAAATATCAGGCTTTTCCCCGTCAACCGGCTGTCAACCAAAGCGTCAACCAAACTGTCAACCGGTGGCTTTTCAGAATGGAAGTTCCATTTGCCGGGCTTCTTCTTCCGTGATTTCCTGAAAACCGTCCCCCTCCGGCGGAGCTTGGTTGACACGCTCCCAGCCTTTTTGAGAACCGTATTTCTTATACCGCTTCGGGCTTTTGTAGGCTACCCAGCCCTGTATGATGCCGCCCGCAATGCCGGTATTCATAATCTCGCAGATTGCCCGTGTCTCCCAGTCTGCCGGGGAATTTAAGTTTCCCAGTGCTTCCTCATAAAGCTGTTTGGAGCATACCCTGTCGCCGGTGTAGTCCTCCAAATAGGCGTAGATCATGCCAGCCTGTGTGTCCTCCTGCATAAAGTCCTGCTGGTGGGCGTTCAGGTATCGGTTCATTTCCATGCTGAATGACAGCTTATACTTCCCACTGCGATAAACCGTCATGGCTTCCGCCCACATCTGTTCGATATACGCCCTCGCCGCCGCTTCATCGTCCAGTATGTGAACCTCCGCCCGTTCCGGGTACACCGTCACGGGGAGAAAGCGCCGGTTGCCGGTGCGATCACGGGGCAAAAAGTCCTGCCGGTTGGTCGTCCCTCCAAATACACATTGCCGCAGCCGGTCTGCCGGATGTGTCTCATACGGCACTTTGTAGGTTTCTTTCTGGCGGCTTAAGAATGACTTGATTTCCTCAATACTCTTGGCGTTGGCTGTGGCAATCATCTCCGACATCTCGATAATCCAATGCCCTTGCAGCTTGCGGTACACATTTTCATCGTCCAGCTTTTTCAAATCGTCTGAAAACCATTCGTCCCTGCCTGCCAGCAGCCGGAAAAAGGTAGATTTCCCGGCTCCCTGACCACCAACCAGACAGAGCATGACCTCAAACTTGCTCCCCGGTCTGAATACCCGCCGGATGGCTCCCATCAGGAACAGTTTCAAGGCTTCATAGGTGTATTCGTCCGTATCGGCTCCCAGAAAGTGATGCAGGGCGTAACGGATGCGCTCTGTGCCGTCCCATTGCAGGCTGTTCAGGTAATCCCTGACTGGATGGTAGCGGTTTTCATTGGCAACAATCTTGATGGCGCTCTGCACCTTTTTCTCGCTGGTAAGCCCGTAATTTTCTTCCAGATGCAAAAGCAGGTAGTTCATGTCCATGTCGGTCAGCGTGGTACTGGTGCGCTCCCAGCCCAGCGGCTTCACAATGTCAATCTGCTCCGTCAAAAGGTTCAGGCGCAGCGCCCCGCGAAACAGAGGGTCACGCTGGAACACCGTCAGGCAGTTTCGGATGCTGTTCTTCACGCCGCCTTTCTGCGTCCCCTCTAATGTTTCCCGGATTTCTGCCGGTGTCTGCGCCGGTTCCATTGTGTCCATCGTCCTTTTGACCGCTTCCTGCGTTTCCGGCGGCAAGCTCTGAAATTCGCTGTTCAAGCCGCAACACCTCCTTTCCCTGTGCGGCGATCAATGCCGCTTTTTCTTCTATTTCTCCGTATAACAAAATATCCAAAAGGTATTCTGTGTAGCTTATCCTCTGCAACGCTTCCACAAAAAGAGGATGCCAGATGGCATCCTGCGGCTGTGGGGCGTGTGCTGTTTTCCAATGCTCCAGCAGGCGCAGATAATCGCATAGCACCCGGAAACAATACCGTTCCGTTTCCTGAAATCTCTGCTCCGCTGATTTTTGTCGGGGCTGTGACCTGTTGTGACGCTTCCTATCTGGCGGCGCATTGCCGGATTTCTCATAGGAAACGCCGAAGTCCTCCGCAAGCCTGACCGCAGCTTCCCGTTTCCCCAATCCATGCAGCAAAGCGGCAAAGTCGATCACATCCCCGGAAGCCCCGCAGCCGAAGCAGTAAAAGCGGCTGTCCACTTTCATGCTGGGCGTGCGGTCATTGTGGAATGGACAGCAGACCATGCCGTTTCTCCCCACCCGGATTCCATAGAATGAAGCAGCCTGCCGGGTGGTAACAGACTGTTTCACCGCTTCAAATACATTCAAATGCTCCCTCCATAAAAATACTGGTAGCGGTAAAGCTGCCGGTTATATCATAGCTCCATCTCATGTTTCTTTCTCTGTACTGCCTGTGGCTGCTCCCTCCGGCGCAGTGCGGTATCTACGGCGTTCTGCACCTGCCGTAGCCGTATGACTTCCTCCCGGAGTGGCTTGTGCTGCGGAGACAGTTCGGCATACTCTGTTTTTAACTGTGCGTATTCCTGTTTCCATGCTTTCAGGGCAATGGGTTTTCCGTCCAGTTTTTCTTTCAAAATACGGCGGGCGGCATAAAACAGCCGTAACTCCGCATCGTGGGATGTTTCAAATTTCTCCCTCTGTTTCTTAAACTTGATATTGTTCAATTCCGTATGAACAGGTTTTAGCCGCTGGTAATTCTCGCCCTCCCGTATCAATTCCTGCAATTCCTTTATCCGGGCAGATTTCTTTTTCATGGAGTCGCTTAACGCTTCAAATTCTTCGTTGACAGAGGAAAGACGCTCCTGCAAATCCTCTAATGTGAGCAGCTTGTTTTCCGTCAGATAATTGACGGCTTCGGCAAACTGCTTTAAGTTTCCGGTTCTGGCTTTATTGCTCCATGCCCCTGCGTTGCGCTGGTTGTAATAAGCGATCAACAGGTCGGCAAGGCTCGGTGTCTGCGGTTTGGAAAGTTCTTCTTTTACCTCTGCCATCCAGACAAACAGGGCTTTGATCTTCTTCCTCACATCCTGCATGAGCCGGT
>NZ_JAOQKJ010000002.1:363603-368738 GCF_025567405.1 Suilimivivens aceti | reverse complement strand
CAATCTACCGGGAAGAAGGTAAACTGAAAGAGCTCTCTTCCGAAGAAAGACTTGCGCAGCGTCAGGTGGTCATCCGGCCCCTAGTAGATGCTTTGTTTGCGTACCTGAAACAGAAAAAAGAACAGATCGTGGTAAAAGGAAAACTGCAAGCAGCCTTTACCTACCTTCTGAATCAGGAAAAATACCTCCGGGTATTTCTGGATGATGGAGACGTTCCGATGGATAATAATGCTTCGGAACGTGCCATTCTGGGATTCTGCATTGGAAAAAAGAACTGGCAGGTGATTGATACCATAAACGGAGCCAAGACATCTGCTGTGATCTACAGTATCGCAGAAACAGCAAAGGCAAACAACTTAAAACCCTATGAGTACTTTGAACATTTGCTGACCGTGATCCCAGAACACATGGAAGACACAGACCGCAGCTTTTTGGAAGAGCTGCTCCCCTGGTCATCAGCGCTGCCGGAAAACATTCGAAAATAAAATTTACAGCAGGCCGCAAAAGCGGCTTATAGTTGTCAAGGTACTTGCTATGGTGCATTTACGATAAAAATGAATATGATTTGTGGTGAAAGAAGTTCCTTCGGGGACTTCTTTACTTACGTAAAATTGTCGGTTTGAGTGTCGGTTAAATGTCGTTTTGTTTAGACGGCACATCCCTACCAGTTTACAGAACCGGACAGGTTGATTATTATAAAAACGTAAAGTTCGTTGATAAATTACACGACAAGTGGTATACTATTCCTATATTAAGAATAAAAACGTAAAAACTGTTAATAAATTTGGAGGCACTCATGAAACTTCTTCGTATTACAGCGGAAGGATTACCGCTATTCAAGGAAAAGCTTGATTTGACTTTTTATGCGCAGCAGAGAATCGCAGAAGAACAAAAGAGTATTCTGTATCCGTTATTTTCAAATATTTATTTAAATTCTGCAACTGGTTTTATTGGTATCAATGCATCCGGTAAGACATCTGTATTAAAGGTTATTCTGCTTGCTCTAGAAATAATCAATAATGAGCCAATTAACCACATTGAAACCAGAGATATATTGGGAGACGCAAAAGAAGTTAAATTGAATATGTATTTCTTTTCCGGAAAGACGAATGAAATTTGTCGATTGGAAACGCTTATTGCATCCAAGAAAAGTAAGTCAGAAGGGACAAATTACAGTATTGTCTCAGAGTCTTTATGGAAAAAGAATGTAGTTGAAGTGACTACCCGCAAGGCAATGCTTGATTTTGAGGGAAAAGAGCCGGCGATAATCAGGAGCAGCCAGGAAGAATTTTTATCCGAAGATGTAAGTATTATGATTGCCAGGAATAAAAAGACAAAGGAACATATACGTATAGTAAATCTTTTGAAATATACAAATGAAAATGTTCTTCCATTCTCAGAAGATATTCCTACAGAGGTCATTACATTCTTGGATCCGACAATTGAGAGGTTGCATTTTGATGAAAATGACAATAAGACACTAATCCATCTGAAATTCAAGGGAAAAGAGGAAATTCTTCTTAATAATCCGGTGGAACTGAACAACTACCTTTCATCAGGTACGGTAAAAGGAATGATTACTTTTACCCTTGCGCAGGAAGTATTGCAAAAAGGTGGGTATATTGTTGTAGATGAAGTAGAGAACCATTTCAATAAAGAAATTGTTACGACACTGATGCGATTCTTCATGGACAGCAAGCTGAACAAAAAAGGTGGTATACTTATCTTTTCTACACATTATCCGGAATTACTTGATGAGTATGATCGTAATGATAGCATATTTATTACCAGAAATCGTAATGGCATCACAGTAGAGAATCTATCAAATATACTGAAAAGAAATGATATCAAGAAGAGCGATGCATACCAGAGCGGTTTTCTTGAAGGTACGACTCCGACATACGAGGCATATATGCAGCTAAAGAAGAGTATCGCTGCCTTTCTTGCATAGGAGGTACCCATGGAATTAGCAAAATATAAGGCATGTATCTGTGAGGGCGCAGCTGAAACTGCCATTATAGATATACTCTTGGATTATGGGCTCCTGATTTTTTCCCGAGAAGAGATGATTGAGGAAGAAGTGATCCGCTGTCGGGAAGGCAAGAAGTTTGAAGAAAAATATTTGAGAAAAGGATTTATGGATAAGATTTCTGTTATTAGAATTCTTGACTCAAGACGTGAAAACTTTAAGCTCAGTAAGGCATACGCTGGCAAGGTGGATGTGATTAATGTTATTACGGCACCGGAAATAGAGATGCTAATCATCTTTAATGAGAATAAGTATAAGGAATTCAAGAAAACCGGGAAGAAACCCAGCAGTTTTTGCAAAGAGGATTTGAAGATGACGGAGGTAAAGTCCTATGATTTTATGAAAACGTACTTCAGCGATCCGAGGATTCTTGTTACGACAATAAAGAAATATCATGAAATGTCAAAAGTTCAAAAGGGTGAATATACATTGCTGGACTTGTTACGATAATATTTATTGAAATTTGGAAAGGCGCTTGCAGAAATGTAAGGAGTTGAATTATTCAGATGTCATGGTAGGAGAGCATTATTACGAATGCTTTAGATAGCGTCACAGAAGGCAGTAAATGGGAAAATATTGATGACTTGACAGAAGAATTTATAATTGGGTGGCAAGGAAAATGAAGTAGAAGAAATGGTCAGCGTGTGATGAAGATGCAGGTAAATATTTGTTTTGAGAAAAAACGGGTACTTGATTTCTCAAGCACACCAAGCCAGTAGTACTGATCATTGACGAGTGGCTTCTCCTCAAACTGACGGAAGCCGAAGCCAGAAACCTTTTTGAACTGATACACAAAAGACGCAAGAAATCATCCACGATCTTTTGCTCGCAGTTCCGCGAAAGTGAATGGTACCAACAAATCTGTGGCGATGAAAGTACCCTGGCAGATGCCATTATGGATCGTATAACGTATGACTCATATAAAATCGATATTGAAAGCATTGATCCATCCAAAGATCTCTCTATGCGAGAAGTATATGGATTAGATCCTGCAATGGCAAAGTAACTTATTATACTAGAGAACGGAGTGGTGTGAAAGAGGTCAAATATGATGAAGGAAAGAATTACGAAAAACGGAATTAGTGGGAGCTTGTATTCTTTTTTCGAAAAGGAATCTTGACGGCCACAATAAAAGTTGTATAATGACAGTAACAGAACCCACCACGCCTCTGATTTTTCATGCGCAACCCGGTGGGACTTTTTCATTTATAGGGTGTTTATGTATCAATATACAAAACAAATTTTAACAATAGAACAGCAGGTACAATCATATATTGATGTAGGAATGGTAATTACTTCTCGTGCGGACGTAGAAAAGGCATTAAAGTCCGTTGGATTTTATCGTTTGCGTGGATACTCGTTCCACTTATATGATAATGCTACAAAGAAGTATGTTCCAGGAACAAAGTTTGAAGATATTTTAAAGTTGTATTAATTTGATCAGGAATTATCTGCTTTGATTTTTTCAATGATTTCCAAGATTGAAGTGGCTTTGAGAGTACGATTGGTGGAAGCGTTACTAATACACGGAGAGCCACTTGTATTGCAGGATTCATCGATTTTTAAAGAGAAAAAACTGTATTGGCAGAATATGTCTACTGTAGCGTCTGAAATTGCTCGCTCTAATGATGTGTTTATCAAACATAATTTTGACAATCATGATGGAGAGGTGCCTGTATGGGCAACTGTTGAAGTTCTTTCATTTGGTACGCTATCGAAGATAATTAAGAATTTGAAAACAGGTACTGGAAGTTCGTATTCTATATTGACCACTAATTACCAGTATAAATCGAAAAAAGGGAATTTGGTAAATCCATCACAGAAAATGCTTGCTTCATGGATACAGGGCGTTTCAGTATTGCGTAATATGTGTGCTCATAATTCCAGAATTTACAATCGCACAATACATACGACACCGGAAATTCTGAATGCAGATAAGGTCACACCACCGCCAGCACATAACGGTTTGTATCAAATCCTACTGGCAATGAAGTATCTGCGTTCATCCGATGAGGAGTGGACAGTATTTGTTGATGCTTTTGATAAGCTGATTCAAAATAATATTGGTGTAGTCAGTCTTACAGCAATGAATCTTCCGGCGGATTGGAAAGCACATCTAAGTGTATAAATGAAGCAGAGCTGCATAAAATAGTAAAGCAGACCTAACCAAGCATTTTTTGCTCAAACCGGTTAGGCTTTCGGCGGAGTGTTACGATAAGCACTTCGCCATTCTTATTTTGATAAAACATTCATAATAAAGGCAGAATGCTTGCATTGATATACCTGTTGCTGATTTCATGAGCTGTCATGGAACTGCTCTCATGAGCTGTTGCTGAACTGCTCAGTTTTGCGTCATGAACGTCGTATGGGTTATCGCCGCCGGAGATTTTCTTCGGCGGCGTTCGCTTACTCATTCACAACAAGCATTTCGTGTTCTGCCACATAGCTGACCATTTGGTCATCGACCAGCCGCTTTTGCGTCTGACTGGCATACATCAGGCTCTTTTCGCAGACGCGGTTTACCATCCGCGGAATAATGGTAAGGAGCAGGTGATTTGTACTGCTGATAAAGCTAATGCTTATCCGGTTACTGTGAAGAATGCGATGCAGGGAAAGAAATGCTTTGAATCCTTTGAGGCAGTCCTTGGAAAATATACCATTGGCAGAACCTACAACATTCTTCCAAACGGTAAAAGACTCTATAAGATGGACAAGGCAGTAACCATCACTTTTTCAATTCCAAAGGAATTGCAGGCTGCTGGTCATGGATTCGAAATGATATGTGTGACGGAAAAGGGAGTTCCGATAATCTTAAAGGATCAGGATAAGGATCCTGCACCTATTACTATCTCAACAGATAAGTTCTATGCCTTTGCACTTGCTTATAAGGATGCGAAGGTAAAGACGAAATAAGTAAATTCTATCCCCGCAAGGCCTGGCTCTGCGGGGATATTTATATGTGAAGCCTGCTTACACGGTGTGGACTATAGAAAAGATTCACGTGAAGCTTTACAAAATTTTTATAGATGAACTGATGTAGATATGTGTTTATAAATTAAATATTATAAAACGATAAACTGACCAAAATATATTGCTGCTAAATGAA
>NZ_JAOQKJ010000002.1:0-363353 GCF_025567405.1 Suilimivivens aceti | reverse complement strand
TGAATTTCCCGGCAAGGAGAGCAGATGGAAACAAATGATCTTACAGCGAAGAATTTTGAAACATATCCGGATGTAGCAGCTGATATTATTAATGTACTAATATATGAGGGACTGCAGAGGACAAATAAGGACAGCCTTCTGGCATCACCGACAGAGACCGTATATCAGGGAAGAGAAAATCTGAGGAACCAGTTAGAAGACGTAGCCAAGTATGAAATGCATGATGGGCGGGTGACGATGCAGTACCTGTTTGCCAATCAGACAAGACTGGATTCCAAGATGATATTCCGGAAGGCAGGTTATGTTGGCAGTGCATATCGTGAACAGTACGATGGTAAAGTGAAAGACGTTTATCCGGTAGTCGAAATTGTTTTATACTGGGGAGAGGGATCATGGAAGCAGAACAGAAGCATTTACGAAATGTTTCAGAGCAGAAATTATCCCGGAAAAGTACTGAGTTATATAGATGATTTGAAACTGCATGTATTTGAAATGAGAAAACTGCCGAAGGAAATAAGAAACTTATTTCAGAGTGATATGCGTATTGTGGTGGATTACCTGGCTGAGGGCAATGGATATAGATCCGATCAGAAAGTGGTGCATAAGGAAGCGCTGATTAAGCTTCTGAGAACTTTATCAGGAGAAGAACATGTAGAGAATACTATAGAGCAGTTACAGAAAATGGGTGTAAAAGAGGAGGATGAGATTACCGTGTGCGAATTATTTGAGCAATATACCAGACAGGGAAGACAGGAAGGAATAAAGGAAGGAATAAAAGAAGGAATACAGGCACTGATAGTGACTTGCAAGGAACTGGGTGCAGACTTTGACAAAACTGAGGATAAGGTGAAACAACGGTTTCATTTGTCAGATGCGGATGCTGCAGAGAATATGAGGTTGTACTGGTAGGTAATATCAGAGAATCTTTTTTGATTGACTTTGAACATTTCTTGAATTATTATACTCATAAGAAAGTGAATTACGAGTTACTTTCTTATGAGTATAATGGTTTGGAGACAAGAAGATGAGTAGGTTTTATTGCCGTAAGGAGGAACTAAGAAAACTGAATAAACGTTATGCAGATGGTAAGTTTGAGTGTATTGTTATCTATGGCAGACGACGTGTTGGTAAAACTGCGCTGATTAACGAATTTTGTAAGGACAAACCAACGATTTTTTTCTCTGCGTTGAATACGACAGAAAAAGAAAATCTGGGAGCTCTTTCGAAGTCAATTATGAGTTTTGAACGTCCGGATATGGAGTCTGCACCTGAGTTCAGATCTTATGATGCTGCGCTGGATGAGCTGACAATACTTTCGAAAGAAAAACGAATCGTGTTTGTTATTGATGAATATCCCTATCTTGCCAAAGCGAAACCTGCTATTTCTGCAATGTTGCAGCACATCATTGACCATAAGTGGACAGAGACTAGGATGTATTTGATTCTTTGTGGTTCGTCCATGAGCTTCATGGAGAGTCAGGTGCTTGGAAAGGAAAGCCCGTTGTATGGTAGAAGAACTGGGCAGTTTAAGATAAAGCCACTGGATTATAAAGAAACATCAGTGTTCCATCCTGATTTATCTGTAGAGGATAATTCTCTGATTTACGGCATCACAGGAGGAGTACCTCATTATATTAACAAACTGGATGTGAAGGATAGTGTGGATGAAGCCTTACTGAGTAACTTTTTTGACCGATCCAGCTATTTGTATGAAGAACCAGGAAATCTGCTGAAGCAGGAACTCAGGGAACCGGCTGTTTACAATGCAATCATTAAAGCAATTGCTGAAGGAGCTTCACGGATGAATGATATTAAGACAAAAGTCGGCGAAGAGAATTCAGTAGTATCTAAATATCTTAAGACATTGATGGAACTTGGTATTGTAAAAAAAGAAACACCAATATCAGAAAAAGCAGGTAAGAAGACTATTTATTTGTTGGCAGACAATTTTTTTCGATTTTGGTATCGGTTTGTGCCTGCCAACATGAGTGCAATTGATTCAGGCAGGATTGCAAAGATCTATCCGCACGCTGTAAAACAATATCTTCCTGATTATATGGGACTGATATTTGAGAAGATGTGTCGGGATTATCTGCTTTATTATTCAGATAACCTTCCTGTTGAACTGAGTGAAATTGGTCAATGGTGGGGGACTGATCCGAATAAGAAAATGCAGATACAAATTGATATTGTAGGAACGCCTGTTGAGGGTAGGAACTATATTATTGGTTCGTGTAAGTACAGAAATGAGAAAATTGGAGTGGACGAACTTGAGTTAATCAGGGAGTATGCAGCTGCCTTTGGAAAGGGCAGCACCTATCATTACTATATTTTTTCAAAGGGTGGATTTACAGATGGCCTTCTTCAGGCAGAGGAGCGTGGAGAAGTTCATTTAATAACGCTGGGAGATCTCTATAAATAAATTATTTATTCAAGCATTAAAGTACAGACTTTGACAGAACTGAGGATCTTTTTTGTTGATTTTGAGGATTTCTTGAATTAATACACTCACAAGAAAATAACTTACGAGTTACTTTCTTGTGAGTGTATTGTTATCTATGACAGACATCGTGTTGGTAAAAATGCGTTGATTAATGAATTTTGAACGTCCGGATATGGAGTCTGCACCTGCGTTCAGGTCTTATGATGCTGCCCTGGATGAGCTGACAATACTTTCAAAAGTTGATGATATGACATGGTTTTATGAAAAGTTTATAGATAAGCTGATGTAGAAATGCATTTATAAATTAAATATTATAAAACGGTAAACTGACCAAAATATATTGCTGCTAAATGAAATGCTGATTAAGCTTCTGAGAACCTTATCCGGTGATAAGAATGTGGAAGATACGTTAGAATGTTTACAGAAGATGGGTGATGATTTCTCAAAATTCCGATAGATCATGCCAGCGAAACTCTGGCATTGAACTTTGACAAGTAAATATTATCCAAAACGGAAAAAATGGGCACAAAAAATAGACATAGGACTGTTGCTATTCCGAAAAATGAGGTATGATAACGGTAGGATCATGCTACATTCAAAATCAGCTTTTGCAGGGTGGATTCGAAAGGCAGATCCCAGGCATCCAGATGCTGTAGCATCAGGATATGATAGATGCGGTGTCTGCCGCTTTCTAATTGAAAGTCTATTTTCTCACGTTTGTTTGAACGTTCTGCTGATGTCCGGGCATTATATTCCAGTTTCCATTCTTTGCTGTCACGAGGCGGAAAATTAATCAGCCTTGCTTCATGTGTTCAGTTTTATCTTACCACATCAGGCCGAAATCCAGAATTAAAAATTTCACACACAGAAATTATAAAATTGTGCGTGAAATTATTGATTAATTTAATTTGAATGATATAATAAAATATAAGCACAAAAGTGAATTAAGTGTGTGTGGTTTTTAATAAAAGTTGGTGAATATGTGGATAAGAAAACTCTTTTAAAACAGGTAATTATAGAAAAGGGCGGTATTGCAAAAACATCAGATTTTGTTGCAGCTGGCATACCCGCTGTTGACGTTGTGAATCTTTGTAACACTGGGTACCTTGAACGCATTCGACACGGATACTATCAACTTGCCGATTGGGACACATCTTCTGAAGAACAACTCATTGCAACATTGATTCCAAAGGCAATCATTTGTGTGGAATCGGCTCTTTTTCATTATGGCTATAGTGACTTTGCACCTCGGAAATGGTCGATTGCTGTTCCGAGATCTATGTCTCGAACAAAATTGGATATAGATGCACTGGCATTGCAAACTTACTATGTGCAATCAGAAATATATGAACTGGGCAAAACAACTGCCGATTTTAACGGTGTCATACTTCCTGTATATGATCGAGAGCGTACAATCTGCGATTGCTTCAAATATCGTTCAAGACTGGACAATGAAATCTTCAACAAGGCGTTGAACGCCTATGTGAATGATTCGAAAAAAGACTTGAGAAACCTTTCTGAATATGCAAAGAAGTTAAGAGTACACAAAAAGGTTACTGAGTTGATGGAGGTGCTGCTGAATGACTGATACTGCTGCGTCCGTACTGACACGCTTAAAGAATAAAGGCAAGGAAACCGGGAGGAGCTACCAGCTTTGTCTGCAGCTTTTCTGCCAGGAAGAATTTCTCCGCAGGTTGGAGAAGTCCCAATATACAGAAAACCTTGTTCTAAAAGGTGGACTATTTATCTATTCCATTACCGGCTTTGACAGCCGTGTGACGGTAGATGTAGATTTCCTGCTCAGGAAAGTTCCAAATACACCGGAAAAACTGAAAAAAGTTTTGGAAGAGATCATTGCGACACAAACGGGAAATGATTTTGTGACATTTGAAATTACAAATGTTGCGCCTATTGCAGTGGCAAAAAAATATGCTGGTATTGGTGCTTCCTTAGTCGCAAGGATTAAGAATACCAAAACCCCATTCAGCATTGACTTTGGAGTGGGAGATGTCATTGTGCCAAATCAGGGAAAACACAAGATTCCGACCCAGCTGGCGGATTTTGCAGCTCCTATGGTAAACACATACTCTCTTGAAACAACTATTGCTGAAAAAATAGATGCTATTCTCAATCTGATGGAGTTTTCTAGTCGAATGAAGGATTACTATGATATTTATTATCTTGCCAATAAATTTGACTTTGATGGTGTTGTCTTAACCGAAGCTTTGAAAAAAACTTTTGAAAATCGTGGACATGTATTCACTGTTGAGCAGTTCGAACAAGTGATGGCTTTTGAGAATGACGAAGCTATGCAGAAAAAGTGGAAGGCATTTTGTCGAAAAATTGATACAAAAACCGATAGTTATAGTACCGTTCTGCGTACAATCAGATCCTTTTTGAGAAAGCCAATCGTGGCAGCAATCGACAAGAAGCCTTTTAATGAACTTTGGACTGCAACACGAAATACCTGGAGCCCGATTGATGGTTGAAATGATGGAAAATAGCGTCGAATTACCTTATTTTAGACATCTCCTTAATAGAGAGTATCAGAGACCATGTGGATGTTTATATCACAGGTTCCAATGCATATATGCTGTCAAGTGAGCTTGCAACGCTTTTGCAGAGTTTATGAAAACTGGCGGAATTCCGTATGTGGCAGTAATGAACCGAACGGATGATTGCGTTACTGAAGACAATTGCCAGGTATCTGGCAAGCATTATCGGTAGCCCGGTGTCTATGAAAAGTATAACCGATTATCTGACCTCAGCGGGCAGAAAAGTATCCCAAAACACAGTCAGCGATTATGTTGAAGCTCTGACAGAGTCCTTCATTTTTTATCTTGTTGAACGATTTGACATTGTGGGAAAGCAGCTCTTAAAGGTCAACAATAAGTTTTACATGGTAGATATGGGAATCAGAAACCACATTCTTTCAAGAAAACGATATGATCTGAAATCTGCACATGAGTGATATGGAAATTAGTCGAAAAAGCAGACTGATAGTAATAATCAGAAACTGGATGGAAAAAGTGTTACAGAATGTGATTCATTAAGTCTGGCGTGGGAATACTTTGCGCTTACGACTATAGAGAGATGCACGTGAAGCTTTACAAAATTTTTATAGATGAACTGATGTAGATGTGTGTTTATAAATTAAATATTATAAAACGATAAACTGACCAAAATATATTGCTGCTAAATGAAATGTATGATATGATATGTTTACAATTCAATGTAAGCATATATGAAATGATAAACAATATCATTGAGTCAGGTGTTCATTATTGAGCAGAATAAAAATTGATTTTTACCAAGGGAAGGATTTTTTCTGCTGCTGTCAGGCCAGTTCAGACTGGCGTCTAAATCTGAAATCTATGCTTATTTTCAAAAATATGTAAGCGGGAGATTTTAGAGGATTTTAAAATGGAAGGGTTATCTGTCATCATCTGAATTTCCCGGCAGGGAGAACAAATGGAAACAAATGATCTTACAGCGAAGAATTTTGAAACATATCCGGATGTAGCAGCTGATATTATTAATGTACTAATATATGAGGGAATGCAGAGGATAAATAAGGACAGCCTTCTGGCATCACCGACAGAGACTGTATATCAGGGAAGAGAAAAGCTGAAGAACCAGTTGGAAGATGTAGCCCGGTATGAAATACATGATGGACAGGTGACGATGCAGTACCTGTTTGCCAATCAGACAAGACGGGATTCCAAGATGATATTCCGGAAGGCAGGTTATATTGGCGGAGCATATCGTGAACAGTACGATGGCAAAGCGAAGGATGTTTATCCGGTAGTCGAAATTGTTTTATACTGGGGAGAAGGATCATGGAAGCAGAACAGAAGCATTTACGAAATGTTCCAGAGCAGAAATTATCCTGGAAAAGTACTGAGTTATATAGATGATTTGAAACTGCATGTATTTGAAATGAGAAAACTGCCAAAGGAAATAAGAAACTTATTTCAGAGCGATATGCGTATTGTGGTGGATTATCTGGCTGAGGGCAATGGATATAGATCCGATCAGAAAGTGGTGCATAAGGAAGCACTGATTAAGCTTCTGAGAACTTTATCCGGTGAAAAGAATGTGGAAGATACGTTAGAATGTTTGCAGAAAATGGGTGTAAAAGAGGAGGATGAGATTACCGTGTGCGAATTATTTGACCAATATACCAGACAGGGAATAAAGGAAGGAAGACAGGAAGGAATAAAGGAAGGGATAAAAGAAGGAATAAAAGAGGGAATACAGGCACTGATAGTGACTTGCAAGGAACTGGGTGCAGACTTTGACAAAACTGAGGACAAGGTGAAACAACGGTTTCATTTGTCAGATGCGGATGCTGCAGAGAATATGAGGTTGTACTGGTAGCAGAATAGAGTTACTTTCTTATGTGTATAATAAGTTGAAGTTACGAAAATGGGCAGATTCCTATGGAACGTATATTAAAAGAGGACAAAATCAAGAGAAACCTTAAAAAATAAAGGATTGAATGATTGAAGTCCTTTTTTTGTACCAATTTGAGGTAATTCGAAGCTAAGTTTGCAAAACGGAACTCAAAGTTTCTATTTACCGCATTCAAAAAATAAACTATAATAAAATCCATAATGTTGATGATAAGCACAATTTAGAAAGATAAAATGTTGATTGAAAACATTAAACGGAATAAAAAATGTTGATTAGAGGTCTTTATGCTGAAAAGAAAAGCGACAGATTACATTAAAAACTGGATAAATACAAAAGACAGAAAATGCCTGGTTGTTCAGGGAGCCAGACAGACCGGAAAAACATACACCATCGAGCGGTTTGCAGAGGAAAATTTTGAGGAACTGCTTGAAATTAATTTTAAGCAGATGCCTTCCGCAATGGATATTTTTGCCGGAGATCTTACCGTAGACAACATGATTATGGCTATGCGTTTTCGATTTCCTGAAAAGAAAATTATTCCGGGGAAAACTTTGATTTTTCTGGATGAAATTCAGGAATGTCAGGAAGCAATTACATCACTCAAGTTCTGGGCAATAGATAACAGGTATGATGTCATTACATCAGGATCGCTTCTGGGAATCGACTATAAACGTGCATCTTCTTATCCTGTTGGGTATGTTGATTATCTGAAAATATACGGGATGGATTTCGAAGAATTTCTTTGGGGAATGGGGATTTCCGAAGATATGATAGTGAAATTTTGTGGATATTTGCACTCAAAAACAGTGATACCTGAGGCAATTCATTCACAGATGATGAATTACTTCAGACAGTATGTTGCAACGGGTGGTATGCCGGAAGTGGTACAGAAGTATATAGATACGAAGGATTTCAGAGAAGTTGACAGTGTTCAAAGAAATCTTTTACAGGGATATCAATATGATATAGCACATTATGCAACCGCTGAAGAAAAGGTGAAAGCAGAGAAGTGCTATCTTTCACTTGCAAAGCAGCTGTTAGATAAGGAGAATCATAAATTTCAATATAAAGAAATTGAGCATGGTGGAAGGGCACAAAAATATTATTCAAGTGTTGAATGGCTGGTTCGGGCAGATATGGTGCAATTATGTAAACTTGTGACAGATGTCAGATTTGACTTGGATGATTATGTAAGAGATGATTTTTTCAGGGCATATACAACCGATTTATCACTGCTGATGGCGATGAAGGATTTTTCTTTAAAACAGCATATTGTGGAAAACACATTAACAGGAAACTCAAAAGGTGGTATTTACGAATGTGCAATAGCTGATGCTCTTTATAAGAAGGGATATCCAATCTATTTCTATAAAAATAAGACAACGAAAAGAGAAGTTGATGTTATCATCCAGAAAGACGGGAGCGTGGTTCCCATCGAAGTCAAGAGTGGAAATAACCGGGCGGATTCCTTAAAATGGTTGATGAAAAATAATAGAGATATATCTTACGGTTACAAATTTGTGGATGGTAATATAGATGTGAGCGAAGAGAGGATCGTAACGCTGCCATTGTATATGATTGCGTTTATTTAGCAGGATACTTGAGAGAGGAACAAACGGATGGATCATTTCGAACAGATCAACGAAACTTCCTACCTATCGGTACAGAATGCACCGGTATACCGGAAAATCATGAGATGCTTTTACCGGGAATATGAAAAGATGCATTTTCAACTATATAAAGAGGACGTTTTCAGGCTTTTAAAAGAGGATGAAGCATTTGACATGTATTCCATGGAGCAGCTGGTTCTGGATCTGGAAGCACTTGTAAAGTGGAAAAATCTTACGCCGATACAGGATCCGGGAAAGGTGTACACAATAGCGGATTACAAAAATAAGCAATATCGCTATACGATGTCGGAATACGCCGTGGAGATTGAACGTCTGACAGTACGTCTGGAAAATTTATTCCTGGAGTCAGGTAATCTGTCGATGAATTTCTTTGTCCGTCTGGAAAGAAGTCTGGATGAGACGGAGAACATGGAGAATGCAGAGCTTCGTACTGTGAATGAATGGTGGCAGACGCTGCAGGAAGATTTCAAGCGGCTCAACCAGAACTATCAGGATTATCTGCGGGACTTCTATTCCGGGAAAACGGAAAAACTGATGAAATCGGTGGAATTCATGGTTCATAAGGATAAATTTATCAAATATCTGAATGAATTTGTGCAGGAATTGCAGCGGCATTCCAAACGGATGGAGCAGCTGTTGGAAAAGAATACGGAGCGTATGGAGAATATGATTCTGGAGCGGGTCGTAGAAAGCGAACTAGATATTCCTCATGCACTGCTGGAAATACATGGTAATGCGGAACCAAGTGTCCGGGAAAATGTATATGGAAAATGGCATTCCCTGAAAAACTGGTTTGTGGACGGGCAGAGCCAGGAATGTGAAGCTAAAAAAGTATTGAAAATCACCAGTGATATCATACGCAATATTATTCAGAATGCGGCGTTGATCGTACAGGTCCAGAACTGGGGCATCAGTAGAAAAGATGATTATAAAAAGTTTCTGGAGCTGTTTTTGAAATGTGAGGATCTGGAGGAGGCTCATAAATTATCAGCTCATGTCTTTGGTGTGCAGCAGATCGAACATTATAAGACCAATTTTCCGAGAGAAGAAGACAGTATCAACAACAGTGTTTACCAGGAAGATCCCTCAATGTTTTTGCTGAAGCCTCAC
Organism: Suilimivivens aceti; assembly: GCF_025567405.1. Taxonomy (NCBI): domain Bacteria; kingdom Bacillati; phylum Bacillota; class Clostridia; order Lachnospirales; family Lachnospiraceae; genus Suilimivivens; species Suilimivivens aceti. The sequence continues at coordinate 353,753 of NZ_JAOQKJ010000002.1, read as the reverse complement.
ACGAGAGGGTATCGAGAGAAAAAAGACAGAACAGGATTTGCTGATAAATCATTGGAAAAGATGGCACAGCGGGAAAGCTACCTGCGCCTGGCACAGAGGCAGAAGGAAGTGGTACTCCGGTATATCAGGGAGCAGAAGATCCGGTTTGCAGAGATTGATGAAGTGGTTTCCGAAGACACAAGAGTCATTTTCCTGCAGTGGATCGCTCAGGCCAATATGAGTTCGGAAAAGACAGGGCGGACGGAATATGGGCAGGAGTATCGTCTGAAGAAAAAGGAAGGCAGTTGTGTCCTGAAATGCGAGGATGGAAATCTGAAAATGCCGGATTATATATTGGAGTTTAAATAAATATGAATGAAATCAGAACCTTAATGGAGAGATTCTGGATCTGCCGGGACAGTGACAAAGAGACTTTCTATAAAGTAAAGAGAGACATTCCGAACTTTCAACGATTTATCAGAGAACAACTGGGATGGAAGCTGATACATACAGAGAAGCTGTTAAAACTGGAAAAGAAGCCGGCACATGCAGAAGCATTTATGGGAATCAGCGAGTTTACGGACATTCGGGATTACTGCATACTATGTGTGGTACTGATGTATCTAGAGGATGCCGAGGAGGGTCGACAATTCCTGCTGTCGGAATTGATTGACTATGTGGAGACGCAGCTGAAAAATTACATGCCGGTGGATTGGACTTCTTTTACACAGAGGAAATCACTGGTGCGGGTATTGCAGTATATGGAACGGCTGCAGATGATCCGGGTATATGAAGGGAAAAGTGAATCCTTCAGTCAGGAAGCAGGGCAGGAAGTACTGTATGAAAATACAGGATATTCGAAATATTTTACCAGCAGCTTTACAACAGATATTTCCGGCTATGAATCCTTTAGAGATTTTGAAAAAACCGATTTTGAAGAAGTCCAGGAGAACAGAGGAGCCCGGCGTATTAACCGGGTATACAGACAGTTGGCGGTCTGCCCGGCACTTTATTGGGACAGTGCTGAAGATGCCGATGCCTTATATCTGAAAAATCAGAGGCAGTGGGTTGGCAGATATTTGCGGGAAAATATGGGTGGTAATCTGGATATTTACCGCAATGCAGCCTTTCTTACACTGGATGCAGATGACTGTTACGGAACCGTACATCCCCGGGATGCCCAGATCTCGGAAAGTGTCCTGATCGTTTGTTCAGAGATACAGAGGCAGCTGGCAGAGGAAAATTTGAAATTACAGGAAGATGAAAGTATTGTCATGACAATACAGGCGCTTTCCGGGATTATCATAAACTGCAGAAACAAGTGGAAGAATGCATGGAGCAAGGAATACTGTGAAATGGACGAAGACAGGCTTGTGGAAACTGTTTTAAAATATATGACAGACTGGATGATGGTGCGCTGTGAGGAGGAGTGGATCATCGTGCTGCCCGCTGTGGGCAGGCTGGCAGGACAGTATCCTTCTGATTACAAGGGAGACGGAGAAGAATGAACGAACGCTGGAAAATGAACCGGATCGGTTTTGTGAATTTCTGGTTATATGATGAAGAGGACTTTGAATTTGAGGATGGAAAATTGCTTCTGCGTGGGCAGAACGGTTCTGGAAAATCCATTACAACACAGAGCTTTATTCCGTTTGTACTGGATGGCGACCGTACACCCAGCCGTCTGGATCCTTTTGGATCCAGTGATCGCCGGATGGAATATTATTTTCTGGGAGAAGAGGGTAAGGAGGAGTCTACCGGCTATCTTTTCCTGGAACTTTGGAAAGAGGATTCCGGAGAGTATCGCACCATTGGAATCGGACAAAAAGCAAAGCGTGGGAAACCAATGGATTTCTGGGGCTTTGTGATTCTGGACGGACGCAGGGTAGGATATGATCTGTGGCTGTATAAGGAAGTGGGATCAAACAAAATTCCCAGGGATAAGCGGGAGATGAAAGCGGAACTGGGCGAAGATAATTTTTTTACAGACAGTCCGTCGGAATACAAGAAGCATGTCAACCAGTATATTTTCGGTTTCCGTAAGGAGGAGCAGTATGAGCAGTTTATCAAACTGCTTGTGAAGGTGCGTGCTCCCAAGCTTTCCAAGGAGTTTAAACCCACCAAAGTGTATGACATTCTGAATGATTCCCTGCAGACCTTGACGGACGAGGATCTGCGCCCTATGGTAGATGCCATGGAAAAGATGGATGAGATCCAGGACAGCCTGGAGATGCTCAATCGTGCCTTTGATGATGTGAAGATCATCCGCAATGAGTATACCCGTTACAATCAGTATATGCTGGCGAAAAAGGCTGTGGGTTACCTGAATAAGAAGCAGGAAGTGGAGAAAGAACAGGCAGTACTGGCAGAGCAGGAACAGCGGCAGAGTGAGGCACAGGAAGAACAGAGCAGGGCGGCACAGGATACGGAGAGACTTGCAGCGGAGAAAAAGCTGAAAGAAACGGAGCGCAGCGCGCTCCTTGATCCGGAACTCGAGGATGCAGACCGGAAGCTTGGAAAACTAAAGACAGAGCACAAGGAGGCTGTAGAAGGAGAACTTCGCTGGGAGAAAAAGATCGAAGATGGAAGAGAACGGATCCGGGAAGAGGAGACGACTCTGAAAAAGCTGGAGGAGCAGCTGGAACTCCGCCGGGATACCTTGAAGGAAAAACGGGAAGAACTGGAAGAACAGCAGGAGATCCTGCAATGGGAACATCATGAGAAGGCAAAAGAGAAAATCAGTCTGGAAGAATATAAAGAAAAAGATGAGATTGCAGAGTGGCTGCAGATATGGAAAAATCAACTGACAGCAGGAAGAACAGCGCTCAGACAGTATGAACTGATTTTAGGACAGTACGAGGAAGCTGCCAGTCGTCTGGAAGAGACAAAGAAGAAAAAAGCAGAGGAAGAACAGCATCTGGAAATGGCAGAAGAACAGGTGTCTGACAGAATTGATGCATGGATCACAGAGGTCTTTCACAGAGCGGAGTTATCCACAGAATGGCATCCGGAACGAGAAATTCTGCTGCGGGCAGAGCAAAAAGCAAGACAATACGAGACCGTAGCGGATGGTATGGAAATACAGCGGGATTTCCAGGCAGATTATGAAAGGCAGCGGCAGCTGCTTGTGGACGAAAAAAATGAGAAGCAGTATCAGCGGGAGATCAAGGAAGGAGACCTGAAAGAGATCTGCGGAAAGCTTAAGAAGATTCAGGAGCAGCAGGAACTGGAGCCGGAACGGGATGAGGCAGTCGAAAAATCCAGAGCATCCCTGGCACAGGCGGGGATCACAGCCGTTCCGTTTTACAGAACGGTAGAATTTGCAAAGGATCTGGAGGAAACAGTCTGTGCGAGACTGGAGGCACAATTACAGATGTCCGGAATACTCGATGCTTTGGTTGTTACGAGAGAGGATTTCGCCAAAATAAAAGCAGAGCATCCGGAATTTCTGGATGCTGTTTTGCAGACAGACGGATCGGGCAGCAGCCAATTCTCCAAATTGACAGTAAGTGATGATCTGCCACAGGAATTAAGAACCCAGGTGCAGGAAATCCTCAGCAATATTTATGAAGAGGAAGGAAAGACACAGGGAATCTGTTTCGGCGCGGACGGCAGCTTCCGGCAGGGAATCTTAGCTGGTAAAGCAGATAAGCAGGCTGCTGAATATGTGGGATACCTGGCGAGAAAACGTAGAAAAGAACAGAAAATCCGGGAATTGCAGGAACAGGTAGAAAGTACCGGCAGGATCATAGAAGGCTTGAATTCCGAAATCGCGCAATTACAGGAACGCATGGAAAGATTACAGGTGGAATACCGGGAGATTCCTGATTTTTCGGAGATTCAGACCGCATTGTCAGAGAAAAGAGAACTGGAACGTATTCTGGAGGTGCTGGAGAATGAATATCTGAAACAGAAGGATCAGGAGCATAGACTTTCCGAACAGAAGAACCGGCAATATCAGGAGGTATTGAAGCTTTGTAAAATGCTGCCCTATGGCAGAACGGCAGAGGCGTATGAGGAAGCCTGCAATGCCGTAGAAGAATATGGAAGGATATGGCAGAGCACAAGGCAGGAATTGCTGCATATACAGACGGAACAGATCAACTGCCGGGACAGAAAAGAACGGATAGAGCAATATCAGGAGGATCTGGAGGAAGCCTATACGGAAAAAAGGACTTACAGTACCCGTGCAAAAGCCTGTGAGATCCAGATCCGCCAGCTGGAAGAGTATTTGATGAGTCCGGAGCTGCAGGAAAAGGCAAATCGGCTGAAACGTTTGAAGGAGGAACTGGATCAGATCAACGGGGAACTGGAGAATCTGAAGCTTCTGGGGGCAACCTTGAAAGAGAGATTAGAGACATTACAAAAAGACCTCCCGCAACAAAAAGAAAAGCTGCAACGGTTCATTATAGAAGAAACCACACTCAGAAATTATTTTGAAGAAGAACTTGATCTGAAACTGATCCTGAACCGGGAAGGACGGACAGTCTATGAATGTGCCAGAGAAGCGGTGAAAATATTGCGGGAAAGTGATAGAAACAGGGAACCCGGGGAACTGCTTCAGGCATTACATACTGTATATCTGAAGCATAACGGAAGTCTTGCAAGCTATGGAACAGCCATGGAAGAGTGCTTTGGTGATACGGGGAACATAGATGCTGTACGTAAGCGGGTACGGATTCTCTCTACCTGGAATGGAAAAAAGGTATATCTGGAAGAGTTTTACAATATTCTGAAGGCTGCAATCGAAGAGACAGAACTGCTGATACAGAAAAAGGACAGGGAGCTTTTCGAAGATATCCTATCCCAGACGATCAGCCAGCAGCTTACGGACCGCATAGCAGAGAGCAGAAAGTGGGCGAAGGATATGTCTAAGCTCATGCAGGAAATCGATACCTCTATGGGACTTCGTTTTTCACTGGAATGGAGACCCTGCAAAGCCGACAATGACAAAGAACTGGATACAGCGGATCTGGAGCAGATCCTTCTACGCGACCGGGAACTGCTTACCCTGGATGATATTGAGAAAGTAGCAGGTCATTTCCGCAGCAAGATACGTGCAGAAAAGACAAAGCTGGAAGAGACGGGAACGATTATCAATTACATGGAGCTGGTAAGAGATGCTTTGGACTACCGGAAATGGTTTGAATTCCAGATGTTTTTCCGGCGTGGAGAAGAGACAAAAAAGCCACTGACCAATGCTGCGTTTAACAGGTTCAGCGGAGGCGAAAAAGCAATGGCTATGTATGTACCGCTGTTCGGAGCGGTAAATGCGCAGTACAAAAAGGCAGAGAATAAAGACCATCCCAGGATTATTGCACTGGATGAGGCATTTGCCGGTGTTGATGACAAGAATATCAAAAGTATGTTTGAACTGGTTCATAAGCTGGATTTCGATTATATCATGAATTCCCAGGCACTGTGGGGATGCTTTGAAACGGTAAAGGGTCTCAGGATCGCAGAGCTGCATCGACCGGAGAACTCTCAGGTGGTATCGGTAATCCGGTATACATGGAACGGACATGAGAGGATTTTGGATGAACAATAATGAAGCATGTGCGGCATATTTTAAAGAAAATCCGGCGTACCAAAGGTGCTTTTCGGAATTTGAAAAGAAATGGAATTCTTACGGAAGAGTAACAGGAATCATTACACTGAAAAATACCTTCGAAGAAGAGCGGAGAGCTATAGGCGGAATACTGGGCAAGACATTTTATGAAGATACCGTGCGTTTTTCTTTTATAGAATTTGAAAAAGGACTGCAATGCACAAAATTTGCTCCTGTAAATTTTGAAGAAGTACTGGAAGTATATTTTGGCAGAAAAATGATAACCACGCAGGAAAAACAGAGAGAGGCAGAGCGGGAAAAGACAGAATTTTTTGAAAATGTGAAGAACTGTCTGACAGAGTGTGCAGATCCGGATTCAGCTGGTGTTTCCTGGCTTCGGGAAATGTTTTTTCAAAAAAAGTATGGCTATCAGACAGTAATCAGAGAATATGGAAGAGACAGAGAAAAGACAGAAAAACTACTGAAAACCGTGGGAAAGGCACTTCTTTTGCTGGAAGATATTCGAGAGACGGAGGAGGAATATCCGCTGGCGGTATTTTCCGCAGAAATATCCGGCAATCCTCATTACTTTGATCAGGGAACTACTGCGGGGCAATTATTAGTCCATGGAATGTGCTATGCTGCGCAGACAGATTATCCGGAAAATGCCCATCAATGGAGAGAATTACTGCTGTCTGGCGGAATTGTGCCGGATAATATCTCTTCTATCGTGCATATTTATGGATTGCGACTACAGGTTCGCGGCGAATGGCACCCGGCATACGATGCCTTTTGCAGGAGGCAGGAGCCCTGTGCTGTAACCATGGAAAATCTGCAGGAGCTGACAGCGGTACAGCCGACAGGGGACAAGGTTTATATTGTAGAAAATGAGATGGTGTTCAGCTATCTGCTAAAGCATCTGGAACAAAAGAAGGTAACGTTACTATGTACCTCCGGCCAGCTGCGGAGTGCTGCCGTGAAACTGATACCCTTTTTGCTGGATAGCGGAGCGGAAATCTACTATAGCGGCGATACTGATCCGGATGGGATCCGGATCGCCGACAGACTTTGGAAAAAGTATGGAGACCGGATTCATGTGTGGAGAATGTCAGAGGAGGATTACGTGAAAAGCCTTTCGGAGGAAGAAATTGGAAATGTATCCATAAAAAAGCTGGAAACTGTTGAGAATCCTGTTCTTCGTAAGACAGCAAAAGAGGTAAGAAAGAAGAAAAGGGCAGGGTATCAGGAGAATATATTAAAAGATCTGCTGGAAGATATGGAGCTTGAAAGGCCAAGCCGGAAGCAATGAAGGTAAAGAGTGCTGGAATTTACTGTATTTCTGAAATTGGATCATAGTCACATCTCTGCTTGTAATAGACACATTTTTATGATAAATTGTAAATTAATAGGGGAAAATCAAATATCATCTGACAGTATTTCAAAAAGGGGAACGAAATGACAAGTGAGAGAAATAACAGACTGTTAAATGCGAAGCTAAACAAGTATATTGTTCCGGGCATTATGATGTCACTGGCACTTCAGCTCGGGAACATAGTGGACACGATCTTTGTAAGTAATCTGATCGGTGTGGAAGCAATGTCTGCAGTTACGATGAGCCTTCCGGTTGAAACCATTGTGCAGCTTACCGGATACTGCCTTGGTATTGGTGGTTCCATAGCAGTGGGCAATATGCTTGGTAAGCGTGATAAAGAAAGTGCATCGAAGCTGTTTTCTGTTACATTTCTGGTGACGCTTCTGGTGGGACTTGTTTTTTCTGTCTGTGCGTTTCCGCTGGCAGGACCGATTGCAAGGCTCCTGGTACCTGGCGGCGGTGCTTTGGCAGACTATACAGGAGATTATATCCGTGTCAGCATGCTCGGTGCACCGGTGATCGGAATTGGCCTTATGATGGTCAATTATCTGGGTGTTGAGAATCATCCTGAGCTTGCATCTGCCTATCTTATCATTGCCAATGTCATTAACCTTATTCTTGATTATATTTTCCTTCGATTCACGCCACTTGGGATTACAGGTGCGTCGTTATCTACAGTGCTTGGCTTTCTGCTGGCAATGTTTGTTTTCCTGCTTTATATCCGTTCCGATAAAAGGAATATACGTTTTGTCAGGCTGAAGGCAAAGGACTTTGGGGTTCTTAGGGAAGCCGTTATTACGGGTGTGCCTATGCTTGTTTTCATGGCAACGAATTTTATCAAGGCACTTGGTCTTAATACGATCATTATCAATCAGATCGGAGAAGAGGGCATGGCGGTATTTACCGTCTGCGATAACGTACTGCTGATCGTTGAAATGCTGACAGGTGGAATCATTGGTGTGATCCCCAATGTAGCCGGGATCCTATTTGGCGAAAAGGATTATGTGGGGATCAGGGTTCTGTGTAATAAAATGCTGAAATACAGTTACATCGTCCTGGCAGTGATATTCGCAGTTATCATGGCATTTACAGAACAGATTACGATCCTGTTTGGAAGCGGCGGCGGAGAGCTTGGCAAACAGATGGTGGATGCACTTCGTATTTTTGCCATCTGTGTAATGCCGTATCTCTGGAATAAATTTATTGTGAGCTATTATGAAACGATAGAGGAAACAGCCATAGCAAGCTTCGTTACCTTCCTTGAAAATGCGGTTGTGGTTCTGCCTGCGACCTTTGCCGGAATTCTGATCTGGAAGCAGATTGACGGGATCGGTATTGATGGAATTGCCATAGGATTTGTTGCCACAGAGCTCATTACGGTGATCGCAGCATGGATCTTCAGAAAGATCAAACACAAGAACTCCAGCTTTTATATTGTTCCTGACCAAAATCCCGGAACCAATCTGGATTTTTCCATTAAAAGCACTATGGAGGAGGCACAGGCTGTTCCTGTAAAGATCATGGAGTTCTGCAAGGAAAATGGAGTATCTGGAAATAAAGCCAATCTGGCAGCGGTATGTGCCGAGGAGATGACCGTAAATATCATCAAATTTGGTGGGAAAACCTCCAACTGGATCGATATCAATCTCTGTCTGGAGGATGATCTGTGCAGACTGAGGATCAGGGATAACGGAGTTAACTTTAATCCATTGGAATACAGCCATGACAGTGATGAATTTGATATCCACGGAATAGAGCTTGTGAAAAAGATTTCCAGATCTATGGACTATATACGCACGATTGATATGAATAATACTATAATATCATTTTAAGGAGGGGAAGAAATGTCTTCTATTAACGAGAAATCCGGTTTTGAATTTGTGTTTCAGCCTGTAACGAAGCTGTTCGAGGAACAGGTACGTCTGCACCCGGACAAATGTGCGGTCGCATCCAGTAAAGAACGCTTTACCTATGCCCAGCTGAATGAAAGAGCAAATAAAATCGCCCATTCTCTCATTGAAAAAGGGGTTCAACGAGAGACGATCGTTGGGGTAGTACTGGAGCGCTGCTGCGATTTTTATGCAGTACGACAGGGAATTCTGAAGTCCGGAGGTGCGTTTGCAGTAGCCTCCCCGGATTATCCGGATGACAGGATCCAGTTTATCTTTGAGGATGCCGGAGTGCCCTTTGTGATCACAACAAAGGAAATCGCAGAGGAACGTAAGGAGCTGTTTGAAAAGCTTCCCTGCATCGTGGTTCTGCTTGAAGAACTGCTGGCAAATCCGAATACAGCAAATCCGGATACAGAGATTGGCGAACATGATCTTTGTTATTGTATTTATACATCCGGGTCTACCGGAAAGCCTAAGGGGGTTATGATCGAGCATCTGAATCTTGCTAATTTCGTAAACCCTAATCCGAAAAATGCAGAAACCTACGGGTATGTGAGCAGGGGAAGTGTATCACTTTCTATGGCAGCGATGACATTTGATGTTTCTGTACTGGAAGAGTTTATTCCGCTGACAAACGGACTGACTGCAGTGATCGCAAGTGATGAAGAGATCCTGAATCCGGTCATGCTTGGTGATCTGATCGTAGAAAATAAGGTTGATATCATGACAACGACACCGACCTATCTGTCCAACATGATCGATCTGCCACAGCTTAAGGAAGCTGCTTCCCAGATCAGGGTATTCGACGTGGGAGCAGAAGCCTTTCCACCGGCTCTTTATGATAAAATACGTGCAGTAAATCCGGATGCATATATTATGAATGGCTATGGTCCTACAGAAACAACGATCAGCTGTACGATGAAGGTGATCACTGACAGCAAAAATATTACGATTGGTGAGCCAAACGGTAATGTTCAGGTATATGTGGTTGATAAGGATAATAAGATCCTTCCGGACGGAGAAACCGGCGAGTTGGTAGTTGCCGGTCTTGGAGTAGGCAGGGGGTATGTCAATCTGCCTGATAAAACAGCAGCCGTTTTCATTACGCTGAATGGTGAAAGAGCATATAAAACCGGAGATCTTGCAAGAATTACTCCGGAAGGTGAAATTGAATTCTTTGGAAGGATTGATAACCAGATCAAGCTTCGAGGATTACGGATTGAGCTTGGTGAGATTGAAGAGGTCATTAACAGCTTTGAGGGAATTATTACCAGTATTACGGTACCAGTCGATAATAAATATCTCTGCTGTTATTTTATGGCAGACCGTAAGATTGATGCCGATGAGCTTTCTACATATGCATCAGAATCACTGGCGCATTATATGGTACCGGATGTTTTCGTGCAGATGGAAAAGATGCCGGTAACAGCAAATGGCAAGATTGATAAAAGTGCGCTGCCAAAGCCTGTTTCACAGCCAAAGAACTTGAAAGAGCCGGAAACACCGATGCAGAAGAAGATTTTTGAGATCGTTTCCAGTGTAGTGGAAAATGATTTCTTTGGAATTGATACAAGCTTTTATAAAGCAGGATTGTCTTCCATCAGTGCTATGAAGCTCTGCGTTCTGATCTCCGATGAGTTTGGCATTACGGTAAAAACAAGCGATATCCATGAAAACAATACCGTTGAAAAACTGGAAAACTATGTCATGCTTGCACCCAAGATCAGAACCTATGAAAAGCGGGAAGTATATCCACTTACCGGTTCCCAGAAGGGTATTTTTGCAGAGTGCAGCAAGAACCCAGAAAGCACCGTATATAACATCCCGTTCCTGTTTGAACTGGAAAGCTCCGTGGATGTACAGAAGCTGTCCAGAGCCGTAGAACAGATGGTAAAAGCACATTCCTATCTGCTTACCGAGGTATTCTTAAACGATAAGGGAGAGATGGTTCAGCGTCCTGGTGAGGAGAACTTCGTACCGGAAGTTATTGAGACAACGAATGAACAGTTTGAAGAGCTGAAGAAGGAACTGGTGCGTCCGTTTAAGCTGGAAAAGGGACGTTTATTCCGTGCGCAGATTTATGTTACCGAAGACAGGAAATATCTCTTTACCGATTTCCATCATATTATTGCAGACGGAAATTCCTATGATATCATTTTTGAGGATATCAACCGTGCTTATGTAGGAGAAAAGCTGGAAAAGGAGACATATACCGGATTTGATGCTGCCCTTGATGAAGAGCAGCAGATGCAGGAAGGAAAATATAAGAAAGCAGAGAAGTATTATGACAGTGTGTTCGGAGAGGTGGAAACCGAATCCCTTCCGCTTCCGGATGTAACCGGAAAGAACCCTGAAAAGGGATATCTGGAGAGAAAGCTTGCCGTTGCAGAAGACCAGATCCTTTCCTGCTGCGAGAAGTTTGGAGTGACACCGAATATTTTATTCACTGGTGTATTTGGTATTCTGATGTCCAGATATTCCAATGCAGACGACAGTCTCTTTTCCACGATTTATAACGGAAGAAATGATTCCAGACTGGAAAATACAGTCTGCATGCTGGTTAAGACGCTTCCGGTTTATTGCAGGTTTGAACAGAAGACGACGATCCAGGCCTACATGACAGAGCTTTCCGGGCAGCTCCTGTCCTCCATGGCAAATGATATTTTCCCGTTTTCTGATATCTGTGCAAAATATGGATTCAATTCTGATCTTACCTTTGCTTATCAGGCAGAATTAAGTGACGATTACCCGATTGGTGATACCGTTGCAAGGGGACATGATCTTTCCCTTGATATGGCGAAAATGCCGCTGCTCATCCAGGTAAGAGAGTACAATAATGAATATGTGCTTACAGCGGAATTCCGCAGTGACATGTACAGTGATGCTTTTGTAGACGGTATGCTGGACGCCTATGAAGCAGCTATGGACTCTGTACTGAAAAACAAGTACGTTTCAGAGGTTTCCATTATTTCAGAGAATGCAGTTAAAAAGATTGCAGAATTTAATGATACTGCCTGTGAATATGACAGGGCGAAAACTATTTCCGACAGATTTGCGGAAATGGTACAGACTATACCGGAGCATACGGCTGTTGTATTTAAGGACAAGAAGTTCACTTATAAAGAACTGGATGAGATCAGTGACAGGCTTGGAAAATATATTGCTTCTCTTGGAATTGGAGCAGAAGATGTCGTGTCTATTCTGATTCCCCGCTGTGAGTATATGGCCATTGCGCCTATGGGCGTTATCAAAGCCGGTGCAGCCTATCAGCCGCTCGATCCGTCTTATCCGAAGGACAGACTGATGTATATGCTGGAGGATTCTGCTGCCAAACTGCTGATCGCAGACAGAGAGCTTCTGCATCTGGTAGATGGTTATCAGGGACCTGTTTTATATACGGATGAAATCATGCAGCTTGAAGATGTGGATGCAGAACTGAAAAAGCCGCAGCTTCATGACCTGTTTATCTTACTCTATACCTCAGGCTCGACCGGTGTACCGAAGGGATGTATGCTGGAATATGGAAATATTACCGCATTCTGCCACTGGTACGGGAAATATTACAGTATTGATCCTGATTGTAAGATAGCTGCCTATGCGTCCTTCGGCTTTGATGCTTCCATGATGGATATTTACGGTGCACTTACAAATGGTGCGCAGTTACATATTATTCCGGAGGAGATTCGTCTGGATTTCATTGGACTGCAGAAATACTTTGAAGAAAATGGCATTACCCATTCCTTTATGACGACACAGGTCGGAAGACAGTTCGCACTGGAAATGGATTGTAAGAGTCTCCGTTATCTTTCCGTTGGTGGAGAGAAGCTGGTTCCCTGTGAGCCGCCCAAGGGTTACAGATTTGTCAATGTTTACGGGCCTACAGAAACGACTGTTCTTGTAACAGCATTTGAAGTGGATAAATACTACCCTAACATACCAATCGGCAAGGCACTGGACAATGTCAAGCTTTATATTACGGACAAGGCAGGTCATATGCTGCCCTATGGTGCCTGCGGAGAACTGATGATCTCAGGCTTCCAGGTTTCCAGAGGATATCTTAACAAGCCGGAGAAAACGGCTGAGGTTTATACAAAGAATATTTATGATGATACCGAAGGCTATGAGGTTCTGTATCATTCCGGAGATGTGGCAAGATACCTTCCGGATGGAAATATCCAGATCATCGGCAGAAAGGATTCCCAGGTCAAGATCAGAGGCTTCAGAATTGAACTTTCCGAAGTGGAAGAGGTCATCAGAAGATATCCTGGTATCAAGGATGCGACAGTTGTTGCATTTGATGATCCGAATGGCGGAAAATATATTGCAGCCTATGTGGTATCCGACAGTAAGGTGGATATTAATGGATTAAATGATTTCATTAAGGAAACCAAGCCTGCCTATATGGTGCCTGCAGTTACCATGCAGATCGATAAGATCCCGCTGAACCAGAACCAGAAAGTAAATAAAAAGGCACTTCCTGTACCTGAGAGAAAAATAGAAGAGATCATAGCACCGAAGAATGAGATCCAGCAGAAATTATTTGACTGTATCGCAGATGTCCTTGGCTATCAGGAATTTGGTATTACCACAGATATTTATGAGGCAGGACTGACTTCCATCAGTGCAATCAAGCTGAATATCCTGATCTCCAAAGCGTTTGATATTGTCATCAAGACATCGGACATCAAGGATCATCCGACGATTGAGATGTTGGAGGGCTTTGTCCAGACTGCAGGAAAAGAAACAAAGAGAGAAATACAGGAAAATTATCCGCTTACCAATACACAGGAGGGAATCTTTATTGAATGTACAGCCAATATGGGCTCTACCATTTATAATATTCCTTACCTTCTGAAGCTGGATAAAAAGGTAGACCTTGAGAAGCTTGCAGAGGCCATTGACAGTACGATAGAGGCACATCCTTATCTGAAGACCCGTCTCTTTATGGACGAAAACGGGGATGTCCTGCAGAAGCGTGATGACAGCTTAAGCTGCAAGACACAGATCATCAATGGAATGAACAGGGAAACGCTGGTCCGTCCGTATATGCTGTTTAATGATCAGCTTTTCCGGTTTGAAATTTACAGAACCTGTGACGGAAATTATCTGTTCCTTGATATTCATCATATTATCGCAGACGGTACGTCCCTTGGTATTATCCTGAATGATATCAACCGGGCTTACAGCGGAGAAAAGCTGGAGGCAGAAAAATATACCTCCTATGATCTTGCACTGGATAACCGCGATGCCTTGAAGAGTGATACCTATAAAAATGCAGAGAACTACTATAAATCGGTATTTGAAAATAAGGGTGGAAGTATAAGCTTCTATCCGGATAAGAACGGAGCAGTTCCGACTGCGGCGACTTATCACAGAGAGGTTACGGAGATTTCTGTGCAGCAGGTAAAGGATTTCTGCAAGAAGCATGGAATCACAGAAAATGTGTTCTTCATTTCTGTGTTTGGCCTTACACTTGGTAAATATAATTTCAGAAGGGATGCGGTATTTACTACCATTTATCATGGAAGAAATGATTCCAGACTTTCTGAAACAGTTGGTATGCTGGTAAAGACACTTCCTGTTTACAGTGATTTTTCAGGAAGCTTAAAGGATGGACTGCTTGCTGTACAGCAGCAGCTGATCGATTCCATGAACAACGATATTTATCCATTCTCACAGATCAGCCATGAGTTCAACATCAAGGCGGATGCCATGGTGATCTATCAGGGAGATAATTTTGCGTTTGATACGATCGGCGGTGAATACGCACAGGAGGAGCCGGTCAGCTTAAATGCGGCGAAGGCACCGGTTTCCATCAGCATTTCCATCGAAAGGAATAAGTTTGTCTTTGAAATTGAATATCGTGGTGACATGTACTACGAAGAAACCATCAAATATCTTGCAGACAACCTGGAACTTGCTGCAGGTGGAATCATGAAGGAACAGGAGCCGGAAGACATCAGGCTGATGTTTGAGGAAGAGACAGAGATGGAGGATGATCCGGAGCATACAGGCAAGACCTTTGTGGATCTGTTCCGGGAGGCAGCAGCAAAATATCCGGACAGACCGGCAGTAAGAGATGGCTCTGGCGAAATTACTTACCGTGAACTGGACAGAATGTCCGATTACGTTGCACAGAAGCTTACTGAAAATGGATTTGGCAGAGAAAAAGCGGCAGGCATTTTGTGTGGAAGAACCAAAGAATATGCAGTTGCCTATGTGGGTGTCATGAAGGCTGGCGGAGCCTATGTACCGCTGGATCCGGAGTATCCGCAGAGCAGAATTGAGTACATGCTGAAGGATTCAGGAGCAGAGAACCTGCTTGTAATGAATCAGTATCGGGATCTGGTCAGCTTCTATGAAGGAAATGTGATCAGTCTTGATGATGTCGCAGAAGAAGCAAAAGACTTTACACTTTCTGCAGAGCTTACAGCGCCGAAGCCTGAGAATCTTGCTTACATGATTTATACATCAGGTTCTACCGGAAAGCCTAAGGGTGTTATGCTGGAGCACAGGAATCTGATGAACCTGATCGAATATGTCAGACTGACCAGAAAAACAACGCCGGATGATATTGTGGCTGAATTTGCAAGCTTCTGCTTTGATGCATCGGTAATCGACCTGTTTGCTCCGCTTACCGCAGGGGCATTACTGTATATCTTCCCGGAGGATATCCGCAAGGATGCCGTTGCAGTTACAAAATGTATACAGGATCAGAAGCTGACCAGTGTTACGTTCCCGACTCAGATGGGCGAACTGGTAGCAGAACTGCTTGAGGATGCCCCGCATCTTAAATTTGTTACCCTTGGCGGTGAGAAATTCAAGCATTACAGAAACCGTACTTACCAGATGATCAATGGCTACGGTCCCACAGAGGATACCGTATCTTCCACAGAGTTCTGGGTTGATAAACAGTATGACAACATACCAATCGGAAAATCCCAGAGGAATGTACGCAGCTACATTGTCAGTGAAGACTTAAAGAGACTTCCGGTAGGCGCATCCGGCGAGCTCTGTCATGCAGGACGCCAGATCGCAAGAGGATATCATAACCTTCCGGAGAAGACCGCATCAGTATTTGTGGAGAATCCGTATTCTGTATGTGAAGATGACAGACGTCTTTACAGAACCGGCGACATGGTAAGAATGAAGGGTGATGGAAATATCGAGTATATTGGCAGAATTGATTCCCAGGTTAAGATCAGGGGCTACCGTGTGGAGCTTGGTGAGATCGAAGGCGCTGTCCTGAAGCATGAACTGGTGAAAAATGCTGCTGTTACCGTGGTTGAGAAGGGTGGAAACAAGTATATCACTGCTTATTACACAGGAGAAAACATCCCGGATGAAGAACTGAAGACCTTCTTAGAGCCCCTGATCCCTGATTATATGATGCCGTCCTTCTTCGTCCATATTGATGAAATGCCTGTGACACCGGGTGGTAAGATCGACAAGAAGGCACTCCCGATGCCGGAAGTAACCGTAGACAGCACAAGCTATGTAGAGCCGGTTACTGCGGTTCAGAAAGTGCTCTGCGAGATCTTTGAAAAAGCACTGGGAATTGAAAAGGTGGGAATCGAGGATAACTTCTTTGAACTGGGAGGTTCCTCACTGACCGCATCCAAGGTTGCCGTGATGTGCCTTTCCAAGAATATTTCCATTGTATATGCGGATGTATTTAAATACCCTACAGTCCGTGAACTGGCAGCGATCGTAGATGATCAGGTATCCGATCAGAGTGCACAGAGCAATAATGAGTTTGCTGGCTACAATTATAATAAGATCCAGAGTGTTATCAGTGGAAACGTGGAAGAAAATGTGGACAGGATCACCAGGGAAAAGCTGGGAGATATTATGATCACAGGAGCGACCGGCTTCCTTGGAATCCATATCCTGAAGGCATACCTTGACAATTATGATGGTAAGGTTTACTGTCTGGTGCGTAAGGGTGCCTATGAGTCCATGGAAAAACGGATGATGCACATGCTGATGTATTATTTCGATAATCCATGTGAGGAGCTGTTCAAAGATCGTATTGTCTGTGTGGACGGTGATATTACTTCAAAGGAGCAGGTGGAAAGCTTTGCAGCCTATAAATTCCAGACGCTTATTAACTGTGCTGCCTGTGTAAAGCACTTTGCGGCCGGGGATGTGCTGGAAAAGATCAATGTACATGGTGTCGAAAATCTGATTGATTTCTGTAAGAATAATGGACGCAGACTGATCCAGATTTCCACAGTATCCGTTGCAGGGGAAGGCTCAGAGGGGATTCCGCCAAAGGACAGAGTCTTCTGTGAAAACGACCTGTATATCGGACAGAGTATTACCAATGAATATATCCGTACCAAGTTCCTGGCAGAAAGAGCGGTACTGGAAGCTGTTTCCGGCGGACTTGACGCAAAGATCATCCGTGTGGGTAATCTGATGAGCAGAAACTCTGATGGTGAATTCCAGATTAACTTTATTACAAACGGATTCCTGCGGAGCCTCAGAGGCTATAAGGCGGTTGGCAAATTCCCGATGGGCAGCATGCATGAAATTGCAGAGCTTTCTCCGATTGACTCGACTGCACTTGCTGTTCTGAAGCTGGTACAGACAGACAGAAGATTCACTGTATTCCATGCCTGCAACAGCCACCATATCTATATGGCGGATCTGATCTATGCAATGCGTAAATATGGCTTTAAACTGGATATTGTTAAGGATGAGGAATTTGAGGAAGCAGTTAAGGAATTTGCAAAGAACGGCAATGATTCTGATGCCGTTTCCGGACTGATCGCCTATACCTCACACAATGAGAACGAGATTTATACGATGGAATACAGCAACCGGTTTACAGCACAGGCGCTTTACCGGCTGGAATATAAATGGCCTGTTACAGATGACCGATATCTGGAAAATGCGATCGGAGCACTTGACAGACTTGCATTTTTTGACTGATAACTGAAAAAGGAGAGAATAAGAATGGAAATTACAAGCAGAACTGAGGGAAACAAGGTAACCATGGAGATCAGTGGCTGGCTGGATACACAGACAGCGCCAAAGCTGGAGGAGGAACTGTCCCATCTTGATGACAGTGTAACAAGTCTTGTGTTTGATTTTGCAAAGCTGGAATATATTTCTTCTGCAGGATTACGACAGGTGATCTCTGCATACAAAAAAATGGCAGGCAAAGATGGCTTTAAGATCATCCATGTTTCTGATGAAGTGCTTGATGTCTTCAGACTCACCGGATTTGACCAGAAGATCCAGATTGAGAAATAAAAAACACTCTCAGCCTGGAATCTTCAAAAAAGTAAAATGATGAAATTATACAGAATAAATATTAATATGCTTGATGATCCACTGGAGAACAAAAGGCTTCTTGAGCTGGTAGGTACAGAGCGGAGGAAAAAGGTCATCCGGTATCGCATGCCGGATGACCGGAAGAGAAGCGTTGGAGCAGGTATTATTATAAATAAAATTCTGGATGAAAACGGACTTTCTGAAAGCTGTCTGAAGTACTCCGAAAATGGAAAACCTGTTGCAGACAATCTTTTTTTCAATGTATCCCATGCAGGAGATTATGTTGTTGGTGTGTCATCAGACTGTGAGGTCGGATGTGATATTGAAAAAATTGTGAATGCACCGCTTAAGATCGCAGAACAGTATTTTAATGAGGGAGAAGAACGGTACATAAAATCTGCGTGTGATCCGGATAAGGCCTTTTTTACACTTTGGACGCTGAAGGAAAGCTATATGAAAATGACAGGAAAGGGAATGAGCCTTTCTCTTGACTCTTTTGAAATTATCCGGACAGAAACTGGCTTTGTACTTGGAAAAACACCGGAGAAGCGGTGCTTTTTCGGGACTATGGAATTTGATGGATACAGCTTTTCGGTCAGTAACGAAACAGATTTTGATTTAAAACAGCTGGAGTTTTATGATATAATGAGCGCAGTGGAAAACCAGGCGGCTGTAAAAACAGAAAGGAATCATAAGATGAGTTATCAGATTGCCATAGATGGACCGGCAGGTGCCGGTAAAAGTACCATAGCCAGAAGAGTGGCCAGAGAGAAGAATTTTATATATGTAGATACAGGTGCCATGTATCGTGCCATGGCGTATTATCTGCTTAAGGAGAAGGTGGATCCCTCCGATGAAGAAGAGATTTCTGAGAAATGTACCGGTGCACATATTACGATCCGGTATCAGGATGGGGAGCAGGTTGTTCTGCTAAATGGTGAAAATGTGAATCCTGTGCTCAGGACAGAAGAAGTGGGAAATATGGCTTCTGTTACCAGTAAAAATAAAAAGGTGAGGGAGAGACTGACCCAGCTTCAGAAGGAACTGGCAGAAAAGAACAGTGTTGTTATGGATGGCAGGGATATCGGAACCTGTGTCCTTCCTCAGGCAGATGTAAAGGTATATCTGACAGCCAGCGCAGCAGTCCGCGCAAAGCGCAGATTTGACGAACTGACTGCCAAAGGGGAAAGCTGTGATATTCAGAAGATAGAAGCGGATATCGTAAAAAGGGATGAGCAGGATATGACAAGAGAGATCGCACCGTTAAAGCAGGCAGAGGATGCAGTCCTTGTAGATTCTTCGGATATGAGTATTGATGAAGTGGTAGAAAAGATCCTTTCCCTGACAGAAGCATAAGGAAGGAAAGCAGATGGAAGTTATTTTAGCGAAGAGTGCCGGCTTCTGCTTCGGTGTAAAACGGGCTGTGGAAACAGTATATGAACAGACAGGAACAGAAAACAGGATTTATACTTATGGTCCTATTATCCATAATGAAGAAGTGGTGAAGGATCTTGAAAGTAAGGGTGTTACTGTACTGGAGGGAGAAGAGGATCTGAGAAAGCTTGATAAAGGAACTGTAGTGATCCGGTCCCACGGAGTACCGAGAGAAATCTGTGAAATGATAGAAAAAAAGGGATTGACCTGTGTGGATGCTACATGTCCCTTTGTAAAAAGGATCCACAGGATCGTTGAAAAAGAAAGCGGAGAGGGCAGGAGGATCATCATTATCGGAAATCCGGGACACCCGGAGGTAGAGGGGATCATGGGATGGTCACATACGCCTGCAGCTGTTATAGAATCAGCAGAGGAGGCAGAAAAATTCACCTGTTTACCGGGTGAGAAACTGTGCCTTGTATCCCAAACGACATTTAACTACAACAAATTTAAAGAATTAGTTGAAATTTTTCAAAAAAAAGGTTACAATATTACCATTGTTAATACTATCTGTAATGCAACGGAAGAACGACAAACTGAGGCACGTGAAATTGCGGACAAGGTCGATGCGATGATAGTAATAGGTGGGAAGCACAGCTCCAATACCAGAAAGCTCTATGAGATCTGCAGGGAGAGATGCAAGTCTACCTATCTTATACAGACACTGGATGATTTGCATTTGGAATTGCCTGAAACTGCTGCTCTGGTGGGTATTACTGCGGGGGCTTCCACCCCCAACAATATAATCGAGGAGGTTCAAAATTATGTCAGAATTAACTTTTGAACAAATGTTGGAAGAATCATTAAAAACAATACATACAGGAGAGGTAGTTGAAGGTACAGTCATCGATGTTAAGCCCGAAGAGATCATCCTTAATATCGGCTACAAGTCAGATGGTATATTGACAAGAAATGAATATACCAATGAACCCAATGTAGATCTGACTACTGTAGTTAAGCCTGGAGATACCATGGAGGTTAAAGTCCTGAAGGTAAACGATGGCGAAGGACAGGTTCTCTTAACCTATAAGAGACTGGCAGCTGACAGAGGAAATAAGCGTATCGAAGAAGCGTTCAACAATAAAGAAGTCCTTACTGCAAAGGTATCTCAGGTACTGGAAGGCGGATTAAGCGTTATTGTTGATGAAGTAAGAATATTTATTCCGGCAAGTCTTGTATCTGATACTTACGAGAAGGATCTTTCAAAGTATGCCGGACAGGAGATCCAGTTCGTGATCAGCGAGTACAATCCTAAGAGAAGAAGATATATCGGTGACCGCAGACAGCTCCTTACTGCTGAGAAGGCAGAGAAGCAGCAGCAGCTTCTTGAGAGCATTCATGTAGGAGATGTGGTTGAAGGCGTTGTTAAGAATGTAACTGACTTTGGTGCATTTATTGATATCGGTGGTGCAGATGGACTGCTTCATATTTCTGAGATGAGCTGGGGTCGAGTAGAGAACCCGAAGAAGGTATTCAAGGTTGGTGATAAGGTTAAGGTATTTATCAAAGATATCAATGGTACCAAGATTGCACTGAGCCTTAAGTTTGAAGATGCAAATCCCTGGAAGGATGCAGCAGAGAAATATGCAGTAGGCAATGTTGTAACAGGCAGGGTTGCCAGAATGACAGATTTTGGTGCATTTGTAGAGCTTGAACCCGGTGTGGATGCACTGCTTCATGTATCACAGATTTCCAAGGAGCACATTGAAAAACCTTCTGATGTTTTAAAGGTTGGTGACGAGGTTACTGCTAAGGTTGTTGATTTCAATGAGGCAGATAAGAAGATCAGCTTAAGCGTTAAGGCATTACTTGCACCGGAACCGGCTAAGGAAGCAGAAAAGGAAGATGAAGACGTTGTTTCTGTAGATATTGATGCAGTAATTGCAAACGAAGAGAATTAATTGCCGGACAGGTATAATAAAGAATGGCATGCAGGAAGTACGTGGAAACGTACTTCCTGTTATTATTGAATGGAATTTTTTCAAGATAAGAAAGATGGTGAAGGCTGATGGCATACGATTATGAAAATTTTAAAACGGCAGTGTTTCAATTAACGAAGATCGATCTGAATGCATATAAGGAAAGACAGATGAAGAGAAGAATCGATTCGCTGATTACCAAGAATGGATTTAAAGGGTATGAGGATTATATAAAGGCTCTGAAAACAGATCGTGAAAAATTTGAGGAATTTGTTACTTATCTGACGATTAATGTATCTGAGTTTTATCGGAATCCGGAGCAGTGGAAGCTGCTTGATGAAACGATCATACCGGATCTGATCACAAAATTTGGTAAGAACCTGAAGGTTTGGAGCGCAGCCTGCTCTACTGGTGATGAGCCTTACTCTCTGGTTATGGCGCTTTCCAGACATATTCCGCTGAACATGATCCGTGTTTATGCAACAGATCTTGACAAGCAGGTTATAGCTAAGGCGAAGGTCGGACTGTATGGAGAGAAAAGTATTGCTTCCGTACCGGATGATTTTAAAAAAAAGTATTTTACGAAGGTAGGTCCGTCTTATAAGATTTCCGATGAAATCAAAGCAAGAGTGGAATTTAAGGAGCAGAATCTGCTGGATAATAATTATCCGTCGGGGTGTCACCTGATCGTCTGCCGGAATGTTCTGATTTACTTTACAGAAGAAGCCAAGGATGAAGTGTTCAGGAAATTTTATTCCTCACTGGCTCCTGGCGGGGTACTTTTCATAGGAAGTACGGAGCAGATCATCAACCACAGAGAAATGGGATATGAGCGGAAGAATTCCTTCTTCTATGAACATCCGAAGCAGTAAAATGAAAAACAGGCGGCATTTCCGGAAAGAAATGACCGCCTGACTTAGTGATTGGCATTATGGCTGTACCGCCATGATATTCAGGATATGGCTGGCATAGCTTGAAAAAAGCTGCCGGTCTTTTTTAATTTCATCAGTCAGTTCGAAGAACAGGTCGTGACTTTTATAATCACGCTTGAAGAAAGGCTCTGCCAGAATCTCCCACTGGGGAAGATAACTGGAAAATTTCCTTGTATAGCAGTTGGAGGCTGATGCCTGCTCCCGGTATTCCTTGTCTACAAAGGAAGCGATAGATTTATGGATCGCAGTATCCTCTGTGGGAAGATAATAATAATCCTTGTAGTTGGCATAGAAATATTTCAGCTCTTCTTCATAGATCGGTACGATCAGGGTGCCTTCATGTTCTTCGCCTTTGAAATGACACCCTCTGGCCATGGCACTGACGGATACAGGCAGAGGAGAGGCGAAGATCAGCTTCATCATCAGTTCTTTACGCAGAATGCCATGAATATCATTATAATAATTTGCCTGTACCTTGCGGGCTTTCAGACTGTTATTGAACAGATCGTAATAGGACAGGATGGGAAGAACCTCCAGCATGCCCTTCATATCATCTGAATTGTGCAAAAGAAGGATATGATACAGGTTAAAATCATGGGAAGAGAGATAATCCTTGTAAACATTGATCAGCTCACCACCGGTATATCTGTCCTCACGTCTGATATTCAGGAAGGATTCGACTGTTTTCTGCTTACAGTTGGGGAGCTTTAAGAAGCCCCGGTAGGGATGGATCCTTTTGTAAATATCGATACCCTCAAACTGGCTGAAATCATAAGGAAGCTGATACTGAAGCAGCTTCTTGCGAAGATAAGGCAGATCAAAGGAATTACCGTTATAATGGATCAGAAATGAATAGTCTGCGGCGAATGTGAAGAAGGATTTTAACAGTTCAGGCTCTTCTTCAGCAGACTGTGCAAACCACTGTCTGATCTGCCAGTTTCCTTCTTTGTAAAAGGCGCATCCAATCAGATAAAGCTGGGAATTGTCCGCAGAAAGTCCGGTAGTTTCGATGTCCAGAAACAGGATCTGATCAAGGGGAGCAAGACGCTCTATCGGGTATTTTAAAATGAAATTATTTAAGATAATTTCTTCGGTTTTCATAGAATGTTCTCCTTCGCAAAATCACATCTTCAGTGTAGCATATTTTTCAAAAATGCAGTAGTATTTTCGACAAAAAAATAGTATATTTAAAAGATAAGAATGAGAATTTTCATCAGCTTGATGGAAGAGAAATCAAGGGAAAGAAGGAAAGTTATGGCAAAACTAACGTTTATTGGAGGAATCCATCCCTATGACGGTAAGGATTTGTCGAAGGATAAGCCGATACGTGAGATCCTCCCTAAGGGAGATCTGGTCTATCCACTGTCCCAGCATATCGGGGCACCGGCAAACCCTATAGTGAAAAAAGGTGACAGGGTTCTGACAGGACAGAAAATTGCAGAGGCATCAGGGTTTGTTTCCTCACCGATTTATGCTACCGTATCAGGAACAGTCAAGGCGATTGAGCCAAGACGTGTGGTGACTGGTGATAATGTCATGAGTATCGTTATAGAGAACGACGGGCTGTATGAGGAAGTAGAGTGGCCTGAGGTAAGACCATTTGAAGAACTGACAAGAGAGGATAAGATCAATATCATCAAAGAAGCTGGTATTGTGGGAATGGGCGGCGCCGGATTCCCGACCTTTATCAAGCTTTCTCCCAAAGAGCCCGAAAAAATAGAATATGTGATCGTCAACTGCGCAGAGTGTGAACCCTATCTGACCTCTGACTACCGGAAAATGCTGGAAGAGCCGGATAAGCTGATCGGAGGACTGAAGGTTTCCTTAAGCCTTTTCGAGAATGCAAGAGGTATTTTGGCAGTAGAGGATAATAAGCCTGACTGTATCGAACGCCTCCGTGAGATGACAAAGGATGAACCGAAGATTGCAGTGAAGGCACTGAAGACCAAGTATCCGCAAGGGTCAGAGCGTCATTTGATCTATGCGGTAACAGGCAGAGCCATCAACAGTTCACAGCTCCCTGCGGATGCGGGGTGTGTAGTGAATAACGTGGATACCGTGATCTCCATTTATAATGCAGTGATGAAAGGCCGTCCCCTGATGCACAGGATCGTTACCGTGACAGGAGATGCGGTCGCAGAGCCCTGCAATTTCAAGGTAAGGATTGGAACCAATTATCACGAGCTGATAGAGGAGGCCGGCGGCTTCAAGACACCTCCGGTTAAAATTGTTTCCGGTGGTCCCATGATGGGCTTTGGAATTTTTGATTTGGATGTACCAACAACCAAAACATCATCTGCGCTGCTCTGCATGACGAAGGATGATGTATCCGCCATGGAGCCTTCTGCCTGTATCAACTGTGGCAAATGTGTGGAGGCCTGCCCGGGAAGAGTGGTGCCAAGGCTTCTTGCTGACTGTGCTGAGCACTATGATGAAGAAGGCTTCCTGAAAAACAATGGTATGGAATGCTGTGAATGTGGCTGCTGCAGCTATGTCTGCCCGGCTAAGCGTCCGTTGACCCAGGTGATCAAGTCCATGCGCAAAATGCAGCTTGCCAAGAAAAAGAAGAAGTAGGAGGAACAGAAAATGAGTGATTTGATGAAGGTGTCATCTAATCCGCATATCAGGTCTAAGGTGACGACAAAGAGCATTATGCTGGCTGTCGTAGTAGCACTGCTTCCTGCTGCTGGCTTTGGTATTTACAATTTTGGACTGGATGCACTGATTTTAATTTTAGTAACGATAGCAACGACAGTATTAACAGAGTATCTTTATGAAAAGGCCATGCATAAGCCTGTGACGATCGGGGATTTCTCGGCAGTAGTAACGGGACTTCTGCTGGCATTGAACCTGCCGTCCACAGCACCCTGGTGGATCGCTGTGATCGGTGGTGTATTTGCCATTCTGGTCGTAAAGATGCTGTTTGGAGGTCTTGGACAGAACTTCATGAATCCGGCGCTGGGTGCCAGATGCTTTCTTTTGATCTCCTATACATCTATTATGTGTAATTTCCAGACAGATACATACACAGGGGCGACTCCGCTTGCTGCACTGAAGGCAGGGGAGGATGTGAATATCCTTGATATGGTGATCGGAAGAACAGCCGGAACTATTGGTGAAACCTCCATGATCGCCATTGTGATCGGTGCGTGCTTCCTGATCTTACTTGGTGTTATTGATCTCCGGATCCCCGGCACCTATCTGGTAAGCTTCGTGATATTCCTGAGCCTCTTTGGAGGACATGGCTTTGATCCTGCCTTTATCAGTGCCCATCTGGCAGGCGGAGGTCTGATGCTGGGTGCTTTCTTTATGGCAACAGATTATGTGACGAGGCCCATTACCAAGAAGGGACAGTATCTGTATGGTGTTTTCCTTGGTGTATTAACCGGAATCTTCCGTATTTTTGGACCTTCTGCGGAAGGAGTTTCCTATGCCATTATCATAGGCAACCTGATCGTGCCGCTGATTGAAAAGGTGACACTTCCCAAAGCATTTGGAAAAGGAGGGGAAAGGTCATGAGTGATAAAAAAGGAATGATAAAGGATGCATCGATCCTGCTGCTGATTACGGTAGTAGCAGGACTTATCCTTGGATTTGTATATCAGATCACAAAGGAACCGATAGCGGCTGCAGAAGAAAAGGCAGCAAAGGCAGCTTATCAGGAGGTATTCCCGGATGCGGCTGGATTTTCTGATAAGCTGGAGCTGGCAGTGCCGGAAGGTGACAGCACCTGGGAGCAGAATTATGCAGGAGTTGATCTTGACAATGCTCTGATGGCGACAGATGCTGAGGGAGGCTGCCTTGGGTATGTGCTGACGATGACGAGTCATGAGGGCTATGGCGGGGATATTACCTTTACCATGGGGATCCAGAACGATGGTACATTAAATGGGATCTCCCTTCTGAGCATTTCAGAAACAGCCGGACTTGGCATGAAGGCCGGTACCGTACTGGTTCCCCAGTTTGCCGGAAAGCAGGTATCGCAGTTTACCTATACGAAAACAGGATCTACGATGGACAGTCAGATCGATGCCATCAGCGGTGCAACGATCACAACGAATGCAGTGACAACGGCCGTGAATGCCGGTCTTTACATTTTTGAAACGCAGCTTGGAGGTGACAGGTGATGAAAGAGAACAGTGCTCTGGAGCGATTAAAAAACGGTATTATCACTGAAAATCCGACCTTTGTGCTGACACTTGGTATGTGTCCGACACTGGCCGTTACCACGTCAGCGGTCAATGGTCTTGGTATGGGACTGACCACCATGGCGGTACTGGCACTGAGCAATATGTTTATTTCCATGCTCAGAAAGGTGATTCCTGATAAGGTCAGGATTCCTGCCTTCATAGTGATCATTGCCTCCTTTGTTACAGTAGTGGAGCTTCTGCTGAAGGCTTTTATTCCATCTCTGTATGATGCCCTTGGCTTATACATTCCACTGATCGTTGTAAACTGTATCATCCTTGGAAGAGCGGAGGCCTATGCTTCCAAGAATAAGGTGATCCCTTCCCTGTTTGATGGAATCGGTATGGGACTTGGATTTACCCTGGCACTTACGATCATCGGCGCTGTCAGGGAACTTCTGGGGGCTGGACAGCTCTTTAATATGCAGGTGATGCCTGACAGCTATGTACCCTGCAGCATTTTCGTGCTGGCACCCGGTGCCTTCTTCGTACTGGCAGTCCTGACTGCTATTCAGAATAAGATCAGGATAA
This sequence comes from Suilimivivens aceti, assembly GCF_025567405.1. Lineage (NCBI taxonomy): Bacteria > Bacillati > Bacillota > Clostridia > Lachnospirales > Lachnospiraceae > Suilimivivens > Suilimivivens aceti. Next base: position 326,677 of record NZ_JAOQKJ010000002.1, on the reverse strand, counting down.
ACGGAGAGAAGAAGGGCAAGGATATGTCAAAGATCCAGTCTGGATGCGGCGGCGACTGTATGAATTGCAATAAGGAGGAAGCAGAACATGGAAACTGTTAAGGATCTTCTGATCATACTGGTCTCCTCATCGCTGATCAGTAATGTTGTATTGAGCCAGTTCCTCGGACTTTGTCCTTTCCTTGGAGTATCCAGGAAGATGAATACAGCGGCAGGAATGGGAACTGCAGTTATCTTTGTCATTACACTGGCATCCGCAGTAGCAGGCGTTATTTACAAGTTTATCCTGGTTCCCTTAGATCTGACCTATCTGCAGACCATTGTTTTCATTCTGGTCATTGCGGCACTGGTACAGTTCGTGGAAATGTTCCTGAAAAAATTTATGCCGGCATTATATAAGGCACTTGGCGTATATCTGCCTCTGATCACAACCAACTGTGCAGTACTTGGGGTAGCCCTTACCAATGTGCAGAAGAACTACGGTATCCTTCAGGGTATCGTGAACGGATTTGCTACAGCAGCCGGATTCACCATTTCCATTGTGATCCTTGCAGGAATCAGAGAAAAAATGCAGTATAATGATATCCCGAAATCCTTCCGTGGTATGCCCATCGTTCTTGTGACAGCAGGTCTGATGGCGATTGCCTTCTGTGGATTTTCAGGACTCTTATAGGAGGTATGACAGGTGGATATAACAGGAATTTTACTGGCAGTTGCTGCAGTAGGAGGCGTTGGCCTTTTCGTAGGAGTATTCCTCGGGATTGCGGCAATCAAATTTAAGGTAGAGGTAGATGAAAGAGAAGCAGCCGTATTGGAGGCACTTCCCGGAAATAACTGTGGTGGATGCGGATTCCCCGGCTGTAGCGGTCTTGCGGCTGCTATTGCCAAAGGAGAGGCGCCGGTCAATGCCTGCCCGGTAGGCGGAGAGCCTGTAGGAAGGGTGATTGCTGGTATTATGGGAGTGACAGCAGAAGAAAAGAAGAGAATGGTTGCCTTTGTACAGTGTCAGGGTGACTGCGACAAGACCTCTTCAGATTATGAATATACGGGGATTCATGACTGCCGTATGCTTTCTTTTGTGCCAAATGGAGGTGCAAAAAGCTGTAACTACGGATGTCTTGGATATGGCTCCTGTGTCAGTGTCTGTCCCTTTGATGCGATCCATGTAGTGAACGGAGTAGCAAAGGTAGATAAGGAAGCCTGCAAGGCATGTGGTAAATGTGTGGAGGTCTGTCCGAAGCACCTGATCAGCCTGATCCCTTATGATGCAAAATATGCAGTTGCCTGCAGCTCACAGGATAAGGGACCGGTAGCAATGAAGGATTGTACGGTGTCCTGCATCGGTTGTCAGCTCTGCAAGAAGAACTGTCCGGCAGAGGCTGTAAGCGTTGAGAATTTCAACGCAACGATCCTCTATGACCAGTGTAAGGGATGCGGTATCTGTGCACAGAAGTGCCCCAGAAAATCCATCGTGGCACATGAATAAAGGGGAGAATATCATGGTACAGGTAAGACTGGGAAAAACAGAAATAGTGGTAAACAAGAATGGATTCGGAGCGCTTCCGATCCAGAGGATCAGTGATGAGGCTGCAGCAGCCCTCCTGAACAAAGCCTATGATGGCGGGATCCGGTTCTTTGATACGGCAAGAGCCTACAGTGACAGTGAACACAAGGTGGGGCTTGCTTTTGAAAAGAAAAGAGAGAGCCTTTATATCGCCACCAAAACAGGGGCACAGACAGGAGAAGGACTGCGTGAGGATCTGAAAAAGAGCCTTGAGAATCTTCGCTGTGATTATATTGATATCTATCAGTTCCATAATCCGGCGTTCTGTCCAAGACCGGGAGATGAAAGCGGACTGTATGATGCAGCACTGGAAGCAAAGAAGGAAGGAAAGATCCGTCATATCGGAATCACCAATCACAGACTGTATGTAGCGAAAGAAGCCATAGAGAGCGGCTTATATGAAACACTGCAGTTTCCCTTCTGCTATCTGGCGACAGAGAAGGATCTGGAGCTGGTAGAAGCCTGCAGGGAAAAGGATATGGGCTTTATTGCCATGAAAGCACTGTCAGGAGGACTTATTACCAATTCGGCAGCGGCTTATGCGCATGCGGCACAGTATGAAAATGTACTGCCAATCTGGGGTGTGCAGAGAGAATCGGAGCTGGATGAATTCCTTTCCTATATAGAAAATCCTCCTGAAATGACAGAGGAGATCGCAGAGCTGATCAGAAGGGACAGGGAAGAGCTGTCAGGAGATTTCTGCAGGGGCTGTGGTTATTGTATGCCGTGTCCGGCAGGGATCGAGATCAATAACTGTGCCAGGATGTCACTGCTGCTCCGGAGATCCCCGTCAAAGCTGCAGCTTACAGAAGAAGTACAGGCGAAGATGAATAAGATCAAGAACTGCCTGCACTGTAATAAATGTAAGAGCAAATGTCCGTATGGACTGGATACACCGGCACTTCTTCAGAAGAATCTGGCAGATTATGAAGAGGTTCTTGCCGGGAGAGTATCTGTATCCTGATCGGAAAAAGAATCAGCCGGTGATCAGTTCACCGGCATCACTTATGAAGACAGCCTCTGTATCAGGGAGGCTGTCTATTAATTTGCGTCCATTTTCATAGCCGAGAATAAAGCAGAGCGTGGAGAGAGCATCTCCGTCAACAGAGTTCTCACTGATGATAGTAACACCATTTAGACCACTGTTTACAGGGTATCCATCTCTCGTAGAAAGAATGTGATGATAGAGGATACCATCCTTTTCAAAGTAACGTTCATAGTTTCCGGAGGAAACAAGGGATCTGTCACGGACAGTCAGTGTTGTCAGGGCAGTGCCGGTCTCAGCAAAGGGCTTCTGCACACCGATATGATAATCGGATCCATCCGGTTTCGTGCCGATCGTAAGCACATTTCCGCCAAGGTTGATGATACCGTTTTCTACGTCGTTTTTTGTCAGAAATTCCTTCAGCTTGTCGGCAATATAGCCTTTGGCAATGAAACCAAGATCCAGTCTGGCTTTTGGATCAAGAAGAGTAACGGTATTGCCGGAGAGCTTTACCTTTGTATAATCAATGTGGGAAAGTGCTTCTTCTATATCTTCTCTGGAAGGGACAATTCCCTCATTGGTATCTCCAAAGCTCCAGAGATCAGAGAGGGTACCAATGGTAGGATCCACAAGACCGTCTGAAAGGGAGGCGTAGGACAGGGCAATGGACAGAAGCTCTGCTGTCCGGGCATCTACTTCTACTGGAGAACCGTCTGCATGGTTGATGCGGTAAATATCGCTTCCCTCTGCTGTTTTGCTGAGGAGACTGTCATATTCCCCGATCAGAGACATGGCTTCGTCAAAGAGGGGATCCTCACCTGATCTGTCGTAAAGAGTGATGGAAACAATGGTATTCAGGTAAAAACCTGTTTTGGTTGTTTCTGCAGCATTTCTCTGACAGCCAGTCAGGGAAAAGGGACAGAGGGAAGCAAGTATAAGACAAAATAAAAAATAAGCTTTTTTCATGGTTAAAGTCCTGTATGGGATCCTCTGCTGTAGGCAGTACAGGAGAATCCGCCTGATATTGATTTGAGAGTTAATGCTTTTGGTGTTGTAAAACCAGGGCAGAATATTGTATACTCATTTCACAGGTGGTAAACACCTTTCAGAAAGTGGAGTGAATGTATGTATTTACCAGAAGAACCGGAAGACCATAAGGTCAGTGCACCGGTGATCTATACAATAGCAGCGATTTCAGCCCTGATCTTTATTATATTAGCGGTGGTGCTTGTTAGCAACAGTCAAAGCAGATCCGGGGCAAAAAAAAGAGCAGAGGCGCTTGCTGCAGCATCAGCTACGTCAACACCTCTGCCGGAGGAAGAAACGGAAGAGGATTATGGAGATGCCGGCATAGAAAAGCTGTACCGGGAGCATAAGCTCCGGGCAGAGGATCTGGATTTCTGGGATATGTATGACGGAGCAGGAACAGTGGTAGAGGAAGAGGCAAGTCCGTCACCATCGGCAACACCGGATCCGACGCCGACCCCTTCACCGACGGAGGAGGAGCTGGCAGCGGACGGCAGGCATATCCAGGTTACCTATAAGGACGGGACAGAAGAGTGGATCGAAATCGATGATAAGCTTCCAAAGGCAGATTACGATTTTACGAAGCTTAAGATCACCAATGGGAAGATGGCCTATTACAGCGGAAATAAAAAGCTGTCAAGGCTTGGCGTGATGCTTTCCAGTGAGAACGGTACCGTGGATTTTGACAGGCTGAGTGAAGACGGAATAGATTTTGTGATGCTGAAGGTAGGCGGCAGAGGATATGGAACCGGACTGATCTCTCTGGATCCTGATTTCACAACAAGGATCGAGGCAGCACAGAAAGCAGGACTTTCTGTTGGATGCTATTTTTCTTCCCAGGCAGTTACTGTGGAAGAGGCAGTGGAGGAAGCAGCCTTTGTAAAAAACCAGCTTCTTCCGTATAAGATCAGTTATCCTGTCGCATTGCAGATGGAAAGCATTGAAACAGATACGGCAAGAACAGATATCCTGGATGAAAAGGACAGAACAGAGATTGCACAGGCTTTCCTGAAGGATATAGCGGATGCCGGATATCAGGGTATTCTTTATGGAGACACCAATTTTCTGCTGACTGATGTCATGCCCTCTGAAATGCTGAAGGATTATGATGTATTTCTGGAGGATGAAGAGGCAATACCTGCCTATCCCTATCAGTATAAGATGTGGGAATATGCCGCACAGGAAAATATAAATGGTGTGGAAAAGCCGGCATCGTATGTGATCAGCTTTACCGATTATGCGAACAGGTAAAAGAGCAGGATTATGGCTTATAGTGCATGATCCTGGAGGAAATGGGGAGCTTTCTATACAGTTCTGCGTAGGCAGATGGAGAAAGCTCCTCGATGTAATTTACGACAAATTGCCTGCGTACACCTGACCTGTGAAGAATATCGGCAGCCTTATTATAGGCAATGGCTGCTTCTATGGCACTGTCATAGGTGCCGATCGTATAATTCCCGTTGATATGGATCCGTGCTGTGTAACGGACCGTATTCTTTTCCTTTTTCTCCCTGACACCGTGGTAACGGTTCAGGATCTCTATGTTTTCATATCGGAAATCGTTACAGTCCCCATTGACAAAGCGGTAATCCCGGCCGAAAACGGCATAGTTCTTGATGCCATAGCGTCCGGCAATATTGGTCTGCATACCATATTCTGAGACGAAGAAATGACGTCCCCGCTGCATGATCTTGTGACTGGAATAATAAAACAGGTCATCAATATCAAACTTCAGGATTTCATGGGCGCTAAGGAAGTATTCAAAGTATCTTGGATGAAGATAGATCGGATTGGCAATATAGATGCCATTGTCCCTGAAATTGATCAGACATACCCACTTTCCAAAGGGCAGGATCCGGAGATCCGAGTGTTCTTTAAAAGACAGTGATGGATCCTTCAGAAGGGAGTCTGCTTCCAGATATGCACCAAAAGCCCTGGCAGAGGTGTCATAACTGCCAAGGCTGATATGTTTCTGATGATAGGTAATAGAAGAACGGTAGTAAATGCTGCCGTCTTTTTTTGTTGTTTCATATACACCGGGAAGCTTTTTTTTCATAAAAATAGTATAGCATAGAGTTAATAATTTTGAAATAAATTACAGAAAAATGAAATTTTAGAAATATTTTCAGGCATCCATGTATAGAATAGTTAGTGGACAGAAAGGAACAGGTAAAAAGAATGTATAAAAATTTTATTATTCGGTTATTTCTGTGTAATACGCTTTTTCTTGCGGGGTGGTTCTGCGTGACAGGAGTCAGGGCAAACCTGTTTGCCGCATCACCGGCATTTCAGCTTACCAGTGTACAGGAAAGCAGGCCTGTTAAGGAGCATTTCTTTGGTTATCTGAAAAGAGCTTCCTCAGGACAGCGTATTGTGGATTATGAGGTAATGGAAAAGCCGGAATACAGTAAGCTGTCAGACAAGGATTACGAGATCCTGCTTAAGATTGTACAGGCTGAGGCCGGGAGTGAAGATGAAAAAGGGAAAATGCTTGTAGCCGGAGTTGTGATGAACCGTGTGGAAAGCAATAAGTTTCCGGATACAGTGGAAGAGGTTGTGTTTCAGAATGAAAATGGCGTTTATCAGTTTTCACCAGTAGCTAATGGAACCTATCAGAGCGCAGTGGCAACAGAAGAAACCAGGAGAGCAGTGGACAGGGTGCTTGAGGGGGAGGATGTCACGGAAGGAGCGCTGTATTTTGCAGCCAGAAAATATGCGGAAGAAGGAAAAATGAAGTGGTTTGATAATTGCCTGATACGCCTCTTTTCCTATGGAGGACATGAGTTTTTTAAGGCAGGATAAAGAGTGTATTGCTTGTCAAGCAATTCCGTTTATGCTAGAATGATAAAAAATTATAAATCCAGATTACAAAGGAACGAACACGGAAGGAAGAAAAACATGGAAATCTTGTATCATAGCACGAGAACTGAAGGAAATCCGGTTACAGCATCAAAAGCAATTCTGAAGGGACTGGCTGACGATGGCGGATTATTCGTGCCGGAGAGGATACCGGCACTTGATAGATCACTGGAAGAGCTGTCGCATATGACATATGGTGAAGTTGCCTATGAGGTTATGAAGCTTTATTTTACGGATTTTACAGAAGAAGAGCTGAAAGGCTGTATAGCAAGAGCGTACGACTCCAAGTTTGATACAGAAGTGATCGCTCCGCTTGTGGAAGCGGATGGCGCTTATTATCTTGAACTGTTCCATGGTGCGACCATCGCCTTCAAGGATATGGCACTGTCTATCCTGCCACATCTTCTGACAACCTCTGCCAGAAAGAATCACGTGACAAAGGAGATCGTGATCCTGACAGCAACCTCCGGAGATACCGGCAAGGCAGCACTTTCAGGTTTTGCAGATGTTGAAGGTACAAGGATCATTGTATTCTATCCAAAGAATGGTGTCAGTCCGATCCAGGAGAAGCAGATGGTGACCCAGAAGGGTAAAAATACATATGTGGTAGGGATTCATGGCAATTTTGATGATGCACAGACCGGAGTCAAGCAGATGTTCGCTGACAAGGAGCTGGCTGCTTATATGGCTGAGAAGGGCTTCCAGTTTTCATCCGCCAATTCTATTAACATTGGAAGGCTGATCCCCCAGGTTGCCTATTATGTTTATGCTTATGTGAAGCTTCTTGAGGAAGAGAAGATTAAAGCCGGGGAGGCTGTTAATTTCGTAGTTCCAACTGGTAACTTTGGCAATATTCTGGCAGCATTCTATGCAAAGCAGATGGGACTTCCGGTTCATAAGCTGATCTGTGCGTCCAATGAGAATAAGGTTCTGTATGATTTCTTTACCACAGGTACCTATGACAGAAACAGGGAGTTTATGCTGACAAGCTCACCGTCCATGGATATTCTGGTATCCAGCAATCTGGAACGCCTCATCTACAGGATCGCCGGAGATGATCCGGATAAGAACAGAGAGCTGATGAGTGAACTGAGGCAGGATGGCAGGTATACTATTACAGAAGAGATGAAAGCACAGCTTGCTGACTTTTATGGTAATTATGCAAGTGAGGAGGAGACAGCAAGGACGATCCATGACCTGTATGATAAGACAGGCTATGTGATCGATACCCATACAGCAGTGGCCTCCTGCGTTTATAAGAAATATCTGAAGGATACCGGTGATGCAAGTGTTTCTGTCATTGCATCCACGGCAAGTCCGTATAAGTTTACAAGAAGCGTGATGAAGGCTATTGATGAGAAGTATGATCATATGAGCGATTTTGATCTGGTGGACAGGCTTTCTGAAATCTCAGGAACTGCCGTACCCAGAGCTATTGAGGAGATCAGAACAGCACCGGTGCTTCACGACCATGTCTGTGATAAGACAGAAATGAAGCAGACAGTTCTGGAGTTTCTTGGGATCTGACCGTATTTTTTGGTTCTAACAGTACTAAGACTTTAAATTAAAATTATGAAGAAAAGGAGCTGATGCAGATTTGCATCAGCTCCTTTTTTCAATAGGAACATAGTCCTTGTCTTCACAGATTGGTTTATAAGCCGGGCGGATGATCTTGCCGTTATTGGCAAGCTCTTCCATTCTGTGGGCGCTCCAGCCGGAGATACGTGCCATCGCAAAGATGGGGGTATAAAGCTCCAGAGGAAGCGAAAGCATATTGTAAACAAAGCCGGAGTAAAAGTCCACGTTGATACTGACACCCTTATACATTTTACGCTCCCTCGCAATGACCTCGGGGGCAAGACGTTCCACCATGGAATAAAGAGCAAATTCCTTCTGAAGTCCCTTTTCCTCGGAAAGCTTCTCTACGAAGGACTTGAGGATCACAGCCCTCGGGTCTGATTTGGAATAGATCGCATGGCCGACACCGTAGATCAGGCCGGCATGGTCGAAGGCTTCCTTATGTAGGAGACTCCTTAAGTAGTCTGCCACCTCGTCCTCATCTGTCCAGTCGGAAACAGACTGCTTCATGTCTTCAAACATCTGTACTACCTTGATATTGGCACCGCCATGTCTCGGTCCCTTCAGGGAACCGATGGCCGCAGCAATAACGGAGTAGGTATCGGTCAGGGAAGAGGTCACAACGTGAGTCGTGAAGGTGGAGTTGTTTCCACCGCCGTGTTCCATATGGAGTACAAGTGCGATATCAAGCAGCCTGGCTTCCAGTGGTGTATAGGAGCTGTCCGGTCTCAGGATATGCAGGATATTCTCCGCAGCAGAAAGACCTGGATCCGGCTGGTGGATGAAAAGGCTTTTGCCATCATGGTAGTGGCAGTAAGCCTGATAGCCATAAATAGACAGCAGGGGAAACAGGCTGATCAGCTGCAGACACTGGCGCAGCACATTGGGAAGGGAAACATCATCAGCCCTGTCATCATAGGAATACAGAGTCAGAACACTTCTTGACAGAGTGTTCATCATATCCTTACTGGGTGCTTTCATGATGATATCGCGTACAAAGCTGGTAGGCAGAGTACGGTAAAAGGCGAGGAGCTTACGGAAGGAAGCAAGCTCTTCTGCATTCGGCAGCTTGGAGAAGAGAAGCAGATAGGTGATCTCTTCAAAGCCGAACCGGTTATCAGAGGTAAAGCCGCTTACCAGATCCTTTACATTATAGCCGCGGTAGAAAAGCTGTCCATGCGCAGGAACCTCTTCCCCATTTATGATTTCCTTGGCACGGACATCGGAAATGTTGGTCAGTCCAGCAAGGACACCCTTTCCATTCAGGTCACGGAGACCACGTTTGACGTTATATCTGGTAAAAAGTTCTGTATCTATCACGTCAGCGTTCTGTGCAAGCGAAGATAGACGTACGATATCGGGTGTAACCTCAGAGTATACATTATGATCCATGGATTGTCTCCTTTCTGCGATGGTCAGGACAGTTACAATTGTGAATGAATATTGACATGTATCAGAATATGTCAGAAAAAAGTATATATAAACTATGATATCATGTGAAAAGAACGAAAACAAGTAAAAATTTTGAGTTTATAGTTTTTTTACATTTTTCAGGAGAAAGATAGCGGCGGTAAAAGGCAGAAGGGAAAAGAACGACAGGAAGGGCAAGTGTATGTTGCCAAATACAGCTGTTTCCGTTTATAATGGTAAAGGTAATAAAACAAAAGAAAAAGTGGGGAAGACAGGTGGAAATCAAAAAAAACAACTATCGTTCCAATAAAATCGTGATGGGGATCGCAGCCGCAATACTGACAGGTCTTGTATTCTTTGCAAAGCCCATGGAGGTATCGGCAGAAGGCAGGCCGGTGTCCATTACTTCCTGTATGATCAGCGGGGATCAGGTTGTCTGCCAGCTTTCAGCAGGCAGTGTTCCTTACGGAGATGATGGCAATTATTATATTTATGCGGATGAAGTATGGCAGGATGGTCCAAGAGGACAGGCAGTAGCCAGGGCTTCAGCTGGGAGATCGGTTTCTGTGAGTTTTCCACTGAATTATAATACAGACAGCTCCAATCTGAGCTGTAAATTCCTGGTAGCCGTAAAGCGCGGCGGGCAGATGGTACAGGTCAGTGATGAGCACTACATCACCAATCCGGAAGCGATCGCAGCCTACAGTGCAGTAAGAAATGATCATGGGATCAAGGGAATCCTTCCGGATGTGACCAGGATCTCTGATGGACAGCTACAGGATCTTGGTATCCAGCAGATCGTTTACAATATGGATCTCGGAGAACTCTGTTCTGCAGAAGGACAGCCGGATGCCATTGCCTTTTCCTATAATGGAAAGACCTTTTATTTTAACGGGGAAGTTCTTTCCCGTTATGACTCCACGATCCGGAGCATCAACCGGTTTGGAATCCAGGTGACGCTGGTGCTTCTGAATGGAGGGGAGGGAGATTTTGGCAAGGATCTGATCCATCCGCTGGCAGCCGGCGGTGACTGCCCTGGCTATGCCCTGAATGTAGCAGATGAAGCAGGAACCGGACATCTGAAGGCAATCGGTGCTTTCCTTGGCCAGCATTATTCCGGACATATGGGAGCAGGGCAGGTAGATAACTGGATCATCGGGAATGAGGTCAATGCCAGAACCTCCTGGTGGTATACCAATTCTACGAATATGGATCTGAATGTGAATATTTATGTGAAGGCGTTCCGCATTCTGTATAATGAACTGAAGGCACAGAATGCCAATGTCAGGATTTATAATTCCATTGACCAGGAATGGGGCAGAAAGTCCAACCCTGGTAGCTTTCTGGCAAAGGGATATCTGGATCAGTTTAATTATTATATGAACAGGGAAGGAAATATTGACTGGGGGCTTTCCTATCATCCCTATAATTCACCGCTGTACGACCCTTATGCATGGAACGGTCCGGCAGTATGGGTAAAGGAGAGCATTTCCACACCATATATTACCATGCAGAATATAGATATTCTGATCAATTATATGCATCAGAAGCAATTTTTAAGTCCTTCCGGAGAAGTACGAAGTATTTCCCTTGCGGAGATCGGCTATACCTCTGCCTTTGGATCAGAAGCACAGGAGGCATCTATTGCCTACGGCTATCTGAAAGCAGCCTCCCTGCCGGATGTAGATGCATTTATGCTCTTCCGTCAGACAGATGAGGCTTCCGAGATGGAAAGTCATCTGGATCTTGGACTATATGATCTTTCCGGAAATAAAAAGCCGTCCTATGAGATCTATAAGAATCTCGGAACGGCAAATGAGGCGGCAGCCAAGGCAAGGGCATCTGAGATCATCGGCATGGATATTGATGAGATGATCAGTAAAAATATTATCTGGACCAGAGGCGGCAATGGCGTAGTCCAGTAAGGGTGCAGAATGCTTAAGGCTGCGAAATTGATAAAGATAGAAAGTTAGAGTTGTAATTTGAGACTGGATTGGATATAATAAAAACAACCTGAGATGTGCGACAACTCCTGCTATTTTTGAACCTACAGATACTTTAAACGGGATTCCTATATCATCTGGCGGCTGTCAAGCCCTCACTCACCAGCCCGGTGAGGATTGGAAGGGAAGGCAAAAGCGCAGATTGCGGTCACCCACCTAGCATTGCTAGGAGTCAAAAGGCAGGAACCGGCATTTTGGGGATACGAAAGAAGAGCAGCCAGACTGGCTGCTCTTCTTTTGGCTTTAAGAACTGCAGCACAGGATATCAAAGGGTGAAAGAAAGTCCGGCAGGGCATTGCCGGATAAAAGAGTAAGGAAAAGTGTAATGAAAAAATGGGAAAAGCTGGCGGCAAAAGCAGGAATGATCCTGCTGCTGTTATTACTATTTTGTATTCTTATAAAGAAAGACAGACAGGAGCGGGGAATGCTGGTACCGGAGGGTGAAAAGATACAGATAAAGGATGCCATCAGCCTTGTCATGGCCTTTGGAAGAAAGGCATCTCTTTCAGAAGAGCAGAGAGAAAAACTGGAAAACTGGAGCCTTCAGGTGAGTGAAGCTCATGGAGAAGGTGAAAGCAGCCTTCTGACTTATGGAGATTACATAGAACTGACGGCCATATGGGATCAGGACAGGGAGACAGAAAATACAGAGAAGGCTCCGGAAAAGGAGCTGGATCAGAAATACAGAAAAGAAGATCTGCTTCTGTTTCAGGATTTTACAGAGGGGTATCAGAAAAGGCTGGAAGCCTTTCAGATCCAGGATCAGATCGTAAGGGAAACACTGGAGCTTCTTGGAAAGGGATCAGAGGCCAGTGTCATAGACAGCAGAGGAAATACATACGGATATGAAAATGTGGAGGTACCTGTGTACTGCGTGGCTGAAGCCTATGTGGAAAGAAATGAAGGAGAGGATGACAGGATTCTTGTCCTGACAGAAAGAAAGAAGAATTCCTTTACCCTGAAAAATGCACTGATCACTGAGAATGACGCAGATGGATTTTATTTTCTGTGGTCCGGCGAGGAAATGTACTGCCCTTTGAAAAATAATGAGATTTTCCAGGAGAAGGTTGCAGATCTTACCTTTGCAGAGGGAAAAGCTCTTGACAGAAAAATAAAGAATGAAAAGGTGGGCGGTGTTCTCCTTGGAGTGGCAGAAGAAGGTATTGAACTGGAGGACAGGGGCTTTTTGCCATTTGCAGAGGATTACAGAGTATATCAGCTATATGGTTCCTGTAAAGAATCAGACAGGACGGAGTTTAAGATCGGATATGACTTTGCTGATTATGTTATGGATAAGGGGAAGGTCTGTGCAGTTCTTCTTGTAAAGGATCAGAATATGGAAAACATACGGGTGGCTGTCAGCAATCAGGCTTATGATGGGATTTATCATGAGGAAATAAAGCTGAAGGCGGACTGTGAGCTGAACCTTATCTATGGAAGCTACGGGGATAGACAAAGCAGAAGGATCCCGGCAGGAGAAGAAGTAATAGTAGACAGTGACAGCATGCTTGTCAAGGGAGACCGGCTTATGATCGAACCTTCAGCAGCCTCTTCCAGGATTCAGGTGCTCTCCCTGAAAAGGGCTTATGGCATTCCGTCCTATAGGGGCAGGATGGAGATCGTAAAGAAGGAACAGGGCCTTTTGCTGATCAATGAGCTTTTGCTGGAAGAGTATCTTTATTCAGTAGTTCCAAGTGAGATGCCTTCCTCTTATCCGGCAGAGGCACTTGAGGCGCAGGCTGTCTGTGCAAGAACCTATGCCTACCGGTATCTTCTGAAATCCGGGCTCCCAGAGGAGGGCGCCCATGTGGATGACAGTGTACGGTATCAGGTTTATAACAATATCGAGGAGAGCAGAAATGCCAGAAGAGCGGTGGGAGAGACTGCCGGAGAAATGCTTTTCTATGATGGAGTACCGATCCATGCATATTATTATTCTACCTCCTGTGGGAGCGGCAGTGATGAAAGAGCCTTTGGAAGCACAGAAGACCTGCCCTATCTGAATACCAGACGGATTTCACATGAAGAAGAGGAAGAAGACCTCAGGGAAGAAAGTGCGTTTCAGGATTTCCTGAAGGAGGAGCACCCCGGGGATTATGAAAAAGAGGAGGCCTGGTATCGCTGGCAGTATGAGGTACAGGAGATAGATGCTGCAAAGATGGCAGAGATCATGAAGGAAGCTTTTTCAGAAATCTATGATATTTCTGTTGAGAAGCGGCTTGAGAGCGGTCTTGCCACAGTGCTTTCCGTAAAAACAGATACAGGTGATTATGAGGTAAAGGGAGAGTATCAGATCCGGCAGGTATTATCTCAGGGCGGGGAAGTGATCCGGGCAGATGGATCTGCGGTAACCACCGGGAAGCTGCTTCCCAGCGCGTATCTGATCATTTCTGTTGAAAAAAAGAGGGGAAATGTGATAGGATATACTATATTTGGCGGCGGATACGGTCATGGTGTCGGGATGAGCCAGAATGGGGCTGCCGATATGGCACGTGCCGGAAGGAAGAGAGAGGAGATCCTTTCTTTTTTCTATGAAGGTGCAGACTTCGTAAAAATGTATTAAACAGGCTTGGAGCAGGATATCGTGATCAGAAGATTAATATTTATCGGCTATGATTTCAGTAAACATATGGGAAAAAAGAATATCAGCGCATTTGCTGCCAGTACAGCTTTCTTTCTGTTCCTGTCCCTGATCCCCATGCTGATGCTGCTTTGTGCCCTGATTCCCTATACCCCGCTGACAGAAGCCAATCTGATGACTGTAGTGACGGCAATAGCACCGGATAATATGGATGCATTGCTGACGGGGATGATCGCTGAGGTTTATGATAAGTCTGTCGGGATCATTTCTGTGACCGCCATAGTGACGTTGTGGTCGGCAGGAAAGGGAATGTTAGCCATGATGCGCGGGCTGAATGCCATTAATGATGTGGAGGAAACGAGAAATTATATTCTGCTTCGGTGTGTGGCATGTCTGTATACGATTCTGACGCTGATCCTGATGCTGGTTTCCCTGATCGTCATGGTCTTTGGAAATACACTGGTATCCATTATTGAGGGACAGATTCCACAGACTTCTTATCTTTTTGATCTGCTGATGAATTTCAGACTGCTGTTTACCTGGTGTATCCTTACTTTGTTTATCGCACTGATGTATACCTATGTACCGGGCGGCAAATATGGTTTCAAGATGCAGCTCCCGGGAGCTGCAGTAGCGGCTGTTGGCTGGAGCGTGATCACATTTGTTTTTTCCATTTATGTGGATGAGTTTAATGGCTTTAGTGCTTATGGGAGCCTGACGACGATCATTGTACTTATGCTGTGGCTGTATGCCTGTATGTATCTTGTCATGACGGGAGCCTTCCTGAACAGGTATTTCAAGCCGGCATTCCAGTTTTTTGTCGGGAAGAGGAGAAAGGAAAAAGCCGTATAAGGCTTGACAAGCAGAAGCATGGCGGCTACAATAATAGCAGATTTATGAGATAAGGCGTTGAAGGTGTATCAGTAGTCAGTTATCTTCATCCAGAGAGAGGAGGCCACCGGCTGTAAGCTTCCTTATGTTCAGGTAAGCTGATGAATTTCCCACCGGAGCTTTCGGGTTGAACAGATTTATCAAGTAGATCCGGACGTTGTCACACGTTACGTGAATAGAGAGCCCATTATTTATGATGGGAACCTGGGTGGTACCGCGGATTTGATTCGTCCCTTGTATTCATTGGAATACAGGGGATTTTTTATTGCAGACCACATTCAGTAAAATAACAAAGAGAGGTAAAACGTATGCAGGATCAGGTATTATCAGACAAGCTGTCTTCCCTGAAGGAAAAGATCGAGGGCGAGCTTAAGGAGATGAAAAACTCCAAGGAATTATATGAATTTAAGAATCTTTATCTGGAAGGCAAGAAGAGTAAGATCAGTGAACTGATGAAGGAAATGGGGAAGCTTGCACCGGAGGAGAGGGCAGGCTATGGCAAGTCTGTCAACGAGCTGAAGACATGGGCCTTTGACCGTTTCGCCGATATGGAAGAAAAGATGAAAAAGCTGGAGCTTCAGCACAGATATGAGAGAGAGCGGATTGACCTCACCGTTCCGGCTCAGCCGGCAAAGATCGGCAATCTTCATCCTGTAACACTGGTGCGCAACCAGCTGATCGATATTTTTGCTGGAATGGGCTTTGAGGTATTTGAGGGAAGTGAGATTGAAACGGATTATTATAATTTTACTGCACTGAATACACCACAGGATCATCCGGCAAGGGATATGCAGGATACCTTTTATCTTTCCCCGGAATTCCTGCTCCGTACCCAGACATCCGCAGGACAGATCCATGTCATGGAAAAGAAGCAGCCGCCGATCAAGATTTTATCTCCTGGCAAGGTATTCCGCTCAGATGATGATGCAACCCATTCTCCCATGTTCTCCCAGATGGAAGGACTTGTAGTGGATAAGGGGATTACCCTTGGTGACTTAAAGGGGATGCTGGATGTGTTTGTACAGAAAATTTTCGGAGAAGGTGTTACAACAAGACTCCGTCCTTCCTATTTCCCGTTCACAGAGCCTTCTGTAGAAGTGGATGTAAGCTGCTTTGAATGCGGAGGTAAGGGATGCAGCCTTTGTAAGGGAACCGGCTGGATCGAGGTACTTGGTGCCGGCGTGGTCAATAAACGTGTTCTTGAGAACTGCGGCATTGATTCCGAAGAGTACAGCGGATTTGCTTTTGGTATCGGTCTTGAGCGTATTGCCATGCTGAAATACGGAATTAACAATATCAAGCTGTTATTCAATTCCGATTTGCGCGTGTTAGAGCAGATCAACGAGAAATAAGCGGGAGGAAAAAAGGATCATGATATTACCATTAAGCTGGTTGAAAGAATATGTAGATGTAGATGTAACACCGGATGAGCTGGAAAAGAAGCTGTTTGATGCCGGTTTTGAGGTAGAAGAGAAATATGAGGCAGGTAAGGATATCAGCAATATCGTTGTCGGACTGGTAGAATCCTGTGAGCCGATTCCGGATACCCACCTTCACGTATGCCAGGTAAATGCCGGTACCCATGGAACCATGCAGGTATGCTGCGGTGCAGACAATGTATGTACAGGAGGAAAATTCCCTCTTGCATTACCGGGAGCCTCTGTTTATGCAACAGCAAAGGATCACAAGACAGTAGAAGGTGTTATGACGATCAAGAATGGCAAGCTGCGTGGCTATGAATCCAACGGTATGCTGTGTTCTGGTGTGGAACTCGGACTGACAGAGGATCTGTATCCGGGAGCAGAGTATAACGGACTGCTTGTGCTGCCTGAGGATGCACAGCCTGGAGATGATGTAAAGAAGCTGACAGGACTTGATGATGTGATCTTCGATATCGCCCTGACAGCAAACAGACCGGACTGCCAGAGTATTCTCGGCATGGCAAGAGAGGTTGCTGCCATGCTTGGTAAGCCGCTTAAGATGCCTGCCTGCGATTATACTGAGACAGAGGTTAAGAAGGATGGCTTCCAGGTGACTGTGGAGGCACCGGAGCTCTGTCCTCGTTACAGTGCACACTATGTTTATGATGTAAAGATCGGGGAATCCCCACTCTGGATGAAGAGAAGACTTGCCCTTGTCGGCATGTCCTCTATTTCCAATATCGTAGATATTACCAATTATGTATTAAAAGAGATCGGACAGCCTATGCATGCGTTTGACTGCTCGTATCTGGAGGGCAATGCGATCTGTGTCAGAAGAGCAAAAGAGGCAGAGAAGATCATTACCCTGGATGAGCAGGAATATGAGATGACACCGGATAATCTGGTGATCTGTGACGGCGTGAAGCCGGTAGCCCTTGCAGGCGTTATGGGAGGACTGAATTCTGAGATCCGTGATACCACAGAAAGCGTTATGTTCGAGTCTGCCAAGTTCGCAAGAGACAGTGTCAGAAAGACGGCAAGAAGCCTTGGCAAGAGTACGGATGCCAGTGCCCGTTACGAAAAGGGTGTGGATGAGTATTCCACTGTCCTTGGCATGAAGCGTGCCCTGCATCTGATCGAAGAGCTTGGCTGCGGTAAGGTATCCTCTACCCATGTGGATATCAACACCGGTAATTCCATAGAGCCGACAGAAATGAAGGTAAGTATTTCCAAGGTCAACGGTGTCCTTGGTATTGAAGTGCCGGAGGCAGAGATCGTCCGTATTATGAAGAATCTGGATTTTGATCCAAGCGTACAGGATGATGAGCTGACCATTCATGTACCGGCATACAGAGAAGACATGCTGCCAAATGGCGAGGGGGATGTGGAACGTTATCCAGACGTGGCAGAGGAAGTGATCCGTATGTATGGCTATGACCATATCGTTCCGACTTTTCTTTCTACCGCACAGGTTACCATGGGAGGTCTAAACAGAAAGCAGAAGGGAGAGCTGGCATTAAAGAAGACGCTCTGTGCCATGGGCATTAACGAATGTATGCACTATTCGTTCTTCTCCCCGGCGGATCTGGATCTGCTTCGCCTTGGACCGGATGCTGAGGAAAGAAATGCGATCAGGCTTCTGAATCCGATCAACCAAGATCTTTCCCTGATGAGGACCACACTGGTACCTTCCATGGTCAATGCTATTGCCAGAAATGAGAAGAACGGTATCCTTGCAGGAAGGCTGTTTGAAGTAGCCAAGAGGTTTATTCCAAAGAGCCTGCCGCTGACAGAATATCCGGAAGAAAAGGATACTCTCTGTATTGGTATCTTCGGCGCAGAGGAAAGCTTCTACACCATGAAGAGTATTGCTGCAACGATGGCAGAAAGCCTGGATATCACATTCACCTATGAACAGGCACAGAAAACCTTCCTCCATCCTTATCAGACGGTGAAAATTTTCTGCGAAGGGGAAGAGCTTGGATATTTTGGAAAGCTTGCTTATGATATTCAGAACGAACTGAATATGAGGACAGGTGCCTTTGTCCTGGAAATGGATCTTGAGAGACTTTCCAAATGGTATGACAAAAAGAGAGTATTTAAGGCATTATCCAGATTTCCTGAAGAAAAACGTGATCTGGCATTTGTCATGAATAAGGATATTACCTTCGGACAGGTGGAAGAATGTATTAAAAGGGCAAATAAGTATATTAAGGAGATCAGACTCTTTGACGTATATGAAGGCGGGCAGATCCCGGAGGGAAAAAAGAGTATGGCCTACACCATTACCTTTGCCCCGAAGGATGAGGCTTTGGATGCAGAAACGGTTCAGAAATTTGTAGATAAGATCTGCAGAACGTTAAAGAATGATCTGGATATTGACCTGAGAGCATAAAGAAGGAGTATAAAAAATGGAACAGAAAAATGTATGGGAAACTTATAGTGAAAAACAGCTGAAGGAATTGGAAAAGCTGAATAAAGAGTACCGCGAATTCCTTTCTGACTGTAAGACAGAGAGAGAATGTGTAGATTATATAGTAAATGCAGCAGAAGCAGCAGGATATAAGGAGCTGCAGGAGATCATCAAAGAGGGCGGCAGCCTGAAAAAGGGAGATAAGGTTTATTCTGTATGGATGAACAAATCCGTTGCCCTGTTTCATATCGGTGAGGAAAAAATGGAAAAGGGCATGAATATACTTGGTGCCCATATCGATTCTCCAAGACTCGATATCAAGCAGAATCCCCTTTATGAGGATGGAGGCTTTGCTTATCTTGACACCCATTATTACGGTGGTGTCAAGAAATACCAGTGGGTGACGATCCCACTTGCCATTCATGGTGTGGTAGTAAAAAAGGATGGTACGACCATTGAATTGAATATTGGCGAGAATGAGGATGATCCGGTGTTCTTTATCTCTGATCTTCTGATCCATCTGGCACAGGAGCAGCTTGAGAAAAAGGCTGCCAAGGTGATCGAGGGCGAAGCGCTCGATATCATCATCGGAAACAGGCCGCTTACCTTCAAAAAGGATGAGAAGAAGGAAGAGGGTGCCGGTAAGGATGCGGTAAAGAAGGGAATTCTTTCTATTCTGAAGGATACCTACGATATGGATGAGGAAGACTTCATTTCTGCAGAGCTTGAGGTGGTTCCAGCCGGAAAGGCAAGAGAAGCGGGCTTTGACCGCAGCATGATCTTAAGCTATGGACAGGATGACAGAGTATGTGCCTTTACCTCTCTGAAGGCCATGCTGGAGATGAAGAGTGTGAAGCGGACATCCTGCTGCCTGCTAGTAGATAAGGAAGAGATCGGCAGTGTGGGAGCTACCGGTATGCAGTCGCATTTCTTCGAAAATATGGTGGCAGAGGTGATGAACCTGCTCGGTGAATATTCCGAACTGAATGTACGCAGGTGCCTTTCTGCATCCTGTATGCTTTCCTCTGATGTCAGCAGCGCTTATGATCCGTCTTACGCATCAAGCTTTGATAAGAAGAATGTAGCTTATCTTGGCGGCGGTATGGTGTTTAACAAATTTACAGGCTCCAGGGGAAAATCAGGATCCAATGATGCCAATGCAGAATATCTGGCATATCTGCGCAGTATTTTTGCAGAAGAAAAGGTTCATTTCCAGACAGCAGAGCTTGGAAGAGTTGATCTTGGCGGTGGCGGAACGATTGCTTATATTCTGGCACTGTATGGCATGAATGTGATCGATAGTGGTGTAGCCGTTTTAAATATGCATGCGCCTTATGAAGCGACCAGCAAGGCTGATGTATACGAGACAAGAAGAGGCTACGAGGCTTTCTTAAAAGGAGCAGGAATCTGATGACAGAGGGATTAAAGACTTCTGATTTTAATTTCGAGCTTCCAAAGGAGCTGATCGCACAGGATCCGCTGGAAGACCGGAGCGCATCGAAACTTCTGATGGTGGATAAAAGGACTGGGGAATGGAAGCACGAGATCTTTCATAATATTGCAGACTATCTTCATCCGGGTGATTGTCTTGTCCTGAATAATACCAAGGTACTTCCGGCAAGACTGCTTGGTATAAAGGAAGATACCGGAGCAGCGGTAGAGGTGCTTCTTCTGAAACGACGTGAAAATGACATCTGGGAAACTCTGGTAAAGCCGGGTAAGAAAATGAAGCCGGGGGCAAGACTTGTCTTTGGGGATGGTCTTCTGAAGGCAGAGGTTCTTGAGATCGTGGAAGAGGGAAACCGTCTGGTGCAGTTCTACTATGACGGGATCTTTGAAGAGGTGCTGGATCAGCTTGGAGAGATGCCGCTGCCTCCTTATATCACACACAAGCTGCAGGATAAGAACCGCTATCAGACGGTTTATGCGAAGTATGATGGTTCTGCTGCGGCACCGACAGCAGGTCTTCATTTTACAAAGGAGCTGCTGAAACAGATAGAAGAGAAGGGTGTAAGACTTGCCTATGTAACCCTGCATGTAGGTCTTGGGACATTCCGCCCAGTAAAGGCTGACAATATTCTGGAGCATCATATGCATTCTGAATACTATCAGATCACACAGGAGGCGGCAGAGCTGATCAATCAGACAAAGGCAGAGGGAAAACGTGTAATCTGTGTAGGAACTACAAGCTGTCGTACAATAGAGAGCGCTGCAGATGAAAACGGTCATCTGGAAGAGTGCTGCGGCAATACGGATATCTTTATTTATCCGGGATATCAGTTTAAGGTGCTTGACTGTCTGATCACCAATTTCCATTTGCCGGAATCTACACTTGTCATGCTTGTATCCGCACTGGCAGGAAGAGAACATGTGCTTGCAGCATATGAGGAAGCAATCCGTCAAAAATATCGGTTTTTTTCCTTTGGAGATGCCTGCTTTTTTACAGACAGCTTTACAAAAGATGAAGATTAGTTTATGATAGGCAGTAAGTGATAGTTGTGGGAGGATCCTTATGGAAGAAAGAAGAAAATGTAACCGGATGAAGCTGATTTCTCAGATCGTTATCAAAAGGATCGATGAAGAGAAGCCGGATGAATTAGCAGAAATCAATATTCTGGATGTATCAAGGACAGGGATCGGATTTGCCTGCAGCAAAGCACTGGAGATTGGTGCTATATATGAGGCATACTTAAGAATATGGACACAGGAAGTACTCCATGCCTTTATCGAAATTGTAAGAATTGAAAAGAAAGAACAGGGATTCTCCTATGGTGGTATTTTTATTGGAATGCCTGCTGTAGATGGTGCAAGGATAGAGGTATACAATACAGTGGAAACCCTGGGTAAGAATAATTAACCATGACCGTTAATAAAAAATGGAAGATCGGAATGACAGCAGTACTTATCGTACTGCTGTTTCTGATATATGTGATGATTTTTAATTTTTCAGCAGAGGATGCGACTGCCTCTTCCGGTGTAAGCCAGAAGGTGACGAAGTGGCTTTTGCATCTCTATTATAAGCTGCAGGGAAATACAGGGGGTCTGACCGTGGTGATCCCGGCAGGAGAAGTAGACGAGGCAGAAGCAGTGATCCGGAAGCTGGCACATTTCACAGAATACATGTTGGTAGGCCTGCTTTCCCTGTGGATATGGCTGCTGTGGAATGATAAGAGACTGCGCTGCGGTGCATTTGTGCTGGTACAGCTTATGATCTCTGCTTCACTGGATGAGTTTCACCAGTATTTCGTGCCAGGAAGATATGCCAGTATCAGAGATGTGCTGATCGATACGGCGGGCGGTCTGACCGGGATGCTGCTTGTCTTTCTGGTCAGCCTGTGTATCAGAAAAAGCACTAAAAGCTGATGCCGCTGTCTGTGGAATAGGAGAACAGGGGATCGGTATCAGATCCCTTTAACATATCAATAAGGATCTTCGCCGGAGTATTCTGTGGGTGCAGAGGATTCCGGATCAGACAGATCTGTCTTTTGGGTACAAAAAAGTCTGTTTTCAACTGGATAATTCCATAATTAATTAAATAGTGACGCGCAAATTTATAGGGGACAAGGCCTATGCCCAGATTGTGGACGGTGGCAGGAGCAATCAGGTCATTGGAATTGAGCTCGATATTGGGACTGAGCTCAAAGCCATGCTCCTCAAACAGAGAATCCCAGAATCTGCGGCTCGCAGTGCCATGTTCCATGGAAATGATCGGGAAGGAAAGAATATCTTCCATGGAAAGCAGCTTGTCTTCCAGATAGGAATAACGGCTGCCGGCGATCAGTATATCCTGAAAATCAGAGACAGATGTGATCTCAAAATCACTGAAGCTTTCAAGGGGTGTGATACTCAGGGCAAAATCGGCTGTTTCGTCGTTCAGAGAGGCCATCATAGCAGGAAAAGAGTGCGCGTGGATCTGAAGCCTTACATTGGGAAAACGGTGCTGAAAGCGTTCCAGAAAGGGAAGCAGGAAATAACGCATGGTCAGCTCGGTGGCACTGATCGTGATTTTTCCATTCTGATTTGTGGTATACTCTCTGATGATTTCCTGAGCCTGTCCCATCTGCTGGCAGGGGTGGCTGATCTGCCGGAAAAGGCGCTGGCCTTCTTCTGTCATGGATACACCCTTCTGTGAACGCACAAACAGCTGACAGCCAAGGGCAGCTTCCAGGTTCTGGATATACTTTGTTACGGTGGGCTGTGTCAGACAGAGATGACTGGCAGCAAGCGTGATGCTATGGCTTCTTGCCACTTCATAAAATACTTTATAGTAGTCAAAGCTGATCTCCATAAGATTCTGCATAATAGATCTCCTGTTTACCTTTGATAAAATATTTTTTTATTATAATACAGTTCATTCAAAATATCTATGGATATTACAAAAAAAGTGAATTATGGAATTATATTTTTCTGTATTATAATGGCACTGAACTAAAAAAGAAAGGAAGTGCGAAGATGGGTAATTTAGGTGAAGCACTCAGGGAAGAGCTGAACTGTGAAAGTGCTTTTACGATCGGTGGGATCGGTATTTCCGAATCTGTAGTTGTCACCTGGATCATAATGGCGGCAGTACTTGTCCTGTCATTGCTCCTGACCAGAAAGCTTAAGGTGGAGCATCCAAGCAGAAGACAGCTTCTTCTGGAACAGGCCGTCACCTCGCTGGAGGGTATCACCGAAGGGATCCTTGGAGCTGAGGGAAAGCAGTATGCGGCATACCTGGCATCCGTACTGATGTATCTCGGTATTGCAAACCTGATCGGTATTTTTGGTTTTAAACCGCCGACGAAGGATATGAACGTGACAGCAGCGCTTGCGCTCATGAGTATTATCCTCATAGAGTATGCTGGCATTCACAGAAAGGGTGTAAAACGCTGGTTTAAGAGCTTTGCAGAGCCGATCGCATTGATCGCACCGATCAATGTTCTTGAACTGGTCATCAAACCGCTGTCACTCTGTATGCGGCTGTTTGGAAATGTTCTTGGCGCATTTGTCATTATGGAACTGATCGAATACATAGTACCGGTTGGTGTGCCGATAGTATTCAGTATGTATTTTGATATTTTTGACGGACTGATACAGGCATATGTATTTGTGTTCCTGACAGGTCTGTTCATGAAGGAAGCAATGGAATAAAGAAAGAGTAAAGTAAAGAAGAGGAGAAAAGATTATGAACACAACACTTATTGCAATTGGTGCAGGTATCGCAGTTTTGACCGGTATAGGTGCCGGCGTTGGTATTGGTATAGCAACCTCAAAAGCAACAGAGGCAGTTGCAAGACAGCCTGAAGCAGAGGGTAAGATCACAAAGCTTCTTCTGCTTGGTTCAGCACTTGCAGAGGCAACAGCTATTTATGGCTTTGTTATCGGTCTTTTGATCATTATTCTGCTTAGCTGATCAGACAGGAAAGGAATGAAAAGCATATGTTAAGACTAGATATCAATCTGCTTTTTACCATAATCAACTTACTGATCTGGTATCTTCTGATTAAGAAATTCCTTTTTAAGCCGGTGAATAATATCATCGCCAAAAGAGAAGAGGCGATTGAAGGCCGTTACAAGGAAGCAGAGCAGGAGAAGCTTGAGGCGGGACAGCAGAAGGAAAAATATGAAGCACTGCAAAGCGGCATCCAGGATGAAAAAGCTCAGGTGATGAAGAAAGCACAGGAAGATGCGAGGGCAGCTTACCAGCAGATCGTGGAAGAAGCAAACAGGAAAGCCGGGCAGATCATTGAGGATTCCCAAAAAACTGCTGAGCTGGAGCATAGCAAAATGGTCAGCCGTGCAGAAAAGGAAATCCGTTCCCTGCTATTCTCAGCTGCGTCAGAGGGAATGCAGAAGGAAGAAGATAACAGTGAACTATATGACAAATTTTTGACAAAAGCAGGTGAGAGTGAGCATGCAGAATCTTAATATTTATCTGGAAAAAATGATAGGTGAGCAGATTGCAGACCGGGATATAGATGAGGCACTTGACCTGCTGCAGATCGTACCGGAGATCCAGAAGCAGCTGGATGATCCGACTGCCTCACCTGAAAATAAAGAAAAAATCATCCAGAAGATCTTCCCGCTGCAGATCAGAGGACTTTTAAAGCTTCTGGCTGCCCATTGTCAGGTTTCTGAGCTTGAAATGCTGAAGGAGGAGTATCATACTCTGTCAGCAGAAGAAAAGCAGCCGCTTGACTGTGTCCTTGAATATGTAACAGAGCCAAGTGACAGACAGCTTAAAGGCATTGTCAGCTTTTTGGAGGAAAAATACCCGGGAAGAGTCCTGAACCTGACCAGAAAGCAGAATGAAAATCTGGGAAGTGGATTTATCCTTCGGGCCGGAAGCCAGGAATACGACTGGAGTACAAAGGGCCGGGAGGCACTTCTGAAAAAAAAGATTGATTCCATGGAGCTGTCCGGAAAAGATTCTCTTTTGGTTCAGAAGGGAATTATCAGTATTCTTAGGGACAGCCTTGAAAATATTGATGTATCCGGAAATGAAGTAGGTATTGTCAACAGTGTTGGTGACGGGATCGTCTATGTGGATGGAATTGACCATGCCATGTATGGAGAGGTTGTGATCTTCGAAAATGGACAGAAGGCCATGGTGCAGGATATCAGGGAAGACGAGGTCGGCTGTATCCTGTTTGATGATGAGGAAGAAATAGAAGAAGGTACAAAGGCTGTACGAAGCGGCCGTATGGCAGGAATTCCGGTAGGAGATGAATTTATCGGAAGAGTTGTGAATGCTCTCGGAGCCCCGATTGATGGCAAGGGAGAGATCAGTGCCTCGGATTACAGACCGATCGAGCAGCCTGCGCCCGGTATTGTTGACAGAAAGTCTGTGGATACACCGCTTGAGACCGGTATTCTTTCCATCGATTCCATGTTCCCGATCGGACGTGGACAGAGAGAACTGATCATCGGAGACAGACAGACAGGAAAAACCTCAATCGCAGTGGATACGATCCTGAACCAGAAGGGGAAAAATGTGATCTGTATTTATGTGGCGATCGGACAGAAGGCATCTACGGTTTCCAAGCTGGTACATACACTGGAAAAGCATGGGGCGATGGAATATACGATCGTGGTATCTTCTACAGCCAGTGATCCGGCACCGCTCCAGTATATTGCGCCCTATTCAGGAACTGCACTGGCTGAGTATTTCATGTACAGAGGGCAGGATGTCCTGATCGTTTATGATGATCTTTCCAAGCATGCCGTTGCTTATCGTGCACTTTCCCTGCTGCTTGAGAGATCCCCCGGACGTGAGGCTTATCCCGGTGACGTCTTTTATCTGCATTCAAGACTTCTGGAGAGATCCAGCAAGCTCAGCGATACCATGGGAGGCGGTTCCATTACGGCGCTGCCGATCATTGAAACACAGGCAGGTGATGTATCAGCCTATATCCCGACCAACGTGATTTCCATTACAGACGGACAGATCTTTCTCGAAAGTGATCTGTTTTTCTCGGGAATGCGTCCAGCTGTCAATGTAGGTCTTTCTGTATCCCGTGTAGGTGGTGCAGCACAGACCAAGGCCATGAAAAAGGCGGCAGGAAGCATCCGTATTGATCTTGCCCAGTACCGTGAAATGGAAGTCTTTACCCAGTTCAGCTCAGATCTGGATGCTGTTACCATGCAGCAGCTGCAATATGGAAAAGGGCTGATGGAGCTGTTAAAGCAGCCGCTGGAGCATCCGATGTCACTGCATGAACAGGTGATCACCCTGTGCAGTGCAACGAATAAGCTGTTTTTGGACATTCCGGTTCCGAAGCTGAAGGAATTTCAGGGAAATATGCTCACCTATATGGATGAAAAGCATCCAGAGATCGGAAATGAGATTGAACAGATGAAAACGCTGAGCGACGATCTGATAAAGAGGATTGTTTCAGCTGTGAAGGAATATAAAAGTCAGGTGGTGAGCTGACATGGCGGGCTTAAGAGAAATTCAGAGCCGGATCAGAAGCATAGAGGATACCCGTAAGATCACGGGAGCCATGTACATGATCTCATCCACGAAATTGAAAAAAGCAAAAAGAGATCTGGAAAGGACAGAGCCATATTTCTATATGCTGCAGTCCACCATTGAACGTATCATGCGGCACCTGCCGGAAATGGAGCATCCCTACTTTGAAGACTCTTCCAGAAAATGTACTAGGATCGGGCTGCTTGTGATCACCGGAGACAAGGGACTGGCCGGAGCCTATAACCACAATATACTGAAGCTGGCACAGCAGTTTTTGGATCAGTCAGAAAAGCAGATCAGTCTTTTTGTGGTGGGTGAGCTTGGAAGGCAGTATTTTGCCGGAAAGCATATTCCCATTGCAGAGAATTTTACCTATACGGTACAGGATCCTACCTTTGACAGAGCCAGATGGATCAGCGAGATCCTGAGAGAAAAGTATATGGCGGGAGAGATCGAAGAGCTGCATGTGATCTATACCCGTATGGAAAACAGCATGCTGTGTCAGGCAGAGGATAAACGGCTGCTGCCCCTGTCAGGAAAGCAGCTTCCTCAGCCGCCGACAGATGTCTATCAGGAAGAGTTTATGCTGGAACCTTCAGCAAAGGACGCAGTGGACATGATCGTACCCAATTATCTTGCCGGCTTTATTTATGGAGCACTGGTAGAAGCCTTCTGCAGCGAGCAGAATGACAGGATGATGGCAATGGAAGCTGCTACAGATAATGCAGATAAGCTGCTGCATGATCTGAACATCATGTATAACCGGGCAAGGCAGGCACAGATCACGCAGGAGATCACAGAGGTTTCAAGCGGTGCGCGGGCACAGCGTAAGAAGAGAGAAGCGAAAAAGAAAAGGGCTGCGAGGCTGCAGCAAAGAATAAAAGAGGTGAATGTGTGATGGAAAAAGGAAAAATCATACAGATATCGGGACCTGTAGTTGACGTACAGTTTGAAAAGGGACCGCTCCCCCATATTAAAGAGGCACTGACAGTAGAAAATCAGGGAAAAAAATGTGTCATGGAGGTGGCAAAGCAGCTTGGCAATAATGTGATACGGTGTATCATGCTGTCAGCCAGTGAAGGACTTTGCAGAGACATGGAGGTAACCCCAACAGGAGCCGGAATTACGGTTCCGGTGGGAGAAAAAACGCTGGGAAGACTGTTCAATGTCCTTGGAGAAGCCATAGACGGAGGAGATGCGGTTACGGACAGTGAAAAATGGTGTATCCACCGAAAACCGCCAACCTTCGAGGAACAGAGTCCTGTGGTTGAAATACTGGAGACCGGGATCAAGGTCATCGATCTGCTTGCTCCTTATGCAAAGGGCGGCAAGATCGGATTGTTTGGCGGTGCCGGTGTAGGAAAGACTGTCCTGATCCAGGAGCTGATCCGGAATATTGCAACAGAGCATGGCGGATATTCTATTTTTACCGGTGTTGGTGAACGTTCCAGGGAAGGAAATGATCTGTGGACAGAAATGAAGGCATCCGGAGTCCTGGAAAAGACAGCCCTGGTATTCGGACAGATGAATGAGCCCCCAGGAGCCCGTATGAGGGTAGCAGAAACAGGTCTGACCATGGCGGAGTATTTCCGTGACGAAATGAATCAGAATGTACTTTTGTTCATAGATAATATTTTTCGTTATGTACAGGCTGGAAGCGAGGTGTCTGCACTGCTTGGACGTATGCCGTCAGCAGTAGGCTATCAGCCCACACTGGCTACTGAAATGGGAGAGCTTCAGGAGAGGATCGCTTCTACAAGAAAGGGATCAGTTACCTCTGTGCAGGCAGTTTATGTGCCGGCAGATGATCTGACTGACCCGGCACCGGCAACCACCTTTGCCCATCTGGATGCAACTACCGTCCTGTCCAGAAAGATCGTGGAACAGGGAATTTATCCTGCGGTAGATCCGCTGGAATCCTCATCCCGTATATTGGAAGTAGATGTGGTAGGACAGGAGCATTACGAGACAGCAAGAAGGGTACAGGAGATGCTCCAGAAATATAAGGAGCTGCAGGATATCATTGCCATTCTTGGTATGGAGGAGCTGTCTGAGGAGGATAAGCTGACCGTAAGCCGTGCAAGAAAGATCCAGAGATTTCTTTCACAGCCCTTCCATGTGGCTGAGAACTTTACTGGTATTCCCGGAAAGTATGTACCGCTTAAGGATACGATCCGTGGTTTCCAGGCGATCATTAACGGAGAAGCAGATGCTTATCCGGAAGCAGCATTCTTTAATGTCGGAACGATCGAGGATGTGGCAGAAAAGGCGAAGGCAATGGAAGGTAGTGTATAGGCAGAGGCTGGCAGACGGTCTTGAAAGGAGCTTATGATGTCAGATTTTTATTTGAAAATGATCTCCAGTAATGGAGTCTTTTATGAAGGACTCTGTAATTCATTGATCATTCCGGCACCAGATGGAGAAAGGGCTGTTATGGCACACCATGAAGAGCTTATGATCGCTGTGACAGAAGGGGAAGCCAGATTCCGGAAGAAAGAGGGAGAGGCTTTTACCAGTGTGGTAGTAGGACGTGGCTATTGCCAGGTAGCCAATAACAGAGTTGTGCTTTTGACAGACACGATAGAAAGACCGGAAGATATTGATGAAAACCGGGCAAGAGAAGCGCTGGAAAGAGCAAATGAACGGCTGCGCCAGAATCAGAGCATCCGGGAGTATCATATGACGCGGGCGGCCATGGCAAGAGCACTTGCAAGGATCAGGGAATCGGAAAAATTTGCAGGATATTAAAGCTGGGAATCATAAAGAAAATGCAGGCTGTCTGGCCTGCATTTTGTTGTAGTGTATTTATTTTTCGTGGATGGGGTAGCCGCTTTCAGAGAGGATAGCGGCTGCCTTTTCTATGCTTTCTTCAGCATAAAATTCAATATTCAGGGCACCCTCCTGCTGTTCTCTGTTGTGGAGGATACCAATATTCTTGATACTGATATTATGATCGGCCAGAATGGCAGCAACATTTGCGATGGAACCGGTTCTGTCGGCAATATCAATGCTGAGGGTATAAGAGGTTTTGATAGGACCGCTGGAAGCATTGATGAAGGAATCCCGGTATTCTCTGGCACTGCGGAAAAAATCATAGATCCGTTCACCGTCTGCAGCGGAAATCTCCGTGCGGATCGCAGAAAGGGCTTCCATATAATGGTCAAGCAGAGTAAGGATATTATTCCTGTTAGTCAGGCAGATCTGCTGCCACATATCAGAAGAAGAGGAAGCGATCCTTGTGATGTCCTTAAACCCCCCGGCAGCGATCATTTTCATCAGTCCTTCACTACCGTCCTCTTCCTTTACCAGATTGACAAGGGAAGCAGCGATCACATGAGGCAGATGGCTGATGGCAGCGGTGATGTAGTCATGCTTTTCACAGGTGATCACAAGAGGGATGGCCTTCAGGGAGGTGACAAGCTCCCTGTATTTTTCGACCCATTCCTTCCTTACGGAAGCGGTAGGGGTGAGGATATAGTAGGCATTCTGCAGAAGAAGTGCCTTGGAGTTGGCAAAGCCTGTCCGTTCACTGCCAGCCATGGGGTGGCCTCCGATAAACTGATCCTCCAGAGAGAGCTCTTTAATATGCCTGTGGATATCGGATTTGACACTGCCGACATCGGTAAGCAGACAATCCTTTGAGAGGTATGCTTTAAGAGCCAGAAGGTTTTCGTCATTAAAGGATACCGGTGCGCATAAGAAAATATAGTCACAGGAAGAAAATTCACTGCTGATACTGGAAAGCTCCAGATCAAGGATACCTTCTGAAACAGCAAGTGCAGTTGCTTCCCGGTTGACATCATAACCGATCAGCCGGTAATCCGGGTGATACTGCCGAAGAGCCCTTGCGATTGAACCGCCGATCAGGCCAAGACCGATAAAGCCACAGGTAATCTGATGTTCCATGATGATTTTTCTTCCTTTCCGGGTACAAAATACTAAGGGTAATATAGCACTTTAAAGCACGAAATTCAACTGGAATGTATAAGAGATGGAAAATACTATGAACAATGCTGACGTGTGTACTTAATTAACAAAAAGTATTGAAAAATTCAGATTATTTTAGTAAAATGTACTCATGGGTTTTCCTGGAGAAAAGGATTTTAAATTCAAATTTTGTTAAAATGCCCAAAATAACAGAAAACGGAGGAAACAATATGAATATTTACACTACTGACAAGATTCGTAATGTCGTTCTGCTGGGACATGGCGGCAGCGGCAAGACCAGTCTGGTTGAGGCTATGGCATATCTGTCAGGTATTACTTCCCGCCTTGGAAAGGTAGATGACGGAAATACAGTGAGCGATTTTGGCAAGGAAGAGCAGAAACGTAAAATTTCAGTGAGTACTTCCGTGATCCCGATCGAATGGGCTGGAAATAAGATCAATATCATTGATACACCTGGCTTTTTTGATTTCGCAGGCGAAGTGGAAGAGGGCATCAGTGCTGCCGGAGCAGCGATTATTGTAGTTAATGGTAAGGCCGGTGTGGAGGTCGGTACGAAGAAGGCATGGGATCTCTGCGAGAAGTACAAACTGCCCCGCATGATCTACGTCAGCAATATGGATGTGGATAATGCATCCTTCCGTCAGGTAGTAGAAGATATGACCGCCATGTTTGGCAAGAAAATGGCTCCCTTCCATCTGCCTATCCGTGAGAATGAGAAATTTGTCGGCTACATCAATGTCATTACAGAGACAGGTAACCGCTGGCAGGGTAAGGAGGTTACAGAATGTGAGGTGCCGGATTACAATAAGCCAAATCTTCAGATCTGCAGAGATACCCTGATGGAATCTGTGGCAGAAACCAGTGAAGATATGATGGAGCGTTATTTTAACGGAGAGATATTTTCAGAGGCGGAGATCAGGGCAGCACTTCGAACCAATGTCTGTGGTGGCAGTATCGTCCCCATGACAATGGGTTCCAACACACTGTGTCAGGGTATGTATACACTGCTTGACGATATCATCAAGTACTTCCCGAGTCCGGAGAACAGGGTAGTAGCAGGTATCAATATGAAGACCAGTGATATTTATCATGCGGACTATGATTTCTCCAAGGCCAAATCTGCTTATATCTGGAAGACGATCGTAGATCCCTTCATTGGAAAGTATTCTCTGATCAAGGTGAACTCCGGTGTATTAAAGGCAGATGATATGATCTACAATGTTGATAAGGATATTGAAGAAAAGATCAGCAAGCTGTATGTAATGCAGGGAAGCAGGGCGATTGAGATCAAAGAGCTTCATGCGGGGGATATCGGAGCACTTGCCAAGCTGACAGCAGCAAGAACCGGTGACAGCTTATCCACTAAGGCTACGACAATCAAGTATGGTAAATGGGAGCTGCCGGTACCTTATACATATATGAGATATAAGCCTAAGAATAAAGGTGATGTTGATAAGATTTCCCAGGCTCTTCAGAAGATTTCCCATGAAGATCTGACCATGCGCTATGTCAATGATGCAGAAAATAAGCAGATGCTCCTGTATGGAATGGGTGATCTTCATCTGGAGGTGATCGCAAGCAAGCTTCTGAATGAATATAAGGTTGAGATTGAACTGAGCAGGCCTAAGGTAGCCTTCCGTGAGACCATTAAGAAAACCTCTGATGTGGAATATAAGTATAAGAAGCAGTCCGGCGGTCATGGACAGTATGGTCACGTAAAGATGCGTTTTGGCCCTTCCGGTGATCTGGAAAAGCCTTATGTATTTGAACAGGAGGTTGTAGGCGGCGCCGTGCCGAAGAACTACTTCCCGGCTGTAGAAAAGGGTATCCAGGAAGCGACTGTGAAGGGACCTCTGGCAGCCTATCCGGTTGTTGGAGTAAAAGCAGTTCTTTACGATGGATCCTATCATCCGGTTGATTCTTCAGAAATGGCATTCAAGACTGCAGCAAAACAGGCATTTAAGAAGGGCTTTATGGAAGCTGGACCGATCCTCTTAGAGCCGATCATGTCACTTAAGGTTACTGTACCGGATTCCTATACCGGAGATGTTATGGGAGATCTGAATAAGAGAAGAGGAAGAGTGCTTGGCATGAATCCGGTAGCCGGAGGAAGCCAGGAGATCCTGGCAGATGTTCCGATGATGGGATTGTTTGGATATTGTACGGATCTTCGTTCCATGACGGGAGGAAGAGGAGATTATTCCTATGAATTTGCCCGCTATGAACAGACACCCTCTGATATTCAGGAGAAGGAAGTAGCAGCGAGAGCTGCCAAGGTAGCAGAAGGAAATGAAGAATAAAAGACGGGGGTCTTTTTAGAGAAGGAAAAGAGGACACATATGGGGTATGTGGCCCTGAAGAAACGGTGCTGCGCACAGGCGCAGTGCCGTTTCTTTTTCTTGACAATGCTCTTAAGAGTAGGTAAAATTGTGATTGGTTTATTATGCCATGATGAGAGGAGAGTTTACAATGGCTGAATTATATAATCACAGGGAAGTAGAGACCAAATGGCAGAAGGTCTGGGACGATGAAAAGGCTTTCAAGACATCAGATGACTTTACCAAACCGAAATACTATGCACTGGTTGAGTTCCCTTATCCTTCAGGACAGGGACTTCATGTAGGACACCCAAGACCGTATACGGCACTGGACATCGTAGCCAGAAAGAGGAGAATGCAGGGCTACAACGTTCTGTATCCCATGGGCTGGGATGCATTCGGGCTTCCTACCGAGAACTATGCGATCAAGAATCATATCCATCCAAGGATCGTTACCGAGAATAATGTGAAGAGATTTAAGAGCCAGTTACATTCCCTTGGTTATTCCTTTGACTGGGATCGTGAGATCAATACGACTGACGTTAAATATTATAAATGGACACAGTGGATCTTCTTAAAGCTGTTCAAGGCCGGACTTGCCTATAAGGCAGAGATGCCGATCAACTGGTGTACCTCCTGTAAGGTCGGACTTGCCAATGAAGAGGTAGTCAACGGTGTCTGTGAGAGGTGCGGAAGCGAGGTTATCCGTAAGGTAAAGAGCCAGTGGATGCTGAAGATTACTGCTTATGCAGACAAGCTGATCGAGGGACTGGATACGGTAGATTATATTGAAAGAGTCAAGGTTTCCCAGAAGAACTGGATCGGTAAGTCAACCGGTGCGGAAGTAGACTTTGCTGTTAAGGGCAAGGATGAGAAGCTGACAGTTTATACCACAAGACCGGATACCCTTTTTGGTGTAACCTACATGGTCATCAGCCCGGAGCATCCGATGATCGATAAGTATAAGGATGATCTGAAGAACTATGATGAGGTCGTTGCCTATAGAGAGCAGGCAGCGAAGAAATCTGATTTTGAGCGTACAGAGCTTGCCAAGGACAAGACCGGTGTCATGCTGGATGGTCTGACAGCGATCGACCCTGTGAATGACAAGGAAATTCCGATCTGGGTTTCTGATTATGTACTGATGAGCTATGGTACCGGTGCCATCATGGCTGTACCCGCCCATGACGAAAGAGACTGGGAGTTTGCAAAGAAGTTCAATATGCCGATCATCGAGGTCGTAGCAGGAAGTCCTGTTGATGTCAATGAGGCTGTTTATACAGATGTAGCAACAGGAACACTGGTGAATTCAGGATTTCTTGATGGATTATCCGTTGCGGATGCCAAGGAGAAGATCATCGAGTTCATGACCGAAAAGGGAATTGGACATGCAAAGACCAATTATAAGCTGAGAGACTGGGTATTCTCCAGACAGCGTTATTGGGGAGAGCCGATCCCGATCGTACACTGCGATAAGTGCGGCTATGTAGCGCTGCCGGAAAGCGAGCTTCCACTGGAGCTTCCGGATGTGGAAAGCTATATGCCGACAGATAATGGCGAATCACCTCTTGCAGCCATGACGGAGTGGGTAAATACTACATGTCCCTGCTGTGGAGGTCCTGCCAAGAGAGAAACAGATACCATGCCTCAGTGGGCCGGATCATCCTGGTATTTCCTGCGCTATACTGATCCGCACAATGATAAAGAACTGGCAAGCCAGGAAGCACTGAAATACTGGATGCCTGTTGACTGGTACAATGGCGGTATGGAGCATACCACGCTGCATCTTCTGTACTCCAGATTCTGGCACAGATTCCTTTATGATGAGGGAGTTGTTCCCTGCCCGGAACCGTATCAGAAGAGAACCTCCCACGGCATGATCCTTGGATCTAACGGAGAGAAGATGAGCAAGTCCAGAGGCAATGTTGTCAATCCGGACGATATTGTACGAGACTATGGTGCTGACACCTTACGTACTTATGAAATGTTTATCGGTGCCTTTGACTTAAGCGCATCCTGGTCAGAGGATGGTGTGAAGGGCTGTAGAAGATTCCTTGAAAGAGTATGGAAGCTGCAGGATATCCTGACAGAGGAGGATGGTTACTCTGCTGATATGGAAGTAAAGCTGCACCAGACCATTAAGAAGGTCAGCAGCGACTTTGAAAACCTGAAGTATAATACAGCGATCGCAGCCATGATGGCACTGATCAATGAATTCTATAAGAAGAATTCCGTAACAAAGGGTGAATACAGGACGCTGCTTACACTGCTGAATCCGGTTGCTCCCCATATCACAGAGGAACTGTGGCAGAGAGCAGGATTTGACGGAAGAGTTTATCAGACAGTATGGCCCGAGTTTGATGAAGAGAAAACAAAGGAAGCTACAGTAGAGATCGCGGTCCAGATCAATGGTAAGACAAGAGCGACTCTGGCGATCCATAAGGATGACCAGAAGGATACTGTCATTGAGAATGCGAAGAAGGTGATCGCTGATAAGCTGACCGGAAGCATTGTAAAAGAAATCTATGTACCGGGAAGAATTGTAAATATTGTTATGAAATAAATGTCAGGGATTGCAGAATGATGCTATATCAGTCTGCAGTCCCCTTTTTTTCTGCACGCAGGATCAGGAGCGCGCCCGCATGGAAAGAATCTTATCCATTTTGGACAGCTCTTCTGGTGTGGCGTGCTTCTTTAGCACAGCGGCGATAGTGCTGATTTCCTCATCTGAGAACGTGACCTTCTTTTCCTGTCCCCGTCTGGCTACTGCCATTAAAAATGGGAGGAGCTGCTCTTTACGCAGATTACTGCTTTCAAAAACCAGCGCCTGAAGGAATTCCAGCTTATAGGGATCGATATTTTGCAGGGATTCATCCTGCATCCATTCATTTGTCATTATGGTTACCTCCAAACATCTGAAATATTTCCTGCTGCTCAGGAGTGAGCATATTGATTAGTAACGACATGATATCCGGTGAAGAGCCTGAAGAAGGATCACCGGATGAAAACAGATCAGACATATCAGCAAATCCGGGGATCATATCTTTCATGGTTTCCATCGTTTTTGAAAATTCCCGGTACATTTCCATGCTTTGGAAAAGGCTGCAGAGCTGCTCAATCTGTTTCTTTTCCTTTTCATCACAGTACGGAAGAAGCTCTTTACAGAGAGAGGGAAGATCACGGGAAGCGTCCGGTCCTGTGCAGCCGCAGAGAGGATGAGGATTCTGGTTGTAATAATGGATCGTATATTGCAGCTCAAGAAATTTAATATAAACAGCCATGGATTTCTGAGCCTGATAGTCCAGACAGGAAAGAAGGATCTTAAGCATGGCAATATGATTCGTGCTGAATAATGTGTCAAATGCCATTACCTTGTTCCCATCCTGCTGCTCCATGGAATCCTCCTTTCAATGCCTGACGGATGAAGCTGTTTTCTCTGCTATCTTAAATGTATGAGCTGACTACCGGTCCTATGCAGAAAAGTAGGCCCTTTTCAGGACCTACCTTCAGAAATGATGAAAAGAATCAGAAGCTGTTAGTTGCATCCGCAGCTGTTGCCGCCACAGCAGCCAAGAAGTAAGAGAATGATCAGAATACTTTCACATCCGCAGCCGTTGCCAGAGTTAAAAAGACTGTTATTACCACAGCCGTTGCCACATCCGCCACACAGGCACAGTAAGATGATGATCCAGGTCATGGTGCTGCATCCACATCCGGAATTAGAAGATGTATTGGATGTGCATCCACATCCGGTAGCTGTTAAATCACTCATGGTATTGCCTCCAAAAGGGTTTGTTGTTTTATGCTATATCTTATGAAGGCAGGCTTGTATGTGTTTCTATGGGGGACAGAAAATTTTTAAAAACTGGCCAAAACGTCATTCTTGAAAATATACTGATATTTGCATATGATATAGATATCCTATCTGTAC
This sequence comes from Suilimivivens aceti, assembly GCF_025567405.1. Lineage (NCBI taxonomy): Bacteria > Bacillati > Bacillota > Clostridia > Lachnospirales > Lachnospiraceae > Suilimivivens > Suilimivivens aceti. The sequence continues at coordinate 289,799 of NZ_JAOQKJ010000002.1, read as the reverse complement.
AGGGCTGGCAAGGGGAAAGGAAGTGAACGGCATGGTTTCCGATGAAGAATTATACAGGCGGTACGTAAATGGAGATGAAACGGGACTTGATGAATTAATGAAAAAATACGGTAATCCGCTGACTATGTACATAAACGGGTATCTGCAGGATGTTCACGAGGCTGAGGACCTGATGATAGAGGTTTTTTCCTATCTGTTTACGAAAAAGCCCCACATACGGGATGGAGGACTGAAAGCATATATGTATAAAGCAGCGCGACACATGGCATTGCGTCATAAGAGCAAACGGAGACATTCCTTCAGCCTTGATGACCTGGATGGAGAGCCAGATGGGAAAATGCTGGTGGAGGATGTTGTACGGACCAGAGAGCGCAACCGGATCCTGCATTTCTGTATGGGAGAGCTGAAGCCGGATTACCGGGAGGCTCTCTATCTGACCTATTTTGAGGGCATGAGCTATTTGCAGGCAGCCGAGGTTATGGGGAAAAGCGTAAAGCAGATCACAAACATGGTGTACCGGGGAAAAGAAAGACTGTGCGGATTACTGGAACGGGAGGGAATCACAAATGCGGAGTAATGAGGAAAGGATTGCCGAGGTGAAACGGCGGATCGAAAAAAGAGAGAGAGAGGAAAGACTGCACCGCAGCCGGATCACTGGCATCTGTGCAGTAGCAGCAAGCCTTGTGCTGATCATCTGTCTCTCCTTTTTCATACCTGATGCTGCCAGCCGGAACCGGAACAACAGCTATTCCAATTATGATATGGCAGCCAGCATATTTGGCAACAGTGAAGCACTTGGCTATATTGCCATAGGGCTGCTTGCTTTTCTACTTGGCATATGTGTTACCATTTTGTGCTTCCGCATCCGCCTGCTGGATGGGCAGAGCCAGGATACAGAAGATAAAAAGGGGGACAGAGAGGATGGAGCTGATCAATAATCTTTTACAATTTCTGGCTGCCCTGCTGGGGTTTGGTCTTGCGGGTATCCGGTATTGGAAAAAACGCAGTCAGGCTTATTTCCTGCTGACCTGCTTTTATGGCTGTTTTACACTTGGCGCACTTTACTGGACACTTTATCTGCTGTTGTTTTCAAAAACGCCACAGGTTTTTTATGTATCAGAGTTTGGATGGATCTCAAGCGTTATTTTCCTTCGCATTCTGCAATATACGCTGTCCAGTGGGGAAGAGCGTTCTTTCAAATGTAACGCGGCATGGCTTTCGCTGATCATTGGGGTTCCCCTGTTTTTGTTTTTCTGCAGCTATGGTGATATTTTGTCCAACCTGCTATGGTGCGCTATGTTGATCATTATTTCTTACTGCTCCATCAGGGGGCTTTTCTATGCAGAAAAACAGATAGGGTGTGAGAAAAATATGAAGTATTTTCACATCGTAGTCTTATGCTATGTGGCTGCAGAGTATGCACTCTGGATTTCAGGCTGCTTCTGGCAGAACAACAGTTTTTTAAATCCCAATTTCTGGTTTGATATTCTGCTGACCTGCTGTATTTTGTGGCTGCTGCCTGCTACAAGAAGGGCGGTGGTATCATGACTTACATAGAAAATGTGTTCATCTGTATGGTGTCACCGCTGCTGATCGGGGCTCTTTGCATGGGGAAACGGAAAATCAGTTTCTTTTTCTTCTGCTTTGCCGGAATGAGTGCATGTATGCTTTCTGCTTATATCAATACATTTTTTGCTGCGCTGTACAAGGCAGATGCATTTGTGGCTGCTGCAGAGATTGCTCCGGTTGTAGAGGAAGTGATGAAGTTTCTACCGCTGCTGTTTTTTCTTCTTATATTTGAACCGGAGCCGGGGAAGATCAAGACGGCTGCCATGATCGTTGGTCTTTCCTTTGCAACCTTTGAGAATGTCTGTTATCTGATACAAAATGGCGCAGAGTATTTTTCATTCATTTTCTTCCGCGGGTTTGGAACGGGAGCAATGCACGTAATATGCAGTGCAATCGTGGGAGATGGGCTTGCGTATGCATGGCAGCGGGCATGGCTGAAAATCGCCGGAACCTGTGGCCTGCTCGGGGCTGCTATTACCTTTCACGCGACATATAATCTTCTGATCGCTTATGGAGGCGCAGCACAGTATATTGCATATGCCCTGCCTGTCATGATTCTGGCAGCCGGAAAACTGATATTTAAAAAAAGGTGAGAGTTTTTCTGATTTTCTGTACCTAAGATAATAAAGAATCTTTTTTTGCAATGTATTAGGAAAGGAGCTTCAGACAATATGTATGATACAGAAAAGCGTGTCAGGCTGGTGAAAAAACGTGTGCTTGAAAAACGATACTGGCAGGAAAGGAGTCTGATCTGCCGGCTGTCTGTTTTGTGCATGGTATTGTTCGTGCTTCTTGTGGGAACAGCGGGTGCTGTGACCGGGCAGACACAGATCACGGCACAGGGAATGTATGGCGCTATTCTTCTGCATGAGGATGCCGGGGGCTATGTGCTGACAGGAGTTGTTTCTTTTGCGGCGGCAGTCGTGATTACTGCATTGTGTATCAGATTGAAAGAAAAGAAATGAACTGTTGCACATTATGTAAGAATGGAAGAAGCATACATTGACTTTAGGAGCTGGATGAGGGATAATAAGCAGGATGAAAAGAACCAAATCAAAGGAGATCAGCCATGAGATTATCCGAATTAGCAGAAGGAACACCGATCAGACTGGAGGCATCCCGGGACGGCGAAAAGAAAACTGAAATCTGGGGAAAAATACGAAGGAATTCCGAGAAGAGATGCCAGATCGATATTTATTACTATGAGGGACTGAATATTGATTTGAATTCTCCGGATTATGATATAGAGGCAGTTGCATTTGACCATGGTGAAAAGAAGATCGAATGGATCAACAGAGCAGAAGTTGGTAATGAGAAAAAAGAGGACAGGCTTCAGGAAAAGAGGGAGTCGTTCCGTATCTACATAGGGATCCCGGTAGACTGCCAGATTGAGGGAGAAGACAGCTTTGTGCTGCTCGTGGATGTCAGCGAAAAGGGCTTCCGTATCGTAAGAAGAGAAAGCACAGCACTGAAGGAAGGAACTTTTGCAGAGCTTCATGTTGAAGACGAAGAATTTGACTTTGTGATTCAAGGGATTATCGTCTGGAGCAAACAGATTGATGATGGCAAGATCATGTATGGCTGTAAGCTGCTGAAAGAAAAGAGCAGCGAGGAGCTGCTTCCTTACATCAAGGTAAAGCAGAAAAAGCTTCTGGAAGAACTGACAAGAGAAATTGGACAATGAAAAGAAGGAACTGTTTTGCGGCAGTTCCTTTTTCCTATTTCGATATATAGCGAAAAGTCTTGAATAAATTTCAACATATAGTAAAATAAATTATATATGTCATAAAGGAGAAGTGGGCGCCATGACGGCAGATATGCTGACAGTAGCCGGCAGACGTTTCAGAACCAGAGCTGATTATGAAGCAGCGCTGCGGGATCTGAAAAAGATAGAGCAGATCAAAAAGAAACTGGATCAGGAGAATCCGAAGCAGGTATATGAATTATATGCAGAGCTGCAGAGTGGGAGCTTCCGGTTTGAAACAGTAGTTGGTACTGATTTTGATGATGAGATATATGAAAAAATAGAAGCTTTTAAAGCACAGGGAATCACCGCCAGTAATGCAGGCACTAAAAGAAAATACATAAAAGAGAAAAAAGCAGGAAGAAAAGAAAAATCCGCAGAAAAGAAAAAAAATCAGACTGTGCACTCAGCGCAGTTTGACAAAAATCTGGAGAAACAGATCCAGAAGGAGCTGAAGAAAAGAGAAAGAAGACGGAAGCTGATCGTAGTGCTGGCTTCCGGGATCGCAGTGGTCTGCTTTGGGTATTTTGGTTTTTATTATTTTCAGAGTACAAGGACAGGCATGGATTATGAAAGTCTTGCAGAATTAAAAGGAAGCAGGACACTGAGCCAGCTAAATATGGGCAATGATGTTACAGTACACAGGACATCAGAGGATATGCCTGAGATACTCGACGAATATAAAACCTTATTTGAAAAGAATAAAAAGCTAATCGGATGGCTTAAAATTGACGATACAATAATAGATTATCCTGTCATGCAGACATCGGATAACAAGTATTACCTTGAGCATAATTTTAATCAGGAATATGACAAAAATGGCAGTCTTTTTCTGGACTGCTCCTGTAGTGTGTATCCAAGAAGCACGAACCTGATCATATACGGGCATCATATGAAGTCCGGGCAGATGTTTGGACAGCTTCAGAAATATGCCAAGGAATCCTATTATGAAAAACATAAAGAAATTCAGTTTGACACCATCTATGAAAAGGGAACCTATGAGATAATGTATGTATTCCGTTCCCAGGTGTACAACGAAGATGATCTTGTTTTTAAATATTATCAGTTTATTAATGCAAATTCCGGAACAGAGTTTCAGTCATATATGGAGGAGATGAAGAAGCTTTCCTTATATGACACGGGAGTGACAGCAGGCTATGGAGACAGCCTGTTAACCCTGTCTACCTGTGATAATTCGCAGAAGGACGGAAGATTTGTGGTAGTGGCAAAAAAGATTTTATAAGGTCTTTGATCGATAGAAGGATACAAAGATGAATAGGGAGAAAAATCTGATGGCAAAAGCAAAGGAAACAAAGGTAAAAAATCTCAGACTCAGAAGAAGGATAAGGAAAACAGTCGGTGCACTGTTTATGGCATCTGCGGTAGCAGTAGCAGCGATACCTGTGCAGGATATAGAGGCCGAGACTTTGAAAGCTGATTCTGTAAAAGATACCAGAAATAACATTTCTTATAATTCAGCAAATCATGATATTTCTTATGATATGCAGACAGCATTGTCAGGGCCTGGAAATAAGCCGACAAATACTTCCTACTATGTAAGAGACAATGGCGGTACATGGTCCCTGAACTGGCAGTTTAAATATTATGTGGTACAGGTTAATAATGCGAATGCAGCTATTATTTCTGATTACAATGATACCTTTCAGGAATCAGAGATTAATATAGACAGTTATACCTCCAATGAGTATATGAAGGTAAACAAGACGGAATTCGATAGCTTCTATAACACAGGAACAGGAAGCCAGAAAACTTCATTTGCCTATGATCCAGATTACCTGAATTACAATTCGAGCGGACAAAAGACAAAAGAAATGGAGTGGATTGAAAAGTATCGTAAGGAGGAATACGATACCTTCATGGAAAAATGTGATTATTACCTGAAGTATACAAAAGCAGAAAAAGCATATAATGACGCTATTGATGAGTGGAACAAAGCTGGAGCCATAGAAGAGAACAAACCGGAAAAGCCTGCCATATTAAATGATCCTGCACCATCACAGCCAACAAAACTGGAATATGTGCCTGCTAATGATTTTTCACCTGCCGAGAAATATAAGTATTATTGTGACCAGACACCTGCAATCAGTGTGTATGGTGACTTTGCACTGGTACCGGCAAAAGATGGTACGCCGGAAGCAACAGAAGCAGATATTTATCTGGTAAAGGCAGATACGGCTACTTCAGATACAGATAAACTGGGCTTCCTTGTAACTGGAACGGCACCGATGCCTGTTCTTGGTGTAGCAAGTAATGCATTTAAGGGTGTTACGAACGTTAATACTCTGAATATGCCTGATACACTGAAATATGTAGGAGATGAGGCTTTTGTAGGAAGCTTTATCCAGAATGTGGAGCTGAACAATGTACAGCATATCGGGAACAGAGCCTTTAAAAACTGTTCTGATCTGAAAACGGTATCCCTGTCATATACAAGTAAGATAGGAGCGGAATGCTTTTATGGCACAGGAATTACACAGGTAAGCTTTCCTTCCCTGCTTTCAGAGATCGGATATGGCGCATTTGCAAACTGCTCCAATTTAAATGAAGTGAATTTAAATACGATCACGACAGAATGCACGATCGATGATTATGCGTTCTATAATGATCCGGCTATCCAGAGTATTCAGATGGACACCTCCGGTGTTATTGACTTGGGCGAAGGTGTATTTGCTCTTTCCAGTGCACCGACAGGGGGACTTAAAAATATCGCCTTACCCAATGGCATTACAGGAGAAAAGAATAAAAGTGAGCTGGGAGATTTGCTGTTTGCAGGAAGAACCGATCTTGAAACTGTAAAATTCCCGAGCAACTACGGTACTGGAATTTCCAATAAGGTGAATGTTCCTTCCGGAATGTTCCGAAGCTGTGCAAGCTTAAGGGAAATTGATTTTTCGCCAGCAAAAGGAAGCAATATCAATGGATTCGTCGGTTTTAACGCAACTGATACGTCAGCAGATTATAATCTGTTATTCCTGGATGTGATCAATCCTGATTTTCAGGTTAAGGGACCGGAGACGAATCTTTCCGGACAAACTGCATTTCCAAGAAAATCCACCTGGAATGCCTTTACTAAGGTTTCCAATTTTGTACCCTACAACTACGTGGATTCCAATGGAGTAAATTGCTATGAAGTAAGTGATGGTAAATATCTGCTGCAGGCAAATGAAAATGGTGAACTGACCTCCTGCGAGCTGATAGACAGAACCACCAGTGCATATCCGATCGATCTCATTATTCCGAGCAAGGTCGGAAATTATCCTATTACCAAAATAAGCAATGGCTGTTTTGCAGATGATAAGCTGAGAGATGCAATCAGGTCTATTACGATTGAGGATAATTCTATCCAGACGATCGATGCAGAAGTATTTAAGGGACTTGGTAATCTGGAAAGCGTTGAAATAGGAGATTCTGTAAAGAGCATAGGGGACAGTGCTTTTGCAGATTGCCCTAAACTGATCGATGTAACATTCCATACACCGTCAGTTGGATATGATGGCTTTACAATTGGAAATAATGCATTTAAAACGACCAGTAATGAACTGACCTTCCATGGAGATATTGTGCCTGGATATGCGCCGTTTGATTTTGCAACTGATAAAGACAGCAGTAAAATAGATGATGCAGGTAAAAGAATATGTTACAAGAGTCTGGCACCGGATTTCCTGACTGTTATGTATGACAATAAGTCTGGTGAAGTAACGCTCCTGGATTATCCCAAGTATAATGAGCTTGATGAGCGTAATGCGGACTACTGTGCTGCAATGGAGAAGTATTATACAGAAAAGTATGGAAGCAGTCAGACTGCTTATGACGGATATCGTATTGACTTTACTAAGCAGTGGGCAGCTGCTACTACACCGGAAGACCAGGAAAATGTGTATAAAGGTGTTTATTATGGACCGTGGATTGATGACGATTATGTAAAGGATTTTAGTACATGGTGTACAAATAGCGGAGTATTGAGTGCAAAAACACCGGGTGCCTTTTATAAATTGCCGGAAAACAAGTATAGTATACAGAAAAATTATGAACGGGGAAGCAGTGCCAGAGGAGAATTTGAAGCTGTTACTGATGAAGAGCTGCAATGGATCAACTCCTGTCTGAATATTGTGGTTCCTGCTGGAGTAACCTCTATAGATGCAACTGAATTTTTCGATGCAACTGAGAACACAAGAAATGTGACTACATATTTTGATTCCTCGGATGAGGGATATAAGAGTTACCAGATGTGTACCAGAAGCACAGATGATTCCATTCCCGGGCTCTTCAGCGGCTATTATAAGGATTATGATAGTGGAAGTGTTGAAGAAAAGCAGTATGAAACAGAAAATAAGGGAAATGATAGAATTCTGTCTGTTACGATGACAGATGTGAAATATCTGCCGGATTATGCCTTTGATAGCTGTGAAAGACTGCAAAGTGTTACATTGGGCAGTGCATGTACTGATATTGGCACAGCGCCCTTCAGGGGATGTGATTCATTAACTGATATTACGGGAAATGATTATTTCGCAGCGGAGAACCGTATTGTATATTCTGTGAATGAAGATGGAACTTACACGATAGAAGAGTGTCTGCCCTCCAGAGGAAAGACGGGAAGCAGTCCTATCGTAGCATCATCGACGGATCCTATTATTTCTAATGTCAGTGAAATTAAGGATGGAGCCTTTGAAGACTGTGATGATGTCGTAAAGGTATATCTGGATGATGCCAAAAATCTGAAAATAATTCCTAAGAACTGCTTTAATGACTGCGATATGCTGAATGAAGTCGGACTTCCAGATTCAGTAAACCGTATAGACACAAAAGCTTTTGGTGGAAACACAGGAATTGAAGTAACGATTCCCGGCAAAGAAGTACATATTGTAAGTGATGCCTTTGAGCATGTATCTACCAATACGATTAATACCTATAAGGGTACCTCGGCAGATGATTATGGTCAGTATTATAATATTAATGTAGAGTACTTATCTGACCTGTATACGGTAAAATTCCTGGATTATGATGGAACCCTTCTGAAAGAAGTAAAGGATGTCGAAGCCGGAAAGAGTGCTGAACCGCCGGCTAACCCGACAAGAACTGGATATACATTTACCGGATGGATGCCTAAGGATGGTTATAATAACGTAACATCAAATGTAACACTGATCGCCCAGTATTCGGATAATTCCGGATCTTCCAACAGGCATACGGTTACCTTTTACGCATATGATGGAAAGACGGTCATAAGTACACAGTATGTAGACCATGAAGGTGCAGCAACGGCGCCAATGCCGCCAGCAAGGAGTGGCTATAAGTTTGTAGCGTGGATACCGGATACCTTCTCAAAGGTAACACAGGATATGAGTATAGTAGCATCCTATGAGAAAGGTGATTCTGAAAATAATGGAGGCGGCAGCGGAAGTGGTTCCAAGTCCTCCGCATCTCCGTCACCTACGGCAAGTCCAGGAGCAGGAGATTCTACGAAGAAATATACCGTAAGTGTATCCGGTGGAAGCGGAAGCGGCAGCTATGCAGCCGGGGCAGTAGTAGCGATCAACGCATATTTTATGGGTGAGGGACAGACCTTTGATAAGTGGACAACATCTACTGCAGGAGTAGGCTTTGCCAATGCCAGTGCATCTTCTACAACATTTACGATGCCGGCAGCCAATGTTGCGATCACAGCAACCTATAAGGCAGGGAAAGGAACTGCAGCAACGGGTAGTGGCGGTTCCGGCAGCAATGGCGGAAGCAGCAACAGCAGCAATGGAGCAGCTAATACAGGAAATAATTCAGGAACAGTAGTAGAGATCACGAAGCCGGGTGTATCCAATACAGGACTGGCCGGAGCAACTGTAACAGGAGCAACGGATAATTTTGTTGTCAAGATCACGGAGGATCAGAGCGCTACGGATGCTGTAACAGCAGCATTGCAGGCGGAATATGGTGATATCAGCAGGATCCAGTATTTCCCGATGGATATCAGTCTTTATGATTCAACCGGAAGGACCAAGATAGCAGATACGACAGGAATTTCTGTCAATATTACCATGCCGATCCCGGATGAACTGGTACAGTATGCAGGCAATAACAAGGCCGGTGCAGTTGCTAACGGAAGCCTGGAAGGTCTTGGCGTGAAGTTTACAACAGTAAATGGTGTTCCCTGCATTAACTTTACAGCGACCCATTTCTCTCCGTATACGATTTATGTAAATACAGCTGACCTGACAGCTTCAGGTACGATTGATGCAACACCTAAGACAGGTGACCCGATCCATCCCAAGTGGTTCCTGGCAATCGGTATGGCATGTATTTCACTGGTACTGTTCTTTAAGAAGGACAGGGTGTATATAAAAAAGGCAGGCTGATTGGAAGAGTGGAGAAATTATGAGCAGGAAAATAGCGAAACTTCTGAGTGCCATGCTGCTGGCGCTTGCCATAGCAGTCACTCAGATTCCTGTGTCAGATGCGCAGGCCAGTGTGGTGGTATCTTCTGACTTTCAGACAGATGGAACTAAATTATTAAAATATACAGGCACGGCTCAGACCGTGTCTGTTCCTGATGGGATAAAGGAAATTGGAGAAGAAGCGTTCTCTGGGAATGATGATCTGATCCAGATTGATCTTGGAGATCAGGTGGAAAAGATTGATTACAGAGCCTTTGCAGACTGTGGAAGCCTTCGGACTGTGAGATGTGGAAATGGCATGCAGGAGATCGGTATGGGTGCCTTCAGTAATGATACATCGCTTGTCAATATGTCGCTTGGAGATCAGGTGAAGGAGATAGGAAGCGGTGCCTTTGCCGGCTGCAGCAGCCTGAAGAGTGTGGAGCTCTCTGCAGGAAATACCTATTTAAGCTACAGTAACGGAGTGATTTATGACGATGAACAGAAGATCATCTATGCACTTCTTCCCGGCTATGAGAAGGAGGCTTTTACCCTTCCATCTACAGTAGAGGAGATCAAGGGATATGCCTTCTGGGGGAACCCATATCTGTCTTATGTGAAGCTGGACAGTGCACTGACGAATATTCCGGCATATGCCTTTTCCAATTGTATGAATCTTCAGGAGGTTTCGATTCCTCTTCCGGTAAGAACCATAGAGGCAGATGCGTTTCAGGATTGTGTGAATCTGGCGAAGGTCAATCTGCCGGAATCTATCAATAATATTCACGATACAGCCTTTGATGGCTGCAGTAAGGTGGAGTTTGAAACAGTTCCAGGAACCTATGGGGCGGCCTATGCGGCAGACAGAAAGGCAGCCCAGGCAGATACTGTAGAATATGAAGAGACCGGGGATACCCAGGTAGTTTCACCGGATGCAGTTACAGGAAATGCTGATGCACAGAGTACAGGAACAGATGAAGCTGCAGATGGGCAGCTATCAGCGTCACCACCACCATTACCATCACCATCACCGTCAGCCACAGTGCCTCCTGAGGTTCATGTGGTACAGGGAAGCTATAACAGTGAAAGGCTGCTTGGGGAATCCAGTATTGTAGCTGGAAAGGCAGTTGTATTTATTGATAATAAGCAGTCCGATGTAGTTGCCGGAAACAATGGGAAGGTCAATCTGCAGGATGCGGCAAATACTGACAACAACAGTGGAGATACAGAAGGCCTTGGGGCTTTACTGGCACAGAATGCAGAAAAAGGAAAGGATTTTCCAAAGTATACAGTAGTCGGGGATAAGATTGCCTCTAAAGCCTATTATCAGGATGGGACAATTGATACTTATGAGATAGAGGACGGGATCCATGAGATCGGAGAGTTTGCTTTTGCAAGAAGTGCACTTAAGGAAATACAGCTCCCGGATGGCATAACAACGATCGGATATGGTGCTTTTTATCATTGTGACAGTCTGACGGAGGTTTCAATCCCGGACAGTGTGACACAGATTGAGGGTAATGCCTTTGCAAAGACACCCTGGATCCAGAATGCCATGAGAGCTTCGGCGTCCTATCCTTATCTGGTAGTGGGAGATGGGATATTACTTGCCTATGATGGAAATGACAGTATTGTAAATATCCCTGCAGGTGTAAAAAGGATCGTGCCGGAATGCTTCAGGGATCATATGGGCATTACAGCAGTAAATCTGCCGGACAGCCTGACCGGAATCGGTGAAAACGCTTTTGCGGGCTGTAAGAATTTAAAAACGGTAAATGGTGGAAAAAAATGTAAAGTGATCGGTGCCGGAGCATTTCAGGACTGTCCGTTATCAAAGATCGTGATCCCGGCATCTGTAGAAAGTATCGGAATCGCGGCCTTTGACAGCAAAGGAGGAACTGATACGGTAACCTTTGAAGGAGATACGCTGCCTGTCATGACGTTTGGAAGCAGTGCAGAAAGACTTTCCATGCCACAGTCCAGAAGTCTGGTATTTTCCGGCTGCAGGACGGCAGTTGTCAGTGACCAGATCACAGATTTAACAGGAACAGTACTGGAGAATGGAACCTTTGGTATGAAGGGAAGTGTCAGACAGGAAAACCAGAATGTACTGGCAGAGCTGGCAGGACCACAGGCACAGACCACAGAAACAGGGGTAAGTGTCCGGATAAACAGCAGCCAGATCAGAAATGACGGGACAGACACCATGGCAACCATGCCGGGAAATGATGGGAGCTACCTGCTGACGGTTGATGATTCCGATGATGCAGCAGCAAAGATTACCGCTGCTTATGGAGAATTATATGGAGGTGCACAGCCCTCTGACCTGAAAGCATTTGATATTTCCCTGAAAGACAGTACAGGACAGATCCCCATAAAGAAACTGGGAAGACAGTATATGACAATACAGCTTCCGGTACCGGATGGACTTTCAACGGATAATCTTCATCTTGTGACACTGGATGAGGATGGACAGCTTGAGGCTGCAGAGTTCCAGGTACTTTCCCTGGAGGATGGCGACTACATCCAGTTTACAGCAAGACATTTTTCACCTTATGGGCTGTATCATGGCAGTAAAGCAGTAGGACAGGGACAAGTGATCAATGGCGGTGCACTGATCGGACTTTCCGGAAATAAAGATGATACTCCGGATACCGGTGATTATTCCCATCCCAAATGGGCATTTGCAGCCGGATTGTTTTTTGCTTCTGTAGCATTGTTTTTCTACAGGGGAAATGAGAAACGAAAAAAGAAATAAAAAGAAATAAAAGCGCATCAGAAAGACTTCTGGCATAGAATAATTAAAAAGCCGGGAGTCTTTTTTATGTTTCGTGTCAGAGAACAGCTTGGGTTTAGTGATAAACTGCTTGCAGAATGTGGGAGGGACAGAATTACAGTAGCTATGCTGGATACAGGAGTAGCCAGACATCCGGATTTTGATGACAGGCTGCTTTTGTTTCGGGATTTTGTCAATGACCGGAAGGATTTTTATGATGACAGCGGGCATGGTACTCATGTAGCAGGCTGTATCTGTGGAAGCGGAAGGGCTTCTATGGGAAGATACCGGGGGATTGCTCCCGGATGCAGACTGATCGTAGGAAAGGTTTTGGATTATCGTGGAGACGGCATGCTCCAGAGCATGACAAGGGCTTTGGAGTGGATATTGAATAATCAGGAAGAATTTCAGATCAGGATACTGAATATTTCTATTGGTATGGGTGAAGCATCAGATGAGGAACGGATGCGGGAGCTGCTTTCGTTGGTAGATGAGGTGTGGAACCGGGGGATCATTGTGGTATGTGCAGCCGGAAATGGAGGTCCGGGAGCAATGACCATTTCACCTATTGGAGCACGTAAAAAGGTGATCACGGTAAGCTGCAATGAGGATGGATATTTTGGAGAAAGGGAAGATCTCTGCGAGGAGTACAGCAGCCGGGGACCAAGTCCCTATGATATGAGAAAGCCGGATATTGTGGCACCGGGAACAGATATTATTTCCTGTAATGCTTTCTTTGAAAAAAGAGGGTTCCGGTATCGGAATGCCTATACCAAAAAGAGTGGAACTTCTATGGCAACACCGATCGTGTCAGGAGCTCTGGCACTTCTTTTACAAAAATATCCGAAGATGACAAACGAACAGGCAAAGCATAAGCTGATAATGACAGCAAGAGATCTGAATGAGCCGTGGAGCAAGCAGGGAGCTGGCATGATAGAGATAAATTCTTTGTTGACATGAGATGTTTTATTGTATACAATTATACATGGACTTTGGGAATAGTTCAGGAGGAGATAGTGCGATGGCAGAAGAAAACAATGTTTTTTTAGACAGACCGGTGTTTTTAAATTCCAAGAATAATCTGCTCGAGATAGAAGAGCATATGTATATTCTGGATGATGTAGAGAAACCGCAGGTATTCAGAAATATGTTTCCTTATTCAGAGGTACCTAAGATCCCTTTTAATGACAGGATCGTGCCTCACAATATGCCTAAGGATATCTGGATCACAGATACTACCTTTCGTGATGGACAGCAGTCAAGAGCACCTTATACCACAGAGCAGATTGTAAGGATCTATGACTATCTGCACAGACTGGGCGGACCAAATGGTATGATCCGTGCCAGCGAGTTTTTCCTTTACAGCAAAAAGGACAGAGATGCTGTATACAAGTGTATGGAGAGAGGATATCAGTTTCCTGAGGTGACAAGCTGGATCCGTGCCAGCAAGGAGGATTTCAAGCTGGTCAAGGAGATCGGAATGAAGGAAACCGGTATTCTTGTGAGCTGTTCTGATTATCATATTTTCCTGAAATTGAAAATGACAAGACGCCAGGCAATGGAGCATTATTTAAGCATTGTCAGGGACTGCCTGGAAGAAGGCATCAGTGTCAGATGCCATCTGGAGGATATCACAAGAGCGGATATTTACGGTTATGTCGTGCCATTCTGTCTGGAGCTTATGAAGCTGATGGAGGAGTATAAGATTCCGATCAAGGTAAGAGCCTGCGATACCATGGGCTATGGTGTCAATTATCCGGGTGCTGTTATCCCGAGAAGTGTACAGGGTATCATTTATGCGCTGCATACCCATGCAGGTGTACCACATGAAATGATCGAGTGGCATGGACATAATGATTTCTATAAAGCAGTGGTCAATTCCACAACGGCATGGCTGTATGGATGCTCCGGTGTCAATACATCTCTGTTTGGTATCGGTGAGCGAACCGGTAATACGCCTCTTGAGGCCATGGTATTTGAGTATGCCCAGCTAAAGGGAGATTTAAATGGTATGGATACCACTGTGATCACTGAGCTTGCCGAGTACTATGAAAAGGAGATCGGCTATCATATTCCGGAGAGGACGCCTTTCGTAGGAAAGAACTTTAATGTGACACGTGCCGGAGTTCATGCAGATGGACTGTTGAAAAATGAGGAGATCTATAATATATTTGATACGGACAAGTTTTTAAACCGTCCGGCACTCTGTGCAGTCAGCAACACATCCGGTCTTGCAGGAATTGCACACTGGATCAATACTTATTTCAAGCTGAAGGCTGAGAAGCAGCTTGACAAGTCAAGCCCACTCGTTGCAGAGGTCAAGAAATGGGTAGACAAACAATATGAAGAAGGCCGTGTGACTGTCATAACAGATGCAGAGCTGATCGAGCAGATCGCAATAGCCTGCAAAAGGCTTGACACAACTATCGGTTAGAGGGCAATGATAACAGAATGAGCAGTTATGATGTAAAAAAAGAAGTAACAGATAAATATTCCTTAAGAGGCAGAGTGTTTAACAGGCTCCGGGAGGATATTTTAAGCGGAAAGTATGAAGAGCACGAGGAGCTGAAGGAGGTTGCCATAGGGGAAGAGCTGGGAGTCAGCAGAACGCCTGTAAGAGAAGCCTTCAGGCAGCTTGAACTGGAGGGACTGATCCAGATCATTCCCAATAAGGGTGCCTATGTGACAGGTATTACCGCCAAGGATGTAAAGGACATTTACATGATCCGTTCCTCCCTGGAGGGAATGTGTGCAAGACTTGCCACGGAGAATATCACAGAGGAGCAGCTTGAAGAACTGGAAGAGAATGTATATCTGGCAGCATTCCATGCGTCCAAGGGGCATATGGAACAGATGACGGAGCTGGATAACAGGTTTCATCATATCCTGTATGATGCCTGCAATTCCAAGATGCTGGAAAGACTGCTTGTAGATTTTCACCAGTATGTAGCAAGGATCAGACAGAAGACGCTTTCCACGAAGGAAAGAGGAATTGCATCCAATAATGAACACAGACAGATCATGGAGGCTATCAAGGCAGGCAATGCAGATGAAGCAGAAAGACTGGCAACCCTGCATATGAATAATGCCTATAATAACATGGTAAAGAATGGCCTGTACGATATTTATAAGAATGAAGAGCAGGAATAGGAGAGAAAGAGCATATGGCTGAGAAGATAAAAATGACCACCCCGCTCGTGGAAATGGACGGGGATGAAATGACCAGGATCCTCTGGAAGATGATCAAGGATGAGCTGCTTATTCCTTATATTGATCTGAAGACAGAATATTATGATCTTGGGTTGGAACATAGAAATGAGACTGATGACAGGGTAACAGTGGAGAGTGCGGAGGCTACGAAAAAGTATGGTGTGGCTGTTAAATGTGCGACCATTACACCAAATGCAGCCAGAATGACAGAATATAATCTGAAGGAGATGTGGAAGAGTCCGAATGGTACGATCCGTGCGATCCTTGATGGAACTGTATTCCGTGCGCCCATCGTAGTAAAGGGAATCGAGCCCTGTGTCAGAAACTGGAAGAAGCCGATCACACTGGCACGTCATGCCTATGGTGATGTCTATAAAAATACAGAGATCAAGGTGCCGGGACCTGGAAAAGCAGAACTGGTGTTTACAGCAGAGGACGGAACAGAGACAAGAGAACTGATCCATCAGTTTACAGGAAGCGGTATTATCCAGGGAATCCATAATACAGACAAATCCATTACCAGCTTTGCGAGAGCATGCTTCTCCTATGCATTAGCAACGAAGCAGGATCTGTGGTTTGCAACTAAGGATACTATTTCCAAGAAATATGATCATGACTTTAAGGATATTTTCCAGGAGGTATATGAAAAGGAATTTGAAGCGCAGTTTAAGGATGCAGGAATCACCTATTTCTATACGCTGATCGATGATGCGGTAGCCAGAGTCATGAAAGCAGAGGGCGGCTTCATCTGGGCCTGTAAGAATTATGACGGTGATGTGATGAGTGATATGGTTTCTTCTGCGTTTGGATCCCTTGCCATGATGACCTCTGTGCTGGTATCCCCTGCCGGTGTTTATGAGTATGAGGCAGCACATGGAACGGTACAGAGACATTATTATAAGCACCTGAAGGGGGAGGAAACCTCTACAAACTCTGTGGCAACGATATTTGCCTGGACCGGGGCACTCCGGAAAAGAGGGGAACTGGATGGCCTTGATGATCTGATCGCCTTTGCGGACAGGCTGGAAAAAGCAACTTTAAAGACGATCGAAGACGGTAAGATGACAAAGGATCTTGCCCTGATCACATCCCTTGAAAATGTAACAGTTCTGAACAGTGAGAACTTTATCAAAGAAATCAGAAAAACGCTGGAAGCCTTATAAGGCCTCCAGCGTTTCCCATTTTTCATATAATTCTTCAAGTCTTGCAGAGATGCTTTCTTTTTCCTTTGTCAGCTCCTGAAGCTTTGCCACATTGGTCGCATTTTCGGGAAGTGCCATTTCGTTATCAAGCTGTTTATCTTTTTCTTCCAGCTTTGCGATTTCTTCTTCACATTTCCGGATATCATTTTCCTTCTTGCGCTGCTTTGCCTGCTGCTCCTTCTGGGCTTTCCAGTCCTGCATGCCCTCGGAGGGCGGGGCAGGGGTTTTGGAAACAGTATTTTTCACAGCAAGATCTCCGTTTGGAAGATCACCGGTTTTCTTTTCCAGATAATAATCATAGTTTCCAAGAAAGCCGGTAAGCTGGCCGCCAGATAGTTCCAGGATCCTGGATGCCGTCCGGTTAATGAAGTATCTGTCATGGGAAACATACAGGACAGTTCCTTCATAGGCATTTACCGCATCCTCAAGGATTTCCTTGGAGGCGATATCAAGGTGGTTTGTCGGCTCATCCAGGATCAGGAAGTTGGATTCGGAAAGCATGAGCTTAGCCAGAGAAACGCGGCCTCGTTCTCCACCACTTAAATCACGGATCAGTTTGAATACATCATCACCGGTAAACAGAAAAGCTGCAAGTGTATTACGGATCTGGGTACCGGTAAGAGAAGGGTACTCATCAGAAATTTCGTCAAAAAGCGTTTTGTCCGGATGCAGGACATGATGCTCCTGATCGTAGTAGCCAATATGTACATTTGTACCAAGCGTGATCGTACCACTGTCGGCAGGAACAAGGTCATTGATGATCTTAAGGATCGTGGTTTTCCCTGTACCGTTATCACCAATGATGGCTACGTGTTCGCCTCTTTTAATATCTATGCTGATATCCTGGAACAGGGAAAGGTCATCGAAGGATTTGGCAAGATGCTCTATATGAAGAACATCATTTCCACTCTGACAGCGGGGAGTCAGTGTCATATGGATATCAGCCCGGGCTTCCGTTGGCTTTTCAAGGACTTCAATCTTATTCAGCATCTTTTCCCGGCTTTCTGCCCGTTTGATGGATTTTTCACGATTAAAGCTTTTCAGCTTTTCAATGACTGCCTCCTGATGACGGATCTCCTGCTGCTGGTTCAAATAGGCATTTCTTGCAGCAGTACGCAGAATTTCCTTTTTGGCTGCGTAAGCTGTGTAATTGCCAAGGAAGGTGGTAGCCTTTGTCTGATCAATTTCAATGATCTTGCCGGCAAAACGATCCAGAAAATAACGGTCATGGGAAACAGTAAGAACGGCACCCTTATAATTCAGAAGATAGTTTTCAAGCCAGGCAATTGCATTCAGGTCGAGATGGTTTGTTGGCTCATCGAGGATGATCAGCTCCGGTTTTTTCAGGAGGAGCTTTGACAGGGCGACTCTTGTTTTCTGACCACCGGAGAGAGTGGAAATCTGTTTGCCAAAATCCTCTTCGGCAAAGCCAAGTCCCTTTAGCACACCGCCGATCTCACTCTGATAGGCATAGCCGTTTTCCAGTTCGAACTGATGGTTCAGCCTGGCATAGTTTTCCATGAGGCTGTCCAGCTCACGGCCGTTTACAGTATGCATTTTTTCTTCCATTTCACGGAGCTGTTTTTCCATGGCAATGACAGGTGCTTTGACAGAGAGTAATTCTTCATAAATGGTATTTTCACTGTTTACATTCTGGTTCTGCGCCAGATAGCCGAAGGAGGCCTCCTTTTTCAGGGTGACGATACCGGAATCAGCAGGCAGCTCCCCGACGATGATACGCAGCAGAGTAGTTTTGCCCACTCCGTTGATACCAACAATTGCTGCTTTGTCGTGCTCTTCAATATGGAAGGAAACATCCTTGAGGATGGGTTTTTCGTTAAAGGCTTTGGATAGATTCTGACAGGATAAAATCATAAAAAATGTCCTTTTCGTATTTGTTTTTATCATCTTAGAGTGTAGCGTTTTAGCGGCTTTCTGTCAATGCAGGAAGAATTGACATTTTTTTAACATTGAGCTATGATAAAATTATTAATCATATGGGAGCTGGTATTGTGGAAAATAAAGGAATATCACAGGCCGTCATAGGACGGCTGCCAAGATATTTCCGGTATCTTGGTGAACTGAAGGACCAGGGGATCGAGCGGGTTTCCAGTCAGGAATTAAGTGATATTATGAAGGTGACTGCTTCCCAGATCCGGCAGGATTTTAATAATTTTGGTGGCTTTGGACAGCAGGGCTATGGATACAAGGTAGAATATCTCTATGGCGAGATCGGTAAGATACTTGGTCTTGATCAGACACATAATCTGATCATCATAGGTGCCGGAAATCTTGGTCAGGCGCTGGCCAATTACATGAACTTTGAAAGAAGAGGATTTTTATTCCGGGGGATATTTGACAATAATCCAGCGCTGTATGGCAGGAGAATCCGGGATATGGAAGTGCTTCCCATGAAAGAGCTGTCGTCCTTTGTCAGAGAGAATGCGATCGACATTGCAGTGCTTACCATTCCAAAGAACTGTGCAGTAGAAGTAGCCGAGGAACTGGTCAAGGAAGGAATCCGTGGCATCTGGAACTTTGCACATGTGGATCTGAATGTGCCGCCGGATGTACAGGTTGAGAATGTACACCTTTCAGACAGTCTCATGAAGCTGACCTATAATATTAACCGATATGAAACACATTATGATGCCTGATGATTGGAGTGAGGAAACGTGGCAAAATCAGACGAAGAATTCAGACATGCCCTTTCTGGCAGGAAGCTGCCGCCATTGACATTGGATCACCAATGGCACCAGCTGGTTGTAAGCATAGGGGCAGAGAAGAAGATTCACACACTATCTGCAGAACAGACAGAGCTGTTAAAACAGCAGGCCGGTGCGGCAAATGAATTGAAGAAGCTGAAAAAACTGAAAAAAAGACTGATGGACGAGATTGTTATACTGGCTGAGACCGGATGTGACGGGACAGATAAGAAGGCTGAAAAGAAGCTGGATGAGCATAAAGCACTGATAGAAGAATGTAACAGAAAGATTGATGAATGCGAGGATCTTCTGATCAGTCTGCCGGGAGAACTGGATGAGGTCAATCGTAAGCTGATGCTGAAGACCATGGAGATTTCCTATGACCTGCTTAAGAAAAATGGGCAGGAAATTGAAACTCTCACAGAATGGATTGATTCTACGAGAGAAGAATTAAAGGAAAAGCTGGTGAGAAGGCAGGAGATGCAGGGAACCAGCCAGAATATTTATACTTATATGCATAATGTCTTCGGACCGGAAGTAGTCGATATATTTGATCTTCAGAATTTTAAGCCTGTTATAAAAGAACAGGAAGAAAAGAAATCATAGAAAGTCTGCCCGCTGGCGTACTTTCTATTTCTTTTTGAAGGGGGTTTTATGGAGTATATTGTTACATCCAAAGAGATGAGAGAGTGTGACATGACAGCGATCAAAGACTGTGGGATACCTGCCATGGTACTGATGGAGAGAGCGGCACTTTCTGTGTTCTCAGAGATAGAGGCATTTCTCTCTGAAACGATCCGTATTGCAATATTTGCAGGCTGCGGAAACAATGGGGGAGATGGACTTGCACTTGCAAGGCTGCTGGCAGAAAAGGGGATCCACGCTGATATTTTCCTGATAGGAAATACAGAGAAGCTGAGCATGGAGTGCGGGAGCCAGCTCTCAATCCTGAAACAGCTTGGTATTACAGTCAATAGCAAATCAGCAAAAGCAGAATATGATATGGTAGTGGACTGTTTGTTTGGAACAGGGCTGACAAGAGAGATCACAGGGATATATGAAGAAGCTGTCAGGGCAATCAACTGTTATGGTGAAAAGGGAAGCAGAGTAATCGCTGTGGATATCCCTTCAGGAGTCTGTGCAGATTCCGGGAAGATACTGGGGTGTGCAGTGAAAGCTGAGCTTACTGTTGCTCTTCAGTATGGAAAAGCAGGACACTATCTGTATCCGGGGAAAATGCTGTGTGGTCATACCGTGGTTCATAATATTGGTATCCCGGAGTCTTTCAAATCAGGAAAGGAGCCTTCGTTTTTTTCATACAGGGAAGAAGATATACATGGGATTCTGCCAGAGAGAGCAGCGTTTGGCAATAAAGGAACCTTCGGGAGGATACTGCTTGTAGCGGGAAGCAGGGATATGGCTGGAGCAGCGCTACTGTGTGGAAAAACAATTTTAAGAAGTGGTGCCGGTATGCTGAAGATCATTACAGCTGCCGAAAACAGGGATCTGATCTTAAGGGAGCTTCCGGAAGCCATGATCTACACTTACGAGGGTAAGCCTGAGGAAGAAAAAGTAAGGCAGAGTATAGCATGGGCAGATGTGATCGTGGCAGGATGCGGGATCTCTACAGATGAAAACGCAGAGCTGCTGATGGAAATGATCCTGGAACAGGGAGAAAAAAGAGCAGTTATTGATGCGGATGGTCTGAATCTGATCGCAAGGGAAGGCTCTCTGCAGGAAAAGCTGTTAAAATATCAGAAGGGCAGGGTGATTCTGACACCCCATCCAGGGGAATTTATCCGTCTTGCAGGCATTTCCATGAATACCTACAAAGAAAATCCGGCATTTTATTTAAAGAAGCTGGCAAAGGAGTATGGCTGCGTGATAGCAGGCAAGGATGCGGTAACACTTGTTGCGTCACCGGATGAAAGGATGGTTTATCTGAACAGGACAGGAAATGACGGGATGGCTACTGCAGGAAGCGGGGATGTGCTTGCCGGTGTCATCGGGGCACTGTCTGCTTCACTTGAATATTTTCAGGCAGCATGCTGTGGAGTATTCCTCCATGGGCTTGCCGGAGATATGGCTGCAGAAAAGCAGGGAAAACGAGGAATGCTGGCATCTGACATTTCTGCTGAACTGAAAGAACTGCTGAAGGAAGAAACAGCAGAGAGGGAAAAGAGGATCTGATCATGAAGGAAGAATATCAGAGGGTATATGCACAGATCGATCTGGACGCACTGATCCGGAATGTGCAGCATATAAAGACCAATATGAAGCAGGGGGTAAAGCTGATCTGTGTGATAAAGACGGATGCTTACGGACATGGCGCAGTGCCGGTCGCAAGAGAGCTGGAGCAGCTTGAGGAAGTAAGTGGTTATGCTGTGGCAACAGCAGAGGAAGCACTGGCTCTCCGGAAAGCGGGTGTGCGGAAAATGATCCTGATTCTTGGGTATACATTTCCCTACAGCTATAAGGAATTGATACGGGAAGATATCAGAATGGCGGTATTCCGGGAGGATACGCTCATGCAGCTTGCAGAGGCCGTCAGGGAACTGGAGAAGGAGGGGATACACAAGAAAGCAATAGTCCATGTGAAGGTGGACACAGGTATGAGCAGAATTGGGATCACACCGGATGAAAGAGGACTTTCCTTTGTACAGAAGCTCCTTGCGGTGAGGGAGATTGAAGCAGAGGGGATTCTGACACATTTTGCAAGAGCAGATGAGGAGAATAAGGCTTTTACAGAGAAGCAGTTTGAAAGCTTTTCTTCCTTCATCAGACTGATAGAGAAGGAAACCGGCCATATTTTTGCAATCAGGCACTGTGATAACAGCGCAGGGATCATTGAGTTGCCACAGGATGATCTGGATGCCGGGAGAGCAGGGATCATTCTTTACGGTCTCTGGCCATCTGATGTGGTGTCAAGGGAGATCGTTGAACTGACACCGGTACTGTCCCTGCATAGCAGTATTATTTATATTAAGGAAATAGAGAAGGGAACACCGGTAAGCTATGGAGGCACCTTTGTTGCAGACCATACCATGAAGATAGCGACCATACCGGTAGGATATGGAGATGGCTATCCAAGGGGACTTTCCGGTAAGGGAGAAGTACTGATCCATGGAAAAAGAGTGAGAATCCTCGGAAGGATCTGTATGGATCAGTTTATGGCAGATGTTTCTGATATAGAAGATGTCAAAATGGGAGATGAGGTAATCCTGATCGGAAGAGATGCCGGAGAAGAGATCACTATGGAAGAGCTTGGCAGGCTTTCCGGCCGGTTTAATTATGAACTTGCCTGCTGCCTCTCAAAGAGAGTGCCAAGGGTCTATACAAAGGAAGGGGAAGTCCGGTATATCCAGGATAATTATCAGGACATATAACGGATTTTCTCCTGTGAATTGAATACCTTCAGATATAAATGGAAAGAATCAGTACTACAGAACATTTAGAATGAAGGGTGTGTGTAGATGAAAAGAGGAGATATTTATTATGCAGACTTACGGCCGGTGATCGGATCAGAGCAGGGAGGCATCCGTCCGGTACTTATCATACAGAATGATATTGGCAACAGGCACAGTCCGACGATCATCTGTGCAGCTATCACTTCACGCATGAACAAGGCGAATCTTCCGACGCATATAGAATTGCAGGCAGGAAGGTATGACATGATGAAGGACTCGGTCATTTTGCTGGAGCAGCTGCGTACCATTGATAAGCAGAGACTGAAGGATAAAGTGTGCCATCTGGATGAGGACATCATGAAAAAGGTGAACCGTGGTCTGATGATCAGTCTGGAACTGACTACATAAACTTGACTAGCGGCTGTGAAAATGATATATTTTATCGTGATATTCTGTCTGGCGTGTACAAAGGAGATGAAAAATGAAAAACAATTTGTTCCGCAAGCTTGGGATCTACGGGGAAGAGACTCCTGACAATGTGGAAGAAGAAATTATTTCCATGGTGAATGAAGGTCATGAGCATGGAGTGCTTCATGAGACAGAAGCGGAAATGATTACCAATATTTTTGAGTTTGGCGACAAGGAAGCCAAGGATATTATGACAAACAGGTCAAATATCCTGGCCATAGACAGAGAAATGACATTGTCAGAGGCTCTTGATTATATGCTCAGTGAGAATAAGAGCAGATTTCCTGTATATCATGAAAATATCGATCATATAGAAGGAATCCTTCATTTCCGGGATGCGGTACGTTCCCATAATATTCCGGGAAATCTGGAGAAACCTGTAGGAGAGATTGAGGGACTTGTCAGGGAAGCCATGTTTGTTCCGGAAACAAAGAATATTGCAGATCTGTTCAGAACCATGCAGAAGACCAAAACCCAGATGGTTATCGTGGTAGATGAGTATGGACAGACGCTTGGACTGATTGCCATGGAAGATATTCTGGAAGAAATCGTTGGAAATATCATGGACGAATATGACGAAGAAGAAAAGCATATCCGTGAAACCGGAAATACCGATGAGTACATAATTGAAGGTGTGACCAAGCTGAAGGAGCTGGAAGAGAGATTTGGTATTTCCTTTGAGGAACAGGAGTTTGAAACGCTGAATGGATTCCTGATCTCCAAAATGGATAAGATTCCTGAAGAGAATGAAAAATTTTCTATTGTTGTAGACGGCTATGAATTTAAAATACTGTCAGTGGAAAACCGGATGATCAAAGCCGTGTTGGTGAAGAAGCTGGCAAAAGAAGAAAAAGAAGATAAGAAAAAAGGAGAAAACTGAGATGTCAGGACATTCAAAATTTGCAAACATTAAGCATAAAAAGGAAAAGAACGATGCAGCCAAGGGCAAGATCTTCACAATCCTTGGAAGAGAGATCGCTGTAGCTGTAAAGGAAGGCGGACCGGATCCGAGCAATAACTCAAAGCTTGCCCAGGTAATTGCAAAGGCAAAGGCCAACAATATGCCAAATGATACTATTGAGCGTGGGATCAAGAAGGCAGCAGGAGATGCTTCCAATGTAAATTATAAATATATCACTTATGAAGGATATGGTCCGAATGGTATTGCCATTATTGTTGATGCACTGACAGATAATCAGAACAGAACAGCAGCCAATGTAAGAAATGCATTTACCAAAGGAAACGGTAATGTAGGAACACCTGGCTGTGTATCCTTTATGTTTGACAAGAAGGGTCAGATCATCATTGACAAGGAAGAGTGTGACAAGGATGCAGATGAACTGATGATGCTTGCACTGGATGCCGGAGCTGAAGATTTTTCCGAAGAAGAGGACAGCTTTGAGATCATCACAGATCCCGATGCGTTTGATGAGGTATTAAAGGCAGTTCAGGAAGCCGGTGTAGAGGCAGCTTCTGCAGAGATCACCATGATCCCGCAGAACTATGTAGAGCTTACTGATGAAACAGCGATCAAGAATTTAAACAGGATTCTGGATCTGCTGGATGAAGATGATGATGTACAGGCCGTATACCACAACTACGATGAATAAAAAAAGAAAAATAACAGCAGGAATATTATTTTGCCTGATATTTGTATTGTGTGCAGGGATCAGGGGATTTCTGCTGGCAGACGGGCAGATTCCACTCAGTGATGACGCATCTCTTTATGAAGCATCCATGATCCGCGAAGAAAAAAATGAGCCGGTGATGACAAGCGGAGTCGTTTTTGCCTATACAGAAATCCTGACAGATGTACTGAAATTTACGGGAAATAAACTGGAAGCAGTGGCTGTGATGCAGCTGCTGCTTCAGTGTGCTACTGTAGTGCTTTTATACTTTGGCTGCTTTGCCCTATCAGGAAGGACAGCAGCATTGTTGGAGGCACTCTTTTTTTCTGTATTTCCATTTTTCTGGCAGCTTATGTTTGCGGCAAGACCGGAAAATATCTATCTGGCAGGCTTTGGCTTTTTACTGCTGCTGACTGGCCTATGCAGGCAGAAAATAAACAAGGGAGGCTTTCACAGAAGGAGCATGGATGAATTCCTGATTTTTCTGACAGGATTTGTAAGCGGGGTGCTTCTGATCTGGCATCTTATGACAGTTTTCCTGATTGTTGTATTTCTGGCAGTGGCAGCTTTCCATGCAGCACAGCTTCTGGAGAGACGGAAAGATTCTAAAAACAGGATTTTCCTTATTTATCCGTGCGGTATTTTGCTTGGCTGTTTTGGCACCCTGATGAAATATACAGGGATAACAGGAAATACTCTTATAGAGCAGTTTTCCTGGTGGACCAGTTCTTTCACAGCTGTACAGTTTCAGGGACTGTCGCCATTTTTTGTGTTTCTTCTGCCAGGATCCGTACTTGGCACTGCAGGAATACAGCTCCTGATGGATAGGATCGCAGAAAGAAAAGGATCTTCATTGTCAGTTGACGAGGCAGTGGAAGAGGTGGAAAGGGCTTTGACAGAGGAACCGGAAAGCAGAGGGGAGATGGAGACGGTGGAAGAAAAGAAAGAAAAAAAGAAAGTCAATTATATAGAAAACCCGCTTCCTTTACCGAAGAAGCATGTGAAACGGAACTTTGATTTCAAACTCGATAAGCGAAAAGATGATTTTGATATTGATATCGAAGAGGGGGACGATTTCGATATCTGATCCATAAGACAGCTGTCTGGATCCTGCAGGTGCATTTGCAATAATCGCATCTGCAGGATTTTTCATTATCCTGCGCATAATCAAAAAAGGATCCGATGGATCCATTTTAATTGCAGGAAGAGCGGTTCTGTATAGACATTATAAAAACTCATATACTAAGGAAAAAGAAAGGATATGAGGAAAAATGTCTGATAAGAAAAATGAAAAAATAGAAGCAGAAAGGCACAGAAGTGAAAAAATAGAAGAAAGCGGGCAGGCTACACTGGACCGGAATGATAAAAACAGGACCATTCATCTGATCTCCATTATAGGGGAGGTAGAGGGGCACGATAATCTGGGAAGCAATTCCAAAACAACCAAATATGAGCATATCCTGCCACAGCTTGCAGCCATAGAAGACAGCAGTGAGATCGATGGGGTACTTGTGCTTCTGAATACCATGGGCGGGGATGTGGAAGCAGGACTTGCCATAGCAGAAATGATCGCATCTCTGAGCAAGCCTACCGTATCTCTTGTACTTGGAGGCAGTCATTCCATTGGCGGTCCCATAGCGGTCAGTACAGATTATTCGTTTATTGTTCCTACAGGGACCATGGTGATCCATCCGGTGCGGATGAACGGAATGGTGATCGGCGTGCCGCAGACCTTTGATTATTTCAAACAGATACAGGACAGGATCACAAGCTTTGTCTGTGATCACTGTGAGGTTTCACAGAGGCGTTTTGAGGAGCTGATGATGGAAACCGGAGTCCTGACCAAGGATGTAGGTACCATACTGGTCGGGGAAGAGGCTGTGGAAGAGGGGATCATTGACGAAGTGGGAGGTATCAGGGAAGCAATGAAAAAGCTTTATGAACTGATCGAAAAAAAGAACACTAAAAAAGGAAAAAATCTTAAGGGTGACAAGAGAGGATGAAAATGATATACTATATCTTGTTACGCTTTGTAAACAAAGAAGTGCGGAAGGAAATGTTTTTGTAGATGGCACAGGCAAAAAAAAGTTCCGGCAGAAGCAATTATAACAACAGCAGAAAATCAGCCGGAAACAGTCAGAGAAAGACAACTTCGGGAAGAAAATACAGTAGCAGCACACAGAAAAGAAGCAGTGCACCCATGGATTCTGCGATCAGAAATGAGATTATACTGATCGGCTTACTTGCGGTAGCAGTGGTTCTCTTTTTGTGCAATTTTGGAGTAATTGGTGTAGCAGGAGATCAGATCAGCCATGTGATGTTTGGAATTTTTGGGCTGCTGGCTTATATTGTACCAATTGCTTTTTTTATAATGATCGCATTTGGCATGGTAAACAGCGGAAACAGTATTGCCACCAGGAAGCTGATCGCAGGGGTTATCCTGTTTCTGCTGATCGGCAGTGTATTCGATCTGTTTACGGGACGCCCTTCTTTGGCAGAGAGTTATCAGATCAGAGAAATCTATACGGGATGCAGCGAGAACAAAAACGGTGGAGGTGTCATTGCAGGAACCTTGGCCTATCTGATGTATCATTTTCTTGGACTTGTAGGATCCGTGCTGGCAATTCTTGTCGGAGCGGTCATCTGTATCGTTGTGATCACAGACAAATCCTTTGTTACCGGTGTCAGAAAGGGGAGCCAGAAGGTGTATGAGCGGACCAGGGAGGATGCCAGATACCGGAAGGAGCGTGCGAGGATCCGCAGGGAAGAGCAGGAAGAGGAAAGAAGAAGAGCTGCAAGAGAGCGGCAGCTTTATGAGGAAGAGCTGGAGAATGAAAAAATTCTCCGTATGGATAAAAAGGTCAGTGGTGTCATGATGGATACGTCACTTGCAAGAGATGAGAAAGAAGAGAAAACAAGGGATGACATGCATGAGATCAATCTGAAGAGCGTGTCTGATCATGGGCAGAGAGAGACAGCAGAGGAAGAAGAGATAGAAAAACTGCCATCAGGAGCCTCAGATTCTGCAGCTTCTTCGTACTATGAAGAAGAGGATGGCAGTGATGCCATGATGGAGATTACCGGAGCAGATTTTGTACAGGATGAGGAGATGCCTTATCCGGAGGAGACGACATCTTATCAGGAAGAGCCTGTATATGAATCCCCGGCAGCTGTACCGGTAAGGCAGGAACAGCCAGTCAGAAAAGAAACACCAGTAAAACCGGTAGCAGCACTGAAGAAGGATCCTGGTGCGGTCAGAAGCTCTTCCGGTGCGGTAGGCACGGTTGTGACAGGAGAAATGTATCAGAAGCTTCATGAGAAGAAGCCTGTGGAGAAGGAATATCATTTCCCGCCAATAGACCTGCTTAGGAAAGGGAAGGCAAAGAGTGTAGATTCTTCCAGAGAGCTGCGTGAGACGGCAGAGAGGCTGCGGCAGACACTGCAGACCTTTGGCGTTAAGGTGACGATTACGGACATCAGTCAGGGACCTGCAGTTACAAGATATGAGCTGCAGCCGGAACAGGGAGTTAAGGTCAGCAAGATCGTGGGACTTTCCGATGATATCAAGCTGAATCTGGCGGCTACCGATATCCGTATCGAGGCACCAATACCCGGTAAGGCAGCCATTGGAATCGAAGTACCGAATAGAGAGAATACAGCAGTTGCTTTAAGGGATCTTTTGGATACAAAGGAGTTTAAGGAGTTTGACTCAAGGCTTGCCTTTGCAGTTGGAAAGGATATTGCCGGTAAGACGGTGGTAACAGATATTGCAAAGATGCCGCATATGCTGATCGCCGGAGCAACAGGATCCGGTAAATCCGTATGTATCAATACTCTGATCATGAGTATTCTCTATAAGGCGAAGCCAGATGAGGTGAAGCTGATCATGGTGGATCCAAAGGTGGTAGAGCTGAGTGTATATAATGGTATTCCTCATCTGCTGATCCCGGTAGTGACAGATCCCAAGAAGGCTGCGGCAGCCCTTCACTGGGGCGTTGCGGAAATGACAGACAGATATCAGAGATTTGCTGATTTCAATGTCCGTGACCTGAAGGGGTATAATAAAAAGCTGGAAGAAATGCAAGCCAGGGGAGAAACGGAAATACCTGCAAAGATGCCGCAGATCGTGATCATCGTAGATGAGCTTGCTGATCTGATGATGGTAGCTCCTGGGGAGGTAGAAGAATCCATCTGCCGTCTGGCGCAGCTTGCAAGAGCGGCCGGTATCCATCTGATCATTGCTACGCAGCGTCCTTCCGTCGATGTTATTACCGGTCTGATCAAGGCCAATATGCCAAGCCGTATCGCCTTCAGTGTATCCAGCGGTGTGGATTCCAGAACTATCCTTGATATGAACGGGGCAGAAAAGCTTCTTGGAAAGGGCGACATGCTCTTTTATCCACAGGGCTATACCAAGCCGGCCAGAGTACAGGGCGCCTTTGTATCAGACAAGGAAGTATCAGATGTGGTTGAATATCTGAAGAATCAGAGACTTGGCAATGTTTACAGCAGTGATATCGAAGAAAAGATCGCAGATATGGGAGCAGCCTCTGCAGGAGGCAGTGCAGATACGACGTCTGATAAAGACGAATATTTCGTGGAGGCCGGAAAGTTCATCATTGAAAAGGACAAGGCATCCATTGGTATGCTGCAGAGAATGTTCAAGATCGGTTTTAACCGGGCAGCAAGGATCATGGATCAGCTCAGTGAAGCCGGCGTGGTAGGCGAAGAGGAAGGTACCAAGCCAAGAAAGGTACTGATGAGCATGGAACAGTTTGAGCAGTACATAGAGGAACAGCTATAAATCATAGGGGAGAGAAAGGAAGCAGGGCATGAAAACAGATATTCAGATTGCGCAGGAGGCGGAGCTTTTACCGATCAGAGAGGTAGCGGAAAAGCTTGATATTACAGAGGATGAGCTGGAGCTATACGGAAAGTATAAAGCCAAGCTTTCTGATGAATACATGGAAAGAATCAGTAAAAACCCGGATGGAAAGCTGATTCTTGTGACAGCGATCAATCCGACTCCGGCAGGAGAAGGCAAGACAACGACAAGTGTAGGTCTTGGACAGGCCTTTGGCAGACTGGGAAAGAAAGCGGTGATCGCATTAAGAGAGCCTTCCCTTGGACCGTGCTTTGGGATCAAAGGCGGTGCGGCCGGAGGCGGCCTGTCACAGGTGGTTCCTATGGAGGATCTGAATCTTCACTTCACCGGTGATTTTCATGCTATTACTTCTGCCAATAATCTGCTTGCAGCTATGCTGGACAATCATATCCAGCAGGGAAACGAGCTTGGGATTGATACAAGAAGTGTTGTATGGAAACGCTGCCTTGATATGAATGACCGTGTTCTTCGTAATGTTGTGGTTGGTCTTGGGGCAAAGACAGACGGTTTTGTCAGAGAGGATCATTTTGTGATCACTGTAGCATCTGAGATTATGGCGGTTCTGTGCCTTGCTGATGATATGAAGGATTTAAAACAGCGTCTTGGAAGAATGGTGGTTGCCTACAATTATGAAGGAGAGCCTGTCACTGCAGCGGACTTAAAGGCAGTGGGCGCCATGGCAGCTCTTTTGAAGGATGCGTTAAAGCCCAATCTGATCCAGACGCTGGAGCATACTCCTGCGATTGTACATGGTGGGCCTTTTGCCAATATTGCCCATGGCTGTAATTCTGTCAGAGCAACCAAGATGGCACTTAAAATGGCTGATTATGTGATCACAGAGGCTGGATTCGGTGCAGACCTTGGTGCAGAAAAGTTTATGGATATCAAATGCCGTATGGCAGGATTAAAACCGGATGCGGTTGTTCTGGTTGCGACTGTGCGGGCATTGAAATATAATGGAGGTGTTCCAAAAAACGAACTGTCTGCAGAAAATATGGATGCACTCCATAAGGGAATCGTCAATCTGGAGAAGCATATAGAAAACCTGCATAAGTTCGGCGTACCGATCGTGGTGACGCTGAACAGCTTTGTAACAGATACAGAGGCAGAAATTTCCTATATCCGGAAATTCTGCGAAGAGAGAAACTGTGAATTTGCACTTTCTGAAGTATGGGAAAAAGGCGGTGAAGGCGGTATTCCTCTGGCTGAAAAGGTACTTGACACACTGGAGAACAAAGAAAGTGATTTCCATGTTCTGTATGAGAATGAGCTTTCCTTAAAGGAAAAGATTGAGACAGTTGCCAGGGAGATTTACGGTGCTGATGGAGTCAATTATACTTCAGCCGCTTCAAAGCAGCTTAAGAAGTTGGAGGAGCTCGGATTTGGAAAGCTTCCTGTATGTATGGCAAAGACCCAGTATTCCCTGTCAGATGATCCGATGCTTCTTGGAAGACCGGAGGGCTTTTCCATCAGTGTCAGAGAGGCCTATGTATCCGCAGGAGCCGGATTTGTGGTGGTACTGACAGGCGCTGTCATGACCATGCCGGGACTTCCGAAGGCACCGGCAGCCTTTAATATTGATGTTAATGAAGAGGGTGTGATCACCGGTTTATTTTAAGGGGGACAGTATGGCACAGATTATCGACGGAAAGGCAATTTCTCTTGCCATTAAGGATGAACTGAAAGAAAAAGCGGCGAAGCTGAAGGCGGAGGGAACGGAAGTTACCCTGGCTGTGATTCAGGTTGGCAACAATCCGGCTTCGACCGTGTATGTAAGAAATAAAAAGAAGGGCTGTGAATATATCGGGATCGGATCCCTTTCTTATGAGCTGCCGGAGGAAACTACAGAAGAAGAGCTCCTTTCGCTGATCCGTGAACTGAATGGCCGAAAGGATGTAAATGGTATTCTTGTCCAGCTTCCGCTGCCTGCACATATCGATGAAAACAAGGTGATCCGCACGATCAATCCAAAGAAGGATGTAGACGGATTCCATCCGGAGAGTGTAGGTGCACTCTGTATTGGACAGCCTGGCTTTGTGTCCTGTACACCGGCAGGTGTGATCGAGCTCTTAAAGCGTTCCGGTATTTCCATAGAAGGAAAGGAATGTGTGATCCTTGGGAGAAGCAATATCGTAGGCAAGCCGATGGCACTTCTGATGCTTCGTGAGAATGCTACAGTTACCGTGGCTCATTCCAGGACAGCAAACCTGAAGGAAGTAGCAAAAAGAGCAGATATTCTGATCGCAGCCATTGGAAAACCGAAGATGATCACAAGGGAATATGTAAAAGAAGGTGCAGTTGTGATCGATGTGGGTATCAACAGGGATGCAGATAATAAGCTGTGTGGAGATGTGGATTTTGATGATGTTGCAGAGATCTGCAGCGCCATTACACCAGTTCCGGGCGGTGTCGGACCGATGACGATCGCAATGCTTTTGAATAACTGCATCCAGTCTGTAGAACTGCAGAAATAAAAGGCACAGGAAACAGAGCAGGGAGTGTTTTATATGAAATGTCCGTCGTGCGGGAAAGAGATCGAACCTGGACATCTCTATTGCGAATCATGTGGACTTGAAATCAGGATTGTACCGGATTTTGAGCCAGAAATAGAAAACAGCATAACAGAAACTCTGTCAACGGTTGGAGAAGAGATTAAGGAAAGAGAAACAGAGGGAAACGGACAGGAGGCTGAAACAAACGGCAAGGAGCATGAAGGATTCTTTCTGGAAGAAATGAACAGAAGCCGTATCCGGTCAAGGGTGATCAGTCTTGCTGCGGCACTGCTTGCCATAGTGATATCTGTTCCTCTTCTGTATATTCATTATTCTGCTTCCTACCAGACACAGAAGGCTGAAAAGCTGGCTGATCAGGGAAAATACCGGGAAGCTGCGGCACTGCTTGAAAAAGCGGGAAGGCAGGAGGGAGATATAGTCAGAAACACATTGCTTCTGGCATCGTGCTATGAACAGCTTGATGATACAGAAAAAGCAATCCAGGTACTGACAGAAGAAATCGATAAAGGACAATTTCCGTCTGAAGAAATGGAAAAGCTTTATGAAAGGGTGATCCGGCTTTATGAAAAGCAGGGGCGGTTTGATGCGATCAATGATCTGCTTTCAGACTGCAGAGATGAAAGCATTACCACTGCCTTTCAGCATTATATGGCGCTTCCTCCGGTGTATAATTATGAAAGTGGAAATTATGATGAGGTTCTTTACCTGCGGCTGCAGGCCAATACGACCGGGCATATTTACTACACACTGGATGGAACAACGCCTACAGCTTCCTCAGAGATATACACATCCCCAATTTTTCTAGAAGCTGGCAGATATCAGGTTAACGCCGTTTTTATCAATGAATATGGTATAGAAAGTGACGTAGTAAGAAACTGGTATTCCATTAATCTGACAGTACCGGAGGCACCGGCGGTATTACCGGAGAGTGGGAAATATCAGGTGCCGACCCTGATTGAGATGGATATTCCGGTGGGCTGCAGCATTTACTATACAACAGATAAATCAGAGCCTGACAGCAGCAGTATTCTCTATACAGAACCTATTTCCATGCCTCTTGGAAGAAGTAATTACAAGTTTGTTGTGATTTCAGCTGAAGGTGTAAAGAGCGAAGTGACAAGCAGAAGCTATGAATTTACCATGGATGGCAGTGTTTCCTTAAATACAGCTTCCTCAGCTGTTATCAGGGCGCTGATGGCACAGCATATCCTGACAGATGAAAAGGGACATGCCTTTGGTGAGACGGGAATTCATTCCTTTGTGTATGAAACTGTTGTGCAAATTGGAAATAGCTATTATTATATATTTGGTGAGTATGTCACCGATGGCAATGGCAATAGGAAAAAAGAAGAAAGAATGTATGCCGTGGAAGTTTATACGGGAACCCCAAACAGACTGATTTATGATGAAAACGGTCAGATGGGACTGATCCCGTTAATATAAAACAGGAAAGGATATAGAGATGTACAAGATTTTAGAAGCAAAAGAACTGACACCCAATATTTATTACATGGTGGTGGAAGCAAAAAGAGTGGCAAGGTCCTGCCAGCCGGGACAGTTTGTGATCGTAAGAACAGATGAAAGGGCAGAAAGAATCCCACTTACCATCTGTGATTATGACAGGGAAAAGGGAACCGTTACTATCGTATTCCAGGTAGTCGGAGCCGGAACAGAATTTATGTCTCATTTAAAGACAGGTGATGCCTTCCACGATTTTGTAGGTCCTCTTGGACAGCCTTCTGAGCTGGTTCACGAGGATAAGGAAGAACTGAAGAAAAAGAAAATCCTTTTTGTTGCGGGTGGAGTGGGAACTGCACCTGTTTATCCGCAGGTAAAATGGCTCCATGAGAACGGCATTGATGCAGATGTCATCGTTGGTGCAAAGACAAAGAGTATCCTGATCCTTGAAAAGGAAATGGAAGCAGTTGCAGGCCGTCTTTTTGTTACCACAGATGATGGCTCCTATGGAAGAAGCGGTATGGTAACGCAGACCATTACCGATCTTGTAAATGAAGGTAATCATTATGATGTATGTATCGCCATTGGACCCATGATCATGATGAAATTTGTCTGCAAGCTGACAAAGGAACTGAATATCCCTACTGTGGTCAGCTTAAACCCTATTATGGTAGACGGAACCGGTATGTGCGGCGCCTGCCGTGTCACTGTAGGAGGAGAAGTGAAGTTTGCCTGCGTTGACGGACCGGAATTTGATGGACTGCAGGTTAATTTTGATGAAGCTATGCAGCGTCAACAGATTTATAAGACTGCAGAAGGAAGGGCCTATCTTGCAGCAAAAGAAGGAGCAACCCATCACGGCGGCTGCGGAAACTGCGGAGGTAATGACTAATGGACGTATTAAAGAAGACACCTGTCAGAGAGCAGGATGCGAAGGTAAGAGCAACCAATTTTGAAGAGGTCTGCCTTGGCTATAATGGAGAAGAAGCAAAAGAAGAAGCAAGCAGATGTATCAACTGCAAGAATGCCCAGTGTATGAAGGGATGCCCGGTATCCATTAACATTCCGGGATTCATTGAGAAGGTAAAGAATGACGATATCGAAGGTGCTTATCAGATCATTTCCGAATCCTCTGCACTTCCGGCAGTCTGCGGACGTGTATGTCCTCAGGAGAGTCAGTGCGAAGGCAAATGTATCAGAGGTATCAAGGGAGAGCCTATCTCCATCGGAAAGCTGGAGCGTTTCGTAGCAGACTGGGCTTCCGAAAACGGAATCAAACCCCAGGGAGCTGCAGAGAAGAACGGTAAGAAGGTTGCTGTGATCGGATCCGGCCCTGCAGGACTTACCTGTGCCGGCGATCTTGCCAAGATGGGCTATGATGTTACGATCTTTGAAGCACTTCACGAAGCAGGCGGTGTACTGGTTTATGGTATTCCTGAATTCAGACTTCCGAAGACCAGAGTCGTAGCGAAGGAAATCGAGAACGTTAAGTCACTTGGTGTAAAGATTGAAACCAACGTGGTTGTCGGAAAATCCGTTACCATTGATGAGCTGCTGAATGAAGAGGGCTTCGATGCCGTATTTATCGGATCCGGTGCAGGGCTTCCGAAGTTCATGGGTATTCCCGGTGAGCAGGCAAACGGAGTATTCTCTGCCAATGAGTACCTGACAAGAAGCAATCTGATGAAGGCATTTAATGAAGATTCCAATACTCCTATCATGAGAGGTAAGAAGGTTGCTGTTGTAGGCGGTGGTAACGTAGCCATGGATGCAGCAAGAACAGCACTCCGTCTTGGCAGTGAGGTTCATATCGTATACAGAAGAAGCGAGGAAGAGCTGCCTGCCAGAGTAGAAGAAGTACATCATGCAAAAGAAGAGGGCATTATCTTTAATCTGCTGACTAACCCGGTAGAGATTCTTGAAGATGAAAAGGGCTGGGTAAAAGGCATCCGCTGCATTAAGATGGAGCTCGGAGAGCCTGATGAATCCGGCAGAAGACGTCCTGTGGAGGTTCCTGGATCTGAGTTTGTGATTGATGTGGATACCGTTATCATGTCCCTTGGAACTTCTCCGAATCCGCTGATCTCTTCCACGACCAAAGGTCTTGAGATCAACAAGAGAAAATGTATTGTTGCAGCAGAAGAGAATGGACAGACATCCAAGGAAGGTGTTTATGCCGGTGGCGATGCGGTAACAGGAGCAGCGACTGTTATTCTGGCAATGGGTGCCGGAAAAGCAGGAGCAAAAGGCATTGATGAGTATTTGAGAAATAAATAAATGAAAAAAGAATTTGATCAGGAAAAAGCAAAAATTATTGTAACAATCCTTCCTTTTGTGCTGATCGTACTGGTTTTGTTTATCACTTTTGTGGTATCTGCTGTCAAAAATAAAAATAACAGTGAAAGCCGGAATGAAGATCTGCAGGAAAGCATTATGGATTATGCTGATGAGAATATGCCGGAGCAGAATGCAGGTGAGAAGCAGGAAATAGCAGCTGCAACTCCCGCACAGACCGGGGCGGAGGAGAAAACGGACGGGAAGGCAGATGCCTCCCCGATTCCGGAACAGACCCCCTATCAGGAAATTATGCAGAATGGTACTGTGGACTACAGCAAGATTACCTATGACAAAGATAGTCAGCTTAAGGAAATGATGGGGTACTGGGCTGACAGCAATCAGAAGGCACTGGATGATCTGGCATCCCTTGACCGCTTCCGGGCCATGAGCTACAGCCTGCGGGGTTCTACAGATTTCTACTATTATGGAGATAAGGACAGCAATGGATTTCCTTCCGGAACGGGAATTGCCGTTTATGCAGACAACCAGTATTATTATGGAACCTGGAAAGACGGAAAACGGGATGGCAAGGGAACCTTTATCCATTATCATGTGCATAATGACAGCAAAAATACAGATCTGTATACGTATCATCAGTACACGGGCGGATTTGCAAATGATCTGCCGGATGGAGAAGGATCCGAGCATTTTGATTTTAATACGGCGAATTTCAAGAAGGGTGAACGTTATGTGGGCAACCGGATCGGCGGTTACAGTGGTGGACTTCTGAACGGGGATTTCTATGTGACAACAACAGACCTGAATGATAAGATGGAGGAATGGGAAGGCACAGCAGACCATGGAACCTGGGTTTACCAGAATGCCAATAAGGATAAAAAGGGAAACCGCACTATTCTTGTGATGATCGGGGATGAAGAGAACTTTATATGGATGCAGCCGTCTGTAAATAAAAATATAGGGGTACCGTGTCTGATTTCGAAGTATAAAATAGCAGAGTGATCTGCGTCCCGGGGAGGTGTTTTTATGGCTTCGTATGTAAATAATACAGAGAAAGCAGAGAATAACAGGTCTTCTGCCTATACTCTGCTGATCGTGGGTATAGCTGGATTTATTCTGGTTGTCCTTTATTTTCTGGATGTGATACCGGTCAGAGGGCTGAACAAGTATATGATCAGCGGCGTTATGGGGGCGCTTTTTCTGCTTTTCATCATTATGGGCTGTGTTTCCTTGAGAAGTGCCAGAATATTTGAAAAGAAGGCCGGCAGTGAGAACAATCTGACAAGTGAGATCAAAAAGTGGTGTATGACCAATCTTTCGGCAAAGGCCATTGACGAATCACTGCACTTTGATCAGGAGGAGGAAGAAGCAAAGTATTTTGCCAGAACAGAAAGGGTAAAGGAACTGATTTCAGGAAAGTTTATGAATCTGGATCAGGATTATCTGGAACGGCTGGCTGATGAGATCTATGCATCCATTTTTGAAAAGAATGGGCAGGAAAAAGAAACGGATTTATGAAAATAACAGTTATCTGTGTAGGAAAAGTAAAAGAAAAATTTTACCGAGAAGCCATTACGGAATTCAGTAAGCGGCTTTCCGGCTACTGCAGGCTGGAGATCATCGAGGTTGCAGATGAAAAGACACCGGACAGTGCAGGAGAAGCGCTGGAGGAACAGATCAAAAAGAAAGAGGCATCCAGGATATTAAAATATATCAAAGAGGATGCTTTTCTTTTTACACTTGAAATCCAGGGGAAGCAATATGATTCCGTAGGACTTTCAGAGAGACTGGAAAAGCTGATGACGATGGGAAAAAGCCATATCCAGTTTGTGATCGGGGGGTCGCTGGGACTGCATGAGAGTGTGACAAAGAGGGCAGATGAGGCAATTTCTTTTTCCAGAATGACCTTTCCTCATCAGCTTATGCGGGTCATACTGCTGGAGCAGATTTACCGGAGCTTCCGTATCCTGTCAGGGGAGCCTTATCATAAATAAAGGAGAAGGGAGAATGTGATTATGCGCATGTATGATCTGATCATGAAAAAAAGAAACGGAGGCACACTTTCACGGGACGAGATTTTTTTTATGATTGAGGGTTACACAAAAGGGAATATCCCGGATTATCAGATGTCAGCCATGATGATGGCAATCTATTTTAACGGCATGAATGAAAAGGAGACAGCCGCACTTACCATGGCTATGGCAGAGAGCGGGGATCAGCTTGATCTGTCAGGCATTCAGGGAATCAAGGTAGATAAACACAGTACAGGTGGCGTGGGAGATAAGACGTCCCTTGCCCTGACACCTATGGTCAGTGCCTGTGGT
Organism: Suilimivivens aceti; assembly: GCF_025567405.1. Lineage (NCBI taxonomy): Bacteria > Bacillati > Bacillota > Clostridia > Lachnospirales > Lachnospiraceae > Suilimivivens > Suilimivivens aceti. Next base: position 251,226 of record NZ_JAOQKJ010000002.1, on the reverse strand, counting down.
GTTAAGATTGCCAAGATGAGCGGAAGAGGACTTGGACATACCGGCGGCACCATTGACAAGCTGGAGAGCTTCCAGGGATTTTCTACTTCCTTAAGTGAAGAAGCATTTATCGACCAGGTGAACAGGATCGGAATTTCCATTATCGGACAGACAAAGAATCTGGCACCGGCCGACAAGAAGCTGTATGCCCTGCGGGATGTAACGGCCACAGTAGATAATATGTCACTGATCGCATCCTCTATTATGAGTAAAAAGCTGGCAGCCGGAGCAGATGCCATTGTCCTTGATGTGAAGACGGGAAGCGGTGCTTTTATGAAGGAAGAAGCAGATGCCATGCTGCTTGCCGGTGAGATGATGACGATTGGGAAAAATGCCGGAAGAAAAATGATGGCTGTGATCTCTGATATGGATCAGCCACTTGGAAATGCTGTAGGAAATGCCCTTGAGGTAAAGGAAGCGATCGAAACACTGAAGGGACATGGACCTGCGGATTTCACAGAGCTTTGCATGACACTTGGAAGCTGTATGCTTATGGTGGCAGAGATCGCAGAGAATGAGCAGCAGGCAAGAGAGATGCTGAAGGAGGCAGTCGACAGCGGAAAGGCACTTGATAAGCTGGCAGAGCTTGTGGAGGCACAGGGAGGCGATAAGAGGATGGTGTATGAAACTGATCTTTTGCCAAAGGCATCCAGTATTACACCACTTCTTTCTGAGAAGGACGGATATGTAGAAAAGATTCAGTGTGATGAGGTAGGGATCTGCTCTCTGATCCTTGGTGGCGGCAGGGAGACCAAAGAGAGTGCGATCGATCTTTCTGTAGGAATTGTCCTTACAAAGAAGGTGGGAAGTCATGTAAAGGCAGGAGAACCACTGGCCTATATTCATTCCAATGAGGAAGCAAAACGTCTTGCCTGTGAGGAACGGCTGCGGAAGGCATTTCATATTGGAGACAAAGTGAAAAAAGAAGGTGCGATCATACATCAGATCCTGAAGTAGTTCTGCCAGCTCTTTTTCTGTCATATAGTATAGCATGATGAAAAAAGAAAAAAAGAATCACAGAATGCAGATCCGGGAAAAAAGGGAGCTGGTGGTGGAGTCTTTAAAGCTTCCAAAGGATTCTCTCCTTGGGGCATCCATCATAACAGTGACCGGAGAAAATGATATTTTCGTGGAAAATTATAAAGGGATACTGCAGTATTCTGATGATCTGATCCTGCTGCAGGGAAAAAACAGAAAGATAGAACTGAAAGGAAAGAAGCTTACGATTTCCTACTATACTAATGAGGATATGAAGATCAGGGGAATGATCGAAACCATCAGTTTCCTGTAAGAGAGCCAAATTTAAGTTGTGAGGTATGGAATGCTGCAGTTGATTCGTTTCCTGAAGGGATATGTGAGGATCCGTCTTAGTGGGTATTCTCCGGAGCGGTTTATCAATTTATGTGGGAATCATAACATTCTGCTGTGGGATATACAGAACCACGGAAGCTTTTATACGATGTCAGTCAGCCTGAAGGCATTCTGGCAGCTGAAAAAGATCACAAGAAAGACAGGAACAAGGGTAGTCATAACGAAACGTTGTGGACTGCCCTTTCTTATGGTAAAGGTTCAGAAACGAAAAATTTTTCTGGCTGGCATTGTCTTAAGCCTGCTTTTCTGGATCCTTATGTCAGGCTATGTATGGAATATCCGGGTCACAGGAAATCATTATGTAACAGAAGAGGTTCTTATGGATTTTCTGTCTGAAAACAATATTAAAACCGGAATGAAAAAAAAGCAGCTTGCCATGGAAGATGTGGAAAAGAAGATCAGGAATGAGTTTCCGGTTGTCACATGGACGTCTGCAAGAATGGACGGAACCAGTCTTGTGATCCAGATCAGAGAAAATGAAAAACTCCCGGAAATAAAAGAAGGGGAGGAAGGCACACCCGATGAGGGCTATGATCTGGTGGCTGACAGGGATGGTACGATCGTAGGCATGATCACAAGAAGTGGCAACCCTGTTGTTAAGGAAGGGGATATGGTACAGAAGGGAGATATTCTGGTAGAAGGATGTGTTCCGATCATGAATGAGAACGGAGAAGTAAGGAGATATGAATACTGCAGGGCTGATGCAGACGTTAGGCTGTCTTTTTCTTTTGACAGGGAATGGAAGTTCCCGGAAAAATATGAGTACAGGACATATACAGGAAGAGAGAAAAAAGGACTGTGGATGCTTGTAGGAAAAAGGGATTTTCATCTGGGTCTCCCGGGGAAAGCATACCGGGAAGGGGATTGTATCATGGAGACAGAGCAGATGCGGCTGTTTGGAAATTTTCTGATTCCCTTTTACCTGATTTCTGAAAAAAACAGGGAGTATGTTACAGAGGAAAGAATTTATGAACAGGCAGAGATCCGGAAGCAAATGGAGCATAAAATTCAGAAATTTGTAGAAACTTTAGAGGAAAAAGGGGTACAAAATATAAAAAAAGATGTTACAATAAAGAAATATAAGGGGATTTATGCCCTTATAGTGGAATTTGAAGTAACGGCACCATGCTCCGGGCTGCAGAAGACAGAGATCCGCATGACCGGAGAGGTGCAGGGAGAATAAATGGAAACAGGCGTGAGAGAAGTACAGGTGTCGGCCGGACATATCCAGAATCTGTTCGGACAGTTTGATAGAAATGTAAAGAAACTGGAGAGACAGTTTGACGTTTCGATTACCGACAGAAATGGGAAGATCATCATAAGCGGAGCAGACCGGAATGCTGAAATGGCGAAGAATGTACTGGAAGAGCTGAATGCTCTGTCAGAGAGAGGAAACAACATCGAAGACCAGAATGTTGATTATGCGATTGCCATGTGTATGGAAGAAAATAAAAGCGATGTATTACTTGAAATAGATAAAGACTGTATCTGCCATACGGTTTCCGGTAAACCTGTAAAACCGAAAACGCTTGGACAGAAGCAGTATGTGGACAGCATACGTAAGAATATGCTAGTGTTCGGACTTGGACCTGCAGGAACCGGTAAAACCTATCTTGCCATGGCTATGGCAATCACAGCCTTCAAGAATCAGGAGGTAGAGAGGATCATCCTGACAAGGCCGGCAATCGAGGCAGGAGAAAAGCTTGGATTTCTGCCGGGAGACCTGCAGAGTAAGGTAGATCCCTATCTTCGGCCTCTGTACGATGCCCTGTATCAGATCATGGGAGCAGAGTCCTTTATGAAAAATATGGAAAAGGGTTTGATCGAGGTTGCGCCCCTTGCCTATATGAGAGGAAGAACACTGGATAATGCCTATATCATCCTTGACGAAGCCCAGAATACAACACCAGCACAGATGAAGATGTTCCTGACGAGAATCGGTTTCGGTTCCAAGGTGATTATCACAGGAGATGCATCACAGAAGGATCTTGCACCGTCTTCTGTTTCCGGACTGGATATTGCGGTACGTGTACTAAAAGGAATTGATGATATTGCATTCTGTAATATGACAAGCAAGGATGTGGTAAGACATCCACTTGTACAAAAGATCGTTAAAGCTTACGAAGTATATGAAGCAAAGGAAAAAGACAGTGCAAAAAGCAGAGCGGGAAACAGAAGCAGAAAATCAGGTTATGGCAAAAGAAAAGATAATTGACAGTATCAGGAAGCTGCTGTTGTTTTTCCTCACTGTGCTTTCTGCAGCATTTGCAGCTTATCTTTATCAGAAAACAGTATATGAAATTGCAGAAACAGTTGTTTTCACGTCAATTGCAGCAGGCGGAATGCTGTTTCAGATGGCAGAGAAGGAACATACGGAAAATACCGGCCGGTTTTTTTTGTTATATCTGCTCTTTCTGATATTAAGTGTGTTTTTTCCACTGATCCCTGAAGGGGGATATCCTTATCTGGCCATTTTCACTGGACTGATGCTTTTTTCGGATCGGATGACTGCCATGAGCGCTGGAAGCACACTGCTGCTTATCAGTGTTCTGCTTTGCAGTGACGGAGATGCGGTACTGTTTATCATGTACTTTGTGATCGGCATGGTGGGAGTTTATCTTTTCTACGGACTGGATGAAAGCTTTCAGGTTGGAAGGCCGCTGCTTTGTTCATTACTGCTGCAGTTTGTATGTCTGAGTGTATGGGAGATCCTGCTGGCAAATGATGGCTTTTCCATGGAAATGCTGATCGTACCGGCATTTAATACGCTGGTCAGCCTGATTCTTATGGTAATTCTGCTGAAGCTGTTTAGTTTTTCAATCATATATCGCACCAGAGATGCTTATATGGATGTGAATGACCCGGAATGCCCGCTCCTTGTCAGACTGAAGGAGCAGTCCAGAGAGGAATATTTTCATGCGATCCATACGGCATATCTGTGTGAACGGATCGCATCAAAACTCTACATGAATGCAGCCGCAGCCAAAGCAGGGGGATATTATCACAAGATAGGGGTACTGCAGAATGATAATTCCTATGAAGCCGTGGAAGGTATTCTGGCGGAATATCATATGCCTGGACAGGCACTGCAGATACTGAAGGAATATCTGCAGCCAGATATACCAATACGTTCTAGGGAAACAGTAGTACTTCTGTTTGCAGATACCATGATATCGTCAATCAGCTATCTCTTCAAAAAAAACAAAGAGGCAGTACTTGATTATGACAAGCTGGTTGAGGCAGTTTTTCAGAAAAAGTTAAGCAGTGGTATCCTGAACCAGAGTGAGATCTCTATTGGAGATCTGGAACAGATGAAAAAAATATTAGCAGGAGAACAGCTATACTATGACTTCTTACGTTGAAAATGAAACTGAGATGACATTTCCTTTTGACTGCAGGGAAATTCTGGAAAGTGTTATGGAGGAGGTTCTTACAAGTGAGAACTGCCCCTATGAAGCACAGGTCAATCTGCTGATCACAGATAATGATGGAATACAGGAATATAACAGACAGTTCAGGGACAAGGATATGCCGACGGATGTTCTGTCGTTTCCCATGATCCCCTTCAGGACGGAGGCTGATTTTTCTGTTGCAGAAGAGGCAGAGGCAGATTATTTTGATCCTGACAGTGGGGAGCTTATCCTTGGAGATATCATTATTTCTGCAGAGCGGGTATTTCAGCAGGCAGAGAGCTTTGGCCACTCACCCAAAAGAGAATTTGCTTTTCTTACAGCTCACAGCCTGCTTCACCTGTGCGGGTATGATCATATGGTGCCGGAAGAGGCGGCAGTTATGGAAAAGAAGCAGGAAGCTGTGCTTGAAAAACTGGGAATAACAAGAGATATTTGATAAATAAGGAGTACTTATGAGCAGAAAGGGAAAAGAGGCAAAGGGGAGAAGAAAGGAAAGCTACTGGACAGTTCTGATCTTTACCTGCATTGCCAGTCTGATCCTCCGGGTTCCCCTGATTTATATGACAGGGGAAAAAGGAGTTGCGTTTGGCAGCTTTGCCATAGAATTATATGTAGCAGCGGGCTGCTTCTTTACGTATGGTTTTTCATCAGCAACAGCTTCACTTGTCAGGTACCGTGTCAGACGAGAACAGTATGGAAACGCCGCCAGAGTCCTGAAGAATGCATTGATTGCCGGGACTTTTGCAGGTATTCTGTGCAGTGCGCTTCTGACCTTATCAGGACCGGAATTTGCAAAAAATGTACTGCACCAGCCGGTTGCAGGTATGTGCATCAGTATCATGGCACCGGCGATTGTGTTTGAGATCATGACAGGAGTATGGAAGGGGTATTTTGAAGGAAATGGATCGCATATTCCTTCTTCTCATTCCATCGTCATAAAATCAGTAGTTATGATCACTGCGTCCCTGATCAGTACAGGGATCCTTTACAGATATGGGCAGAAGGTATCTGCACTTCTGCAGGACAGCATTTATGCAGCTGCATATGGTGCGATTGGTATCAGCATCGGTATTCTGATCTCTTCCGTTGTAGGTTTCCTGCACATATTATTCGTATTTCTGATTTACCGTAAGAGCAGTGGCAGGAAGGAGCAGCTGAAAAATCAGGACAGAGGGCAGCACATTTTTCGTATGCTGATGGGCACAGCACTGCCATTTATGATATATGCCCTTCTGGGAAGAGGGATTCTTTTGCTGGATGGTATCCTTTTTATCAGACAGAAAGAGGGCACGGCTGATACTGTTCTTTTATGGGGAAATTATTATGGAAAGTGTCTGCCGGTGCTGGGGATCATGATTCTTTTCTGTATTCTTTTTCATGAAGGGTATATCAGAAGGATTATCTATTTTATGGACAGAGAAGAATTCCGTATGGCCAGGGAAAGAATGGCAGAGTTTATGCAGCACATCATCTTGATTTCATTTCCGGTGGCTGTATTTACAGCGGTGTTTTCTGAAAATCTGCTGAATCTGTTTTTTAAGGGAAACAATGCATCACTGGCACAGGCGGTAGCGACAGGAAGTATCCTGATCCCGTTATTTGCTATAAGCTATGCATGTGCGGAATTACTGGTCAGAATGAGAAAAATGCGATATGTACTCAGTCTGGAGGGGATTGCAGCGATCACTCACGGTATCCTGATGATTGTTTTGCTGCAGAGTATGGGAGATTCCCTGTTTGGTATTCTGATCGCACAGATTGTACCACTTGCAGTTTTTACTGTGCTGTCTTTTATACTGGTGCTCAGGGGTATCCAGTACAGGATAGATTATATGAGAAGACTGGCTTTTCCGGCAGCAACGGCTGCAGCAGCCGGGCTGGTATGTCTGGCATTCAACAAGCTGCTTAGTTCTTTTGCAGGAAGTACGGTATCCATGATCATTTGCATTCCTGTAGGGATTGTGATCTATATTATATTACTTCTTATATTAAAAGCAATAAGTGAGGATGAGATCCAAAAGCTTCCTCTTGCGGGAATGATTCTGTTTATTGGAAAACTGACAAGGCTCCTGTAGTATAGAATCGGATATTTTGGCTGATACTGTTTATAAAAAGGAATAGTAAAAGGTGAATTGCTATGAAATTTGTAAAACGTATCAGCCTGTTTTTTATCTATCCGGCTGTCATGTTTACGATAGGTGCCTTTTCCGGGGGGATGGCAGAGCGTTTTTTTTATCCTGGAGAAGGAACAACTGTAAAGGAAAAGCAGAAAGAAACAGAAGAAGAATCAGAAGATACTGTGATAGAAACAGGATATCAGAAGACACCGGTTCTGACAGCTGATACAGACTATATCGTTATGACCTATGATGCTTTTACTGGGGAAATGTCAGAAAAGGAAGAAAATGCGCCGCAGAAATATGTAGGACTGACCAGGGAAGAGCTGCAGCAGGAACTGGAGCTTTATGAAAAGAGTCCTTCTCTGACGGATCAGGAAGAAGGTCTGTCCGGTGTTGAACTGTTATCCTTTTCCGGAGACCGAGTCGTTGTACGGAAGAATTATGAAAAAGCTGAAGAAGGATATTATCTTGTTTGTGAAGACCACAAGGTGGTTGTGTACGACAGAAGTCTGACGCATATGTATCTCAATACAGGGATCCTTCTTGAAAATCTGCCATGGGAGCTTCAGAATGAGATCATTCATATGAAGTTGATCAGGACAGAGAGTGAATTGTATCACTTCCTGGAATCTTATTCGAGCTGATGGGAATGGAGAAAAGATGAAAATTGCAATTATAGGCGGCGGAGCGTGCGGAATGATGGCAGCGATAGCTGCCACAGAGCAGAAAGCAAGTGTGACTGTCTTTGAAAAGAATAATAAAGCTGGTAAGAAGATTTTAGCGACCGGTAATGGAAAATGTAACTTCAGTAATCTTGATTTTCATATGGGAATGTATTACTGTAAGGATAAATCAAAACTGGAAAACTTCTTTCATGAATTTTCCTGTCAGGATATGATCAGATTCCTTGAGGAGAACGGGATCCTGATCAGAGAAAGGAATGGTTATCTTTATCCTTATACAGAACAGGCAGCAACGATCAGGGATGTGCTTGAGAGAAACCTTGAAAAACATCATGTAAGAGTTCTGTGTGAGACAGAGATAACAGAGGCCTGTTTTCATCAGAAGAAACAGCAGTTTCTTGTCAGATATGAAAAGAAGGAAGAGGCTTTTGACAGACTGATCCTTGCCTGCGGAAGTCCTGCATCCTTGAAAAAGGGAATGGATTTTTATGGCTATCGTCTGGCTAAAGGCTTCGGGCACCATCTAAATCCAGTAGTCCCGGCACTTGTACAGCTTCGGTGCAGCGATCCTTTTCTGAAGGAAGCAGCAGGGGTCCGGACAAAAGCACGCATCACATTATTGGCAGATGGCAGGAGGCTGGCAGAAGAAGAAGGAGAATTGCAGCTTACTGATTATGGGATTTCCGGGATTCCGGTGTTCCAGTTCAGCAGGGTAGCAGGATATGCTCTTCTTGAAAAAAGAAAAGTGACAGCGGAGATAAATCTTCTGCCGGAATTTACAGAGGAAGCCTTTGAAGAAATGGTCATTGACCGTTATGAAAAGCTGAATGGATATAAAATTTCTGATTTTGTGCTTGGACTTACAAACAGTAAGCTGAATGGAGCCATACTGCATCTGCAGGGATTAAAAAAGGAGCTGGAAATAAAGGAGATCGGGCTCTCCGGAACCAGAAAGCTGATGTCCTGCTACAGGAAGCTTACCGTACATATTGAACAGTCAAATGGTACAGAACATGCACAGGTCTGTGCAGGTGGTATTCCGCTGGAGGAAGTGTCGGAACATCTGGAGTCCCTGAAACAGAAGGGGCTGTATCTTGCCGGAGAGCTTTTGGACGTGGATGGGAAGTGCGGAGGCTATAATCTACAGTTCGCCTGGACAAGCGGTGTCATAGCTGGAAGAAATGCAGCCAGAAGGCAATGATCTGAAAAGACCGTTACAGGGAATGTTGATACGAAAACTTTAGTTAGAAAATACAATAAGGAACTAGAAATGCTCAGAATCAGTCAATTAAAACTGCCGATCACCCATACAAAAGAAGAACTGGAACAGAAGATCCGGAAGGTGCTGCGGCTTTCAAAAACACCGTCCTATACAATCTTACGCAGGTCTGTAGATGCCAGGAAAAAGCCGGAGCTGTTTTTTCAGTACAGTATAGATGTAGAAGCAGAAAAGGAAGATCAGGTTTATAAACGTTGTGACAGGAAACAGGTCATGCAGATGGAAAGATCAGAATATCATTTCCCAGTACAGGGTTATCAGGGGAAAGAGAGACCGGTTATCATTGGTGCAGGACCTGCAGGACTGTTCTGCTGTTATATGCTGGCGGAAGCCGGTTTTAAGCCTGTTCTGTTAGAACGGGGAAAATCAGTAGAGGAACGTACCTGTGATGTCCGGAAGTTCTGGGAGACGGGAGTTCTTGATACGGAGTCCAATGTACAGTTTGGAGAAGGCGGTGCAGGGACCTTTTCAGATGGCAAGCTGAATACCCTGGTAAAGGATAAATCAGGACGGAATCGTAAGGTACTTTCCATCTTTGTCAGGGAAGGGGCACCGGAAGAAATATTATATGATTATAAACCCCATATCGGAACGGATGTATTATATCATGTTATTCAGAATATGCGGAAAACCATCCTTGAAAATGGGGGTGAGATCCGCTTTCAGTCCAAAGTGACGGATCTGCTGATAGAGAATGGGATGATCACCGGTGTTGAGATCAATAACCATGAGACACTGAAAGCTTCTTATGTGGTACTGGCGCCCGGACACAGTGCAAGGGATACCTTTGCAGCACTGCAGAAAAAGAAGGTGCCCATGGAGCCAAAGCCCTTTGCAGTAGGATTCCGGGTAGAGCATCCACAGAAGCTGATCAATCATGCCCAGTATGGAATGGATGAAAATGAGATCCTTGGCAGTGCACCCTATAAGCTGACAGCATCCGTGGGTGGAAGAGGGGTATATTCCTTCTGTATGTGTCCTGGAGGCTATGTGGTAAATGCTTCTTCGGAAGAGGGACATCTGGCTGTGAATGGGATGAGCTATTATAAACGGGACAGTAAAAATGCCAACAGTGCTGTGATTATTACTATTGATCCTTCTGATTATGGAGATGGGACAGACCCGTTGTCAGGTGTGGCTTTTCAGCGGGAACTGGAAAGAAGGGCATATCTTGCAGGGAACGGAAGAGTGCCGGTAGAGCGTCTTGGCACGTTCAGGGAAGCCGTTCTGCCGGGAGAAGCTGACGAAAAAACTGATGTGTCAGGGACAGATGCATCACAGCCCTTTGACAGAAAGGGAAAATGCGCAGAGCATGTTCCACCAGATTTTTCTCCATGTATCAAAGGAGCGTGGGCATTTGGAAAGGTACATGATATACTTCCAAAGGAGCTTTCCAGGGATTTTGTCCGTGGCATGGAGGATTTTTCAAGAGTGATTCCGGGATTTTCAGACAGCAGTGTCCTGATCGAAGGGGTGGAAAGCAGAACCTCATCTCCGGTCAGGATCCTTCGGGATGAACGTCTGGAATCTGATATCAGAGGATTATTCCCGTGTGGAGAGGGTGCCGGTTATGCCGGTGGTATTACTTCTGCCGCTATGGATGGAATAAAGGTTGCTGAAGAAATTGCAGGGAGGATTGCCTATGGAGAACAAAAGCAGGATGCACAAACAGGGTATCAGAAGTAAGTATCTTGGATATCGGGATGCTCTGGGGGCGGAGGTACGGCTCCAGAAGAGTATGCAGATCTGGGAGAACATCAGAAAACAGCCGGAGTTTCAGGAGGCTGAGAATGTACTTGTCTATATGGATTACCGCAGTGAGGTGATGACGACCGGACTGGTTGAGGAGATGTTTCTGTCGGAAGCGCCAAAGCATGTTTTCGCACCTGTGGTAGAGGGAATGACAATTTCTTTTTATGAAATCAGATCCCTGTCTGACCTTCATTCAGGCTATCAGGATATCCGGGAACCACAGGAGGATAAGGGAAAACTGTTCACAGAGGAAATAGCAGGGCAGAAGACACTTGTGCTGGTACCTGGCTCTGTATTTGACAGATCCGGAAACAGGATGGGTTATGGAAAGGGATTCTATGACAGATTCCTTAAGGCTTTTCCCTCTGTAAAAAGTGCGGGACTCGCCTTTGATGTACAGATCGCACCGGTTACAATACCCTGTGAGGAACAGGACAGAAGGGTGGATATGGTGATCACGGAATCTGAAGTGATCAGACATATCTGAGAGAAAGGGGAAGTATATGACAGCTTTACAGGAAACAGGGCAGAAAGCCGTGCAGGCAAAATATGAGGTACAGAAGCTTTCTGAAAAGGAGAAGAACCGGGCACTGCTTACGATAGCAGAAGCCCTTGTGACAGAGACAGACAGGATCCTTGCGGCTAATGAAAAGGATCTTGCAAGAGCAGAAGAAAAGGGAATGAAGGCAGGACTGATCGATCGTCTCAGACTGACAGAAGAGAGAATAAAAGGAATGGCAGAAGGGATCGAAAAGGTAACACAGCTGCCGGATCCTGTAGGAGAGCTGCTGGAAACCATTCACAGACCCAATGGTCTTGTAATCGAAAAGAGAAGAGTGCCGCTGGGAGTTGTCGGGATCATCTATGAATCCAGACCAAATGTGACGGCAGATGCTTTTTCACTTTGCTTTAAAAGCGGCAATGCCGTAATATTAAAGGGTGGAAGTGATGCTCTTTATTCCAATAAGGCGATCGTTTCCGTGATCCGTGAAGGACTTGAGAAAAGCGGTGTGACAGAAGATGCAATTTCCTTTATTGATGCCACAGACCGGGCGGTGACCATGGAATTTATGAAAATGAAGGAATATGTGGATGTCCTGATCCCGAGAGGTGGAGCCGGACTGATCCGCAGTGTGGTGGAAAACAGTACCATACCGGTTATCGAAACAGGTACCGGGAACTGTCATATTTATATTGATGAGGATGCAGACCTTGCAAAGGCTATTCCCATTATCATCAATGCCAAGACCCAGCGCCTTGGCGTATGTAATGCCTGTGAATCTCTGGTAGTCCATGAAAAGATCAGGGAAAAGCTGCTTCCAGATCTGGCAAAAGCACTTTCTGAAAAGAGTGTGGAGATCCGGGGAGATGAGAAAATCGGTGAAGTGATCAATTGTGTACCGGCCACAGAAGAGGACTACGGAACAGAATATCTGGATGCCATTATCTCTATGAAGACGGTAAAGAATGTAGACGAGGCTATTGCTCATATCAATAAATATAATACGAAGCATTCTGAGGCGATCATTACAGAAAACAGGGAGCATGCAGAGAAATTCCTGAATGAAGTGGATGCAGCCTGTGTTTATGTAAATGCCTCTACCAGGTTTACTGATGGATTTGAATTTGGCTTTGGTGCTGAGATCGGGATCAGTACCCAGAAGCTCCATGCAAGAGGCCCTATGGGACTTAGAGAGCTGACCAGCTATAAATACAGAATTACCGGTAACGGTCAGATCAGACCGTAATAGAACAGGGACGCAGACAGGTCAGACCTTCTGCGTCCCTGTATTCTATTGTGCCTTTACTTCTTTCCAGTAATCGTTATAAAGAGCATCACCCTCTTCACCAAGATACTGGAAGGTTTCCAGATTCTGGTAATCAGAGAAATCTGGGAATGCGATGGAGGAGTTTTTGATATCCTCATCCTCGATCAACTCACGGGCAGCCATGTTGGGGGTAGAATAGGTGATGTATTTAAAATTCATCAGGGCAATATCCTCCCGGCACATGAAGTTGATAAAGGCCTCTGCGTTTTCCTTATTGGATGCGTTCTTCGGGATCACCCAGCTGTCGATCCAGACATTGGTGCCTTCCTTCGGGATCACATATTCAAGATCAGGATTTTCTCTCTGCGTATAGATAGCTTCCCCGGAATAGATCACACCGATAGCAGCTTCATTGCCGATCATTTTATCTCTGACCTGGTCGATGACATAGGCCTGCACAAGGGGCTTCTGGGTGATCAGAGAATCTCTGGCAGCAGCAAGCTGGCTTTCATCCAGGGTATTCATGGAATAGCCGTTCAGCTTCAGGGCTACCATGAAGGCATCTCTGACAGAATCCTGCATCAGAATGCTGTCTGCGTATTTTTCATCCCAGAGAATGGACCAGCTGTCTACCGGCTCATCCACCATGGTCTTGTTATACAGGATGCCAACAGTTCCAAAGCAGTATGGAACGGAATATTTATTTTCCGGGTCAAATTCCCTGGATTGTTCAAAGTACTGGTCACCGATATTTTTCACATTGGGGATATTGTCAAAATTGATCTCGGCAAGAAGATCATTCTGGATCATCTTCTGGATCATATAATCGGATGGGCAGATCACATCATAGGCAGTGGCACCGGCCTCAACCTTGGGATACATGATCTCATTGGTCTCAAATTCATCATAAACCACATGGATTCCGGTTTCTTCCTCAAACATGGTCAGAGTATCAGGATCGATATATTCTCCCCAGTTGTAGACAACAACTTCACCGTTTTCACTTTTTGCAGCGCCGCAGCCTGTCAGCAGCAGGGAAAAGGTAAAGGAAAGGCAAATGGCAGCAAGTAATTTCTTTTTCATTGTTGTAGTATCTCCTTCATCATAAATAAAATATATCTTAGGCTTTCTGCTTTTTGTCAGCAGGCGCTTTATTGATCAGTAAGAGCAGGATCAGTACCGTTATAAAGATCAGTGTGGAAAGGGCATACATTTCCGGCTTGATCCCTTTTTTGACTTCGGTATAGATCTTGGTGGAAAGGGTATCCACACCGGCACCCTTGGTAAAGTGGGTGATGATAAAATCATCCAGTGACATGGTAAATGCCATCAGGAAGCCGGATAGGACACCGGGCAGGATATCCGGCAGTACCACTTTGAAAAAGCTGTATACAGGCCCTGCACCAAGATCCAGGGCAGCCTCGAAGGTACTGGTATTAAACTGCTTCATCCTCGGCATGACACTTAGGATTACATACGGGATGCAGAAGGTAATATGGCTTAACAGGATCGTTCCATAGCCAAACTTAAGTCCTAGACTTAAAAAGAGCAGCATCAGGGAAATACCGGTTACGATATCCGCATTCAGCATGGGGATATTAGTGATCCCCATCCAGATGGCTCTGGATTTCTTTTTCATATTGATAATGGCAATGCAGGCAATGGTTCCGATGACGGTAGCTGTCAGGGAAGCAATGAGAGCAATGGTAAGTGTATTGAGCAGGGCGTTCATAATGGCATCATTCCGGAACAGGGAAACATACCATCTGGTAGTAAAGCCGCCCCATTTTGCCCTTGTCCTGCTGGCGTTAAAGGACAGAACGATCAGTGTGACAATGGGCGCATATAAAAAGAGAAAGATCAGAAACACATAAAACTTTTTAGCAGCCGTTTTGATCATAATACAGAGCCCTCCCCCTCTTTATCGAAGATTGCAGAAACGATCATGTTCAGCAGGATAAACAGCATCAGGACGATGGAAAGTCCACTTCCAAGATGCCAGTTGCTGGCCTGTGTAAATTCCTGTTCTACGACATTGCCGATCAGAAGAACCTTACTTCCCCCAAGGAGATTACTGATCACGAAGGTTGTCAGTGCAGGGATAAATACCATGGTAATACCACTGATGATGCCAGGGAGTGTCAGGGGAAGCATTACCTTGAAAAATACCTGGACCGGACTGGCACCAAGATCCCTGGCGGCATTGATCACGTTTTCATCAATCTTTGCAAGGGCATTATAAATCGGCAGTACCATAAAAGGCAGGAAATTATATACCATGCCAAGGACGATGGCCTGCGGCGTATTGATGATATTTAAAGCCGGCAGATGCAGGAAAGAAAGGATACTGTTGATCACGCCGGTCTTTTCGAGCAGTGTCTGCCAGGCAAGGGTACGCAGCAGGAAATTCATCCACATGGGAAGGATGAAGATAAATACGATCACGCTGTGCTGACCGCCTTTCCTGCTGCACAGGATCATGGCAAGCGGGTAAGAGAGCAGCAGACAGATCACAGTTGCGATCAGGGACAGAAGGAGCGAGAGCCATAATGCCTTGCTGTGTTCCCTTGTTGTGACTGCTATGATATTTTCCAAGGTAAAGGCACCACTTTTATCTGTCAGACCGTAATAAAACACCATGCATAAAGGAATGATGATGAACAGCACGGACCAGAAAAAGTAGGGGGTACCGGGCAGTTTTTTGCGAAAGTTATTCATCGATCTTTACAGCCTCCTCATCTTCAGATGCAGGCTTGTGCATGATCTGGATATTAAAAGGATCCACATCAATACCAACCTGTGTGCCTACAGGATACATACCGGTAGAATGGACAAGCCATTCATAGCCATCAGGGGTGGTGACCTCCATTTCATAGTGGACACCCTTGAAGATCAGATGGGTTACGATACCGGTCAGTCTTCCGTCTGCAGGAGAAGAGAGGATGACATCCTCAGGGCGGATCACAACGTCAACGGGACGGTTTGTCCCAAAGCCGGTATCCACACAGGGAAACCTTGCAGAAAGGATCTCTACCAGCTTATCCTCGATCATGATGCCGCCGATGATATTACTATCGCCGATAAAGTCAGCAACAAAAGCATTCTCAGGCTCGTTATAGATCTTTTCAGGAGAACCGATCTGCTGGATATAGCCCTGATTCATGACCACGATCGTATCAGACATGGTGAGCGCTTCTTCCTGATCATGTGTGACATAGATGAAGGTAATGCCAAGCTCATTTTTCAGACGGATCAGCTCATACTGCATATCCTGTCTGAGCTTTAAGTCAAGGGCACCAAGGGGTTCATCCAGAAGAAGAACCTTGGGTTCGTTGACAATAGCTCTTGCGATAGCGATACGCTGCTGCTGGCCGCCGCTTAAGGAATCAGGCATACGGTTGCCGTAGCCTTCCAGATTCACTAATTTCAGGGCATAGGCGATCTTGTCGTTAATATAGGACTTTGATTTATTCTTGATTTTCAGACCAAAGGCGATATTTTCAGCAATGGTCATATGGGTAAAAAGGGCATACTTCTGGAATACGGTGTTTAACTGCCGTTTGTTTGGCGGAAGCTTTGTGATATCCTGATCATCAAAGATCACATGACCACGATCAGGTGTTTCAAAACCGCCCAGGATACGCAGGGTAGTGGTCTTGCCGCATCCGCTTGGCCCAAGGAGAGTCAGAAATTCATTTTCACGGATATAGAGATTTAAATCGTCCAGGATCATCTGGCCGTCAAAGGATTTGGTAATATGCTGCAGATCGATTAATTTCTTGTTCATTACGGTTCTCCTTGTTGGATTTATGGTTTAAAAACTGGGGGGTGTACTGACCCAGATCAGTGTTGCACCGGTTTTTTCACTGGCTCTGATGTAGTGTGTGGTATTAGCAGTAAAGTAAAAGGATTCTCCTTTTCTTACACGGATGATACGGTTTCCGAGGATCAGACAGATGCTGCCGGACAGTACGTAACCGAATTCTTCTCCCTCATGAGGGTTGTCCGGGTAAGTAGAGCCTCCTTTTTCCAGTGTAATACGGATCGGCTCCATCATATTTTTCTGTGCATTCGGGATGATCCATTCAATCCGGTTACCGAGAGCTTCATCTGTTTTTTCAAAATAATCGGTTTCCTTAAAGCTGATCTGGTCATCATCAGAGTCATTAAAAAAGTGCTTCAGGTCAGTGCCAAGACACTGCAGGATATCGATCAGTGTGGCAATGGAGGGAGAAGTTAAGTCCCGCTCCAGCTGGGAAATGAAGCCTTTTGACAGCTCACAGCGGTCAGCAAGCTCCTCCTGTGTGAGATTTTTCTGGATACGAAGATCTTTTATTCTTTTTCCAATTTCCATAAATACTCCAGTCTGCCAGCAAAAGAGTGATGAAGAAATAATAAACTTGAAGTTTACTTTTACTAAACCGGCACTGCCATTTATTATACATACAGATAAAGGAAAGTCAACAGATTTTACAGGAAAATTACAAAATAAAAAAAGAGGTTTATTTTGATTGATTTGAGGCAGGACAGGAGATATAATAAACGCAGACGAAAGGAAGAAACTTTCATGTCTGACGATATCCAGAAAGAAGCAGGAAGGACACGACTATGAGTAAAGGAAAATATGTAGCGTATGTATCCGCTTATACCTCTGGCAACCAGAGTAGCTGCGGAATTCGAATTTATGATGTGGATATGAACCATGGAAGGTTTACAGAAAAGGACAGAGTAGAGATCACCAATTCTTCTTATGTGACGATTTCCCATAACCAGAAGTATCTTTATTCCATTACCGACTTTGGGGTAGAGGCTTACCGGATCCTGAAGGATGGTACGCTTGAAGCAATCAACCGGGCATCCATCAATGGAATGAGAGGATGCTATCTTTCTACTGATTATGATGATAAGTTTTTATTTGTTGCAGGCTATCATGATGCCAAGCTGACGGCACTCCGTGTTAATTCTGATGGTTCTGTCGGTGAGATCACAGATGAGATCTTTCACAGAGGACTTGGCAGCATTGCAGAGCGGAATTTCAGGCCGCATATCAGCTGTGTGAAGATGACAAGGGATAACAGATATCTGTGTGCTGCAGATCTGGGAATGGATCATATTGTTGTTTATGAACTGGATCATGAGAGCGGCAGGCTCCAGCAGGTTGATATTATCAGAAGTGAGCAGGAATCGGCACCACGGCATCTGAAGTTTTCCAAGGATGGCAGATATATGTATGTGGTACATGAGCTAAAGAATTATATAGATGTATATCATTATTACATAGATGAACATCATGATTCACCGGAATTTGAGAAGATACAGACCATTTCCACACTGAATGACTATCATGCAGGCGGATCCGCAGCCAGTGCACTGAACATATCTGATGATTTCCAGTATCTGGTAAGCTCCAATGCCGGTGATAACAGCGTAGTGGTTTATAGGATCGACCAGAGAAATGGTATGCTTGAGAAGCTGTTCTGTCTACCGATCAGTGGAGATTATCCGAAGGATGCGACACTGTTCCCTGACAATAAGCACCTTGTTTCACTGAACCATGAATCCAATACCATGACATTTTTTACTGTGGATTTGAAAAAAAATATTATTGTGATGAACGGGAAGGAAATTGATGTTGACCAGCCGAACTGTGTAATCTTCCATAAGCTCACATCAGAAGAACCGTAAGGAAAGACAGGAGATCTGCCAGAAGGCTTCTGGCAGATTAAGACTGATAGAAATCTACCAGATAGTCAAGCCTTGCTGTCATGTTTTTCATGCAGGCATCCAGGATGGTAAGGGCAGTCATACACTCCACCACCACAACTGCTCTTGGAACAACAACGGGGTCATGGCGGCCTCTGATCTCAAGCTCTGTATTTTCGAGGGTATTTGTTACCGTATGCTGTTTCTGGAAGATGGAAGGTGTTGGCTTGAAGTGTGCCCGGAGAATAATCTCTGAGCCGTCACTGATGCCGCCAAGGATACCTCCTGCATGATTTGTCTTCTTTTTGATCTGACCATGATCTGCATAGAAAGCATCATTATTTTCAGACCCCTTTCTGGAAGCAGCCGCAATTCCGTCACCAATCTCTACTGCCTTCACAGCACCAATAGACATCACAGCCATGGAAAGCATGGCATCGAGCTTCTCAAATACCGGATCACCAATCCCGGCAGGAACACCACTTACCACACATTCTACTACGCCGCCGGCAGAATCGTGTTCTTTCATGCACTGTGCAAGGAAAGCGCTGGCTCTTGCATCTGCCTCTCTGTCAGGCATACAGGTTGAAGTTTCGGAGATTGCTGACGGATCAAAATGATCGTCGGAAATGGAAACAGGACCGATGGATTTTGTATAGGCTGTCAGATGTATTCCCATGGAAGAGAGAATTTTGCTTGCAATAGCACCGGCAGCTACCCGTGCTGCGGTTTCTCTGGCTGAGGATCTTCCGCCCCCTCTGTAATCCCGAAATCCAAATTTGGAATCAAAGCAGAAATCAGCATGACCTGGTCTGTAGGTAACTGCGATCTCACCATAATCTGAGGAACGCTGGGAAGTATTGGGGATCATCATGGCAATAGGTGTACCGGTAGTTTTTCCCTCGAAGACACCGGAGAGGATCTCGACCTGATCATTTTCCTTTCTGGGTGTGGAGATCTTCGTCTGACCGGGCTTCCGCCTGTCAAGAAAAACCTGGATATCATGCTCGGAAAGTGAAAGACCTGCGGGACAGCCGTCTACGATGACACCGAGAGCTTTGCCGTGGGATTCTCCAAATGTTGTGATTTTAAAAAGCGTTCCAAATGATGAGCCTGCCATGGATGTATCCTTTCCCTGATTTATAATCTGAAGTATTCTGTTAATTTCTATTAACATAATGCAGTATGATATTGATTATATCGAAAACTTATGTTTCTGGCAATAAAATTTATAACAGGTGCAACTTATTTCATGAAACCCCTGTACAAATGTTATAGTTGTGTATTATGATAAAAGTGTGTGTAAAAGCATGGAATTACGAAAAATGATACATGGTGGACAAATGAAAAGGTCGTTAAAAGAACGGGTTTTAGATTATTTCATTTATATGGGCAGAAAAAGCAGGCTGCTGAAAATACCGGCTATCATCGGACTTGCTGTAAGTATCTGGTTCTTCAGGGTTGTTGAATATTTTAAGGGTGGCACCAAACGTTTTACCTGCGTGATGTTTATCCTGCTTTGTTTCATGGCGGGAAACAGCTTTGCCTATCCGGTATTCCAGAAGGACAGTGGCTTTGTGGATGGAGAAAAGGGGCAGGTAGAGGCTGTGTCGGAGGATGATTCCATATCCTTTGCAGATCAGGATGAGGGAAAGGATCCTTTTGCGGAAGAAGAGCAGAAAGAAATCCTGGACAGTCATGGTACCTCCGCAGAATATCAGTATTCCCTGTCAGAGATCCTGGATGAAGACAAGCTGTCTGAAATGCAGATCAGTAACGAAAATACAGACAGTGCTGCAGAAGAGGTGAAAGGATTTTCAACAGATGACTGGAAGCTGATCCTGATCAACAAGCAGCATCCGCTTCCAGATGATTATGAACTGACTCTTGGCAATATCATGACGATCAAGGGAACGATGAAGTGCGATGAAAGGATTATAGAGGAGCTGCTTGTCATGATGCGGAATGCTGAGAATGAGGGTGTGACGCTTGCTATCTGTTCGCCTTACAGGGATCTGAATTACCAGGAGGGACTGTTCAACAGAAAAATAGAAAATTATATGAAAAAAGGAATGACTTATATGGAAGCCTATATACTGGCTTCCCAGGCGGTAACAGTACCGGGAGCCAGTGAACATCAGGCAGGACTTGCCTTTGACATTATTTCCAATGATTATGTAACTCTGGATGAAGGTTTTGCAGAGACAAAAGCTGGACAGTGGCTTTCGGAGAACAGCTGTAAGTATGGCTTTATCCTCCGCTATCCCAAGGGAAAAGAAGATATTACCGGGATTGAATTTGAACCATGGCATTTCAGATATGTTGGCAGGGAAGCTGCAGAAATCATAAATAAAGAAGGGATTACCCTGGAGGAATTCTGGGATAAATATTTATAGGTGCTGTTATGTATAAAGTATTGAAGCAGGAAGGCAGAGCTAAAAGAGGAGAACTGACCACTGTACACGGAGTGGTACAGACACCGGTTTTTATGAATGTCGGAACGGTAGCGGCGATCAAAGGAGCCGTATCTACGGAGGATCTTGAGGGAATCGGGACACAGATAGAACTGTCAAATACCTATCATCTCCATGTCAGACCGGGAGATGAGATCGTAAAGAAGATGGGAGGACTGCACAAGTTCATGTCCTGGAACAAACCGATTCTGACAGATTCCGGCGGATTTCAGGTGTTTTCCCTGGCAAGCATGCGGAAGATCAGGGAAGAAGGCGTTACCTTCCGTTCCCATATCGACGGACATAAGATTTTTATGGGACCGGAGGAAAGTATGCGGATCCAGTCCAATCTGGCATCTACCATTGCCATGGCATTTGATGAATGTCCTTCTGCACTGGCAGAGAAAACCTATGTGCAGAATTCTGTGGACAGAACCTACAGATGGCTGGTACGATGCAGGCAGGAGATGACAAGACTCAATTCTCTTGAAGATACCATCAACAGGAACCAGATGCTTTTTGGTATTAATCAGGGAGCTATATTCGCAGATATCCGGAGGGAACACGCAAAGCGCATTTCTGAGCTTGAGCTTGATGGCTATGCCATAGGAGGTCTTGCTGTCGGGGAGAGCCATGAAGAAATGTATCATATTATAGAAGAAACTATTCCGTATCTGCCGGTAGATAAGCCGACTTATCTGATGGGAGTAGGCACACCGGCCAATATACTGGAGGGTGTGGAAAGAGGGATCGATTTCTTTGACTGTGTATATCCTTCAAGAAATGGACGGCATGGACATCTGTATACCAATCAGGGAAAGATTAATCTGTTTAATGCTAAGTATGAGCTGGATGAGAGACCGATCGAGGAAGGCTGCCAGTGTCCCGCCTGCAGACGGTATTCCAGAGGCTACATCAGACATCTGCTGAAAGCAAAAGAAATGCTTGGTATGAGGCTCTGTGTGCTTCACAACCTTTATTTCTATAATACGATGATGACGGAGATCAGGGATGCACTGGATGCCGGCAGGTTTGCAGCCTATAAGAAGAGAAAACTGGAAGGAATGGCACAGGAGCCTGATCAGAAGGAAAAATAAAAAGGTCTTGTTTTTAAGCTGGGGATTGTGTATTATATTTTTTAAGGCATGAAATTTGCGGTCATTTGCCTGAACAGGACCGCAGACCAATTTTTCAGGAGGAAATTTAATGGGCAATACATTACTGAGTAGTACCGATGCAGCTGGATCTGCAGCCGGGGGCGGTCTGATCATGATCGTTTACATCGTTTTAATCTTTGTGTTTATTTATTTCTTTATGATCCGTCCACAGAAGAAGGAGCAGAAGAAACAGGCAGCAATGCTGTCTCAGCTTGCAATAGGTGACTGTGTTCTGACAAACAGCGGTTTTTATGGAATTATCATTGACATTACAGATGACACTGTGATCGTTGAGTTCGGAAATAATAAGAACTGCCGCATTCCCATGCAGAAAGCTGCCATTGCACAAGTAGAAAAAGCAGACAATGAATAAAGCAGAACGTGATTGGAAATGAGGCGCTTATGGCGTCTCATTTTGTTTACAGGAATATAAAAAAGGAGACCGAAAACTATGAAACTGAATATTACCTGTATCCCGGGAGATGGAATCGGACCGGAGATCGTTGCAGAAGCGAAAAAGGTTTTGGATAAGGTGGCTGAGGTTTACGGACACGAGATCACTTATAAGGATATTCTGATGGGAGGCGCTTCCATTGATGTACATGGCGTACCGCTGACAGATGAAGCAATTGCGGATGCCAAGGCAGCAGACGCTGTCCTGATGGGTTCCATTGGTGGAAATACCAGTACATCACCCTGGTATCAGCTTCCTCCGGAGAAGAGACCGGAAGCTGGACTGTTAAAGATCAGAAAGGCACTTAATCTGTTTGCTAATTTAAGACCGGCAGTGCTGTATCAGGAGCTGTCTGATGCCTGTCCGCTGCGGAAGGATATCAGTGACCGGGGCTTTGATCTTCTGATCATGAGAGAACTGACAGGTGGTCTTTACTTTGGAGCAAGACATACCACAGAAGTGGACGGTGTGCGTACCGCAGTAGATACTCTGACTTATAATGAAAATGAGATCCGCAGAATCGCCATCAAGGCATTTGACATTGCAAGAAAGAGAAGAGGAATTGTGACCAGTGTGGATAAGGCCAATGTACTGGATTCTTCCAGACTCTGGAGAAAAGTGGTTGAGGAAGTGGCAAAGGACTATCCGGATATTACACTTTCCCACATGCTGGTAGACAACTGTGCCATGCAGCTTGTAAGGGATCCTTCCCAGTTTGATGTGATCCTGACAGAGAATATGTTTGGAGATATCCTTTCGGATGAAGCAAGTATGGTAACCGGCTCCATCGGCATGCTGGCAAGTGCATCCCTGAATGATTCCAAATTCGGTTTATATGAGCCAAGCCATGGCTCAGCACCGGATATTGCCGGTATGGATATTGCCAATCCAATCGCAACCATTCTTTCAGCGGCAATGATGCTCCGTTATTCCTTTGACCTTGACAAAGAAGCAGATGCGATCGAAATGGCTGTCAAAAGCATATTGAAGAAGGGCTACCGCACAGCTGACATCATGGCAGAAGGCTGTGAAAAGGTTGGCTGCAGCAGAATGGGTGATTTATTAGCTGATGAAATTTCACGTTAATACAGAACGCAAAAAGGATCCGGAGATCATCATATTTGCTTGTATTTTGGCAGGAATGGCCGTTTATTATGGCTGCAGGATGTTTACCCTGACTCCCTGGTATGATGAGCTGTATACTTACTATTATTTCATCAGCCGGGGACCTGTCTATGCGGCGATCCACTGGCCGGTGCCCAATAATCATGTGGGATATTCCGTACTGTCAGCTTTTCTTGATTTCTTCGGGAATCCTTATATAGGACTTAGAGGTGTCAGTTATCTGTGTGCCCTGATTAATATGGTGCTTCTGTTTTTATTAGGAAGACGTTATTTTAAGGAAGGGATCTCACTTGCTGTAGTTTCCGGGTACTGCCTTTTAAATCTGGTGAATCAGCTTTCTGTGCAGGGAAGAGGATATACGCTTTCTGTGACCTGTTTCCTGACAGCCGTCAGTATGCTGGATGTGATCTGCAGGGAAGAACGGGTACGAAAGAAGACATATGTATTTTTTGCGCTTTCCCTGGTGCTTGGACTCTATACTGTTCCAAGCGATGTTTACTGGGTGATTCCGGTGTGCCTTTCCGGTGGGATTTACCTGCTTTTGCAGGCATTTGCAGAGAAAAGAAGCCGGCAGGGAAAGCTGATAGAAGCATCTGCATTCCAAAAGCTGATCCGGCTGATCCTTGTATCTCTGCTGGCAGCGTTTATTACAATATGCCTGTATGGAATCATCTGGCTGGCAATCGGATCCAACCTCTTGATCAAGGAGGATCCGGCATTTCAGGGAACAGGACATGTGCAGATGATCTTAAGGCATCCATTTATCTGTGTCAGTACAGGGATCGATTATATGCTGGCAACGCCCTATATCCAGAGTGTGCCAAAGGAAGGCTTCCTTACAAAGCTTGTGACATGGCTTCAGAATCTTTTTATCCAGTATCTGGATGGAAGCTGGTGGCTGATCCCAATGATTGTTATTGGCGGCTTCCTTGCGCTGGGAATCCGGACAGTGATCGGAAGCAGAAAAAGGAGGCAGCTGTCAGAAGAGGACATGAAAGACCAGGAAAAGGAAGAATTTACAGGGCAGACCAAAGAGAAGATGGCAGGAATACTGCCACTTCTTACAGTGATCTGTACACTTGCAATTCCCTTGTTTTTGCTCGTGCAGCATAAGCTCCCTTATTACCGGGTGTTTATGTATGGCGGTGCACTGACCGCCTTACTCCTTGGCTTTTTTCTTGACTGGATCTTACCTGATGACAGGAAGAAGACCGGATATGCAGCGTTTCTGACCGTGGCAGCCTTTGGCATATGGTGTTTTGCAACCAGAGGCTATCAGAATCAGTACAGTGACAGGGAACACAGCATGCAGGAGGTATTGGCAAAAGGCAATATCGAAGAAGCACAGAATGTCTGTGTCACGGACTGCACACAGCAGTATCTGATTCGGTTCCTGTATGGGATCACCTGTGAAAATCAGCAGATAGAGGGTTCTGACTTCCTGCTTCTTGACAGGAGGATGGCAGATCCGGACTTTACAGAAATGGAATGGGAGTTTTATCATTATTACAACACGATCCCCTGGGATTATGTAAATACAGAAATGGAAAAGAAATATGAAAACCAGAACTTTATTTTATATACTGGCATAAGGGAGGAAACAAAATGAGAAGTGATAACGTAAAAAAAGGAATGCAGCAGGCTCCTCACAGAAGTTTGTTCAATGCACTTGGCTTTACCGAAGAGGAAATGCAAAAGCCCATGATCGGTATTGTAAGCTCCTACAATGAGATCGTTCCGGGACATATGAACCTTGACAAGATCGTAAATGCTGTCAAGCTTGGCGTGGCAGAAGCAGGTGGTGTACCGGTTGTATTTCCGGCCATTGCTGTCTGTGATGGAATCGCCATGGGACATGTAGGTATGAAGTACTCTCTGGTAACCAGAGACCTGATCGCTGATTCTACAGAGTGTATGGCACTTGCACATCAGTTTGATGCCCTTGTTATGGTGCCAAACTGTGATAAGAATGTACCAGGACTTCTGATGGCTGCTGCCAGGATCAATATTCCGACCGTATTTGTATCCGGAGGTCCCATGCTGGCAGGTCACGTAAGAGGACAGAAGAGAAGTCTTTCATCTATGTTTGAAGCGGTAGGTGCCAATGCAGCTGGAACCATGACAGAAGAAGATGTCCGTGAATTTGAGGAAAAGGTATGTCCTACCTGCGGCTCCTGCTCCGGTATGTACACAGCCAATTCCATGAACTGCCTGACAGAAGCCCTTGGAATGGGGCTTAAGGGAAACGGAACCATCCCTGCAGTATATTCAGAGAGAATCAAGCTGGCAAAGCATGCCGGTATGGCTGTTATGGAAATGCTAAAGAGAGATATCAGGCCAAGAGATATCATGACAAAGGATGCCATCTTAAATGCACTGACCGTAGATATGGCACTTGGATGCTCAACCAATTCCATGCTGCATCTGCCTGCTATTGCCCATGAGGTTGGTTTTGACTTTGATATTGCCTTTGCCAATGAGATCAGTGAGAAAACACCGAACCTCTGTCATCTGGCACCTGCAGGACCGACCTATATGGAAGATCTGAACGAGGCCGGCGGCGTTTCTGCTGTTATGAAGGAGCTTGCAGATCTTGGTCTGCTTCATACAGACTGTATCACTGTAACCGGCAAGACTGTAGCAGAGAATATTAAGGATGCTGTCAATAAGAACCCAGAAGTAATCAGACCGGTAGATAATCCATATTCCAAAACCGGCGGACTTGCCGTATTAAAGGGAAATCTGGCACCGGACGGCAGTGTTGTCAAGAGATCTGCTGTTGTAGAGGAAATGATGGTTCACGAAGGACCTGCCAGAGTATTTGAATGTGAGGAAGATGCGATTGCAGCCATCAAGGGTGGCAGGATCGCAGCGGGAGATGTGGTTGTGATCCGTTATGAAGGTCCCAAGGGCGGTCCTGGTATGAGGGAAATGTTGAATCCCACCTCAGCCATTGCCGGTATGGGACTTGGCTCATCTGTAGCCCTGATCACAGACGGACGTTTTTCAGGAGCATCCAGAGGAGCGTCTATCGGACATGTTTCTCCTGAAGCTGCTGTCGGTGGCCCTATCGCACTGGTAGAAGAAGGCGATATCATCAGCATTGACATTCCGGCACTGAAGCTGGAAGTTAAGGTTTCTGATGAAGAACTGGCAAGAAGAAAGGCAGACTGGAAGGAAAGAGAGCCCAGGGTAACAACCGGATATCTGGCAAGATACAGAGAAATGGTAACAAGTGGAAACAGAGGGGCTATTCTGGAAACTCCCAGAAAATAATAATGAGCATGGAGGCAAAAGAACTATGAAATTAACAGGAGCGGAGATCGTAGTTGCCTGCCTGAAGGAGCAGGAAGTAGATACTGTTTTCGGTTATCCGGGCGGTACGATCCTGAATGTATATGATGCTTTGTATAAACACAGTGATGAGATCAGACATATTCTGACCTCCCATGAACAGGGCGCAGCCCATGCGGCAGACGGGTATGCCAGGGCTACCGGTAAGGTCGGTGTCTGCCTGGCAACCAGCGGACCTGGTGCAACCAATCTTGTAACCGGTATTGCAACGGCCTACATGGATTCTGTACCTATGGTAGCAATCACCTGTAATGTAAATCTTCCGCTCCTTGGAAAGGATTCCTTCCAGGAGGTAGATATTGCAGGTGTAACCATGCCGATCACAAAGCATGGGTATATTGTAAAGGATGTCAGTATTCTGGCAGATACGATCAGAAAGGCCTTTGCGATTGCAAGAAGTGGCCGGCCTGGACCGGTTCTTGTGGATATCACCAAGGATGTGACAGCGGCACAGTTTGAATATCAGGAGAAAAAGCCGGAAGCACTGCCTGTAAAGAAAAAATATGAGGAAGAAGATATAGAGAAGGCAGTAGCTCTGATGAAGGAAGCAAAAAAGCCATATATCTATGTAGGTGGCGGTGCTGTTATTTCTGGAGCCTACCAGGAAGTGCGGAAGCTGTCCGGGCTGCTGGATGCACCGGTATGTGATACCCTTATGGCGAAGGGTGTTATGGATGGACACAGTGACTATTATACCGGCATGATTGGTATGCATGGAACGAAGACCTCTAATTTCGGAGTAAGTGAATGTGACCTTCTGGTTGCCCTTGGTGCCAGATTCTCAGACAGAGTTGTAGGAAATGCTTCTGCCTTTGCAAAAAATGCGAAGGTATTACATATTGATATTGATGCGGCTGAGATCAATAAGAACATACACAGTGATGCGTTTGTAGTCGGGGACCTGAAGGAAGTGTTAACAAAGATCAATGAAAAACTGCCAGAGCAGGAACATCCGGAATGGATCGCTCATATAAAGGAATTAAAAGAGAAATATCCTCTTTCCTATGATCACAGTGTATTATCCTGCCCTTATATCATGGAGGAAATTGATAAGGCAACAGAAGGAAAAGCCATCATTACCACGGATGTCGGGCAGCATCAGATGTGGGCTGCCCAGTATTACAAATATTCAGAGCCTAGAACCTTCTTATCTTCCGGCGGTCTTGGAACCATGGGGTATGGACTTGGAGCCTGCATCGGAGCCAAGTGCGGCAGACCGGAAAAAATCTGCATCAATATCGGTGGAGATGGATGCTTCCGTATGAATATGAATGAGCTTGCCACCGCAAGCCGCTATCAGATCCCGATCATCCAGGTGGTGATCAACAACCATGTGCTTGGTATGGTAAGACAATGGCAGACTCTGTTCTATGAAAAAAGATATTCACAGACGGTTCTGGATGACGGCGTGGATTTCTGTATGGTTGCAAAGGGGCTTGGCTGCGAAGCTTTCCGTGTGACCACGAAGGAGGAATTTGATGAGGCGATCAGAAAGGCTATTGAGCTGAAAAAGCCGGTAGTGCTTGACTGCATGATCGGGGAGGATGACAAGGTATTCCCGATGGTTCCGGCAGGGGCACCTATCAGCGAAGCCTTTGACGCTTCTGATATGGAAGCATAATGAAAAATTCTGCATTAGTAAAAGGCTGCGTGATCGGATTTTCCATTGTGGCAGCGTCAGTGATAGGGTTTTATCTCTGGCTGTCTCATTATTATAAAGACGGCTTCAGTTATGGAACGTGGATTAACGGTGTTTACTGCACCGGCAAGAGCATTAATGAAATCAATGAGGAACTGCTTTCCGGCAGAGAACATGGAGGGCTTACTGTTCTGAAAAAGGATGGGGAGTCCTTCAGGATAAAGGCACAGGATATTTCGCTTACAGTTTCCTATACAGAGCCTCTCAGACTGTATCTGGACAGACAGAACCCCTATCTCTGGATCGACAATCTGATCGGTTCCGGTGGAAAAAAGGAACTGAAGCCACAGGTGGAGTATGATGCGGATATATTGGAGCAGATCCTGATGGATGCCGGAATTCCCAATGCTCCGTTAAAGACAGACGGCAAAGTCATGATCAGGAAAACAAAAGAAGGTTATGTTCTTGTGAATGAAAGAGAAGGACTTCTGAATGGGAAGAAGGCATGCCTGCTGATAGAGGATGCACTGGAAAACGGCGATATGGAGGTGGATCTGGAGGAAAATGAGTGCTATGAGGATCTGCCATTGACAGAGGAAATGGAGGAGAGTATTACTCTGTTTCAGAAAATATCTGATTTTCAGGACTGCAGGATCATTTACCAGATGGGAGATGATCAGGTGCCGGTAGATGCTTCCAGAGCCTGTGACTTTATAAAGCTGGATGAAAGCGGGAATTTTGTTCTGGATGAACAGGGAAAGCTCTGTGCTGATGAAGAAAAGGTATTTGCTTTTGTAGACTGGCTTGCTGATACCTATGATACAGTAGGAGCAGAGCGTACCTTTCATGCTACAAGGGGAGATATCGTGAAGGTGGAAGGTGGGATCTATGGAAACCTGATCGACAGGGAAGCAGAGAAGGAGTATCTGCTTGACGCTTTTCTTCAGAAGAAGGCAGAAATACATACGCCGGTCTATTCCCAGATGGCCAGAAGGCAGGGACTGGATGATATCGGGGACACCTACATTGAAGTGGATATGACAGAACAGAAGCTGTACTATTACGAAGAGGGAAAGCTCCTGATCGATACTCCGGTGGTAACAGGAAATACATCTCTTCGGAGGGGAACTCCATGTGGAACCAATTATGTCTATGCCAAGCAGAAAAACAGGACTCTCCGGGGAGCTGATTATGAAAGTTTTGTCAGATACTGGATCCCGGTAAAGGGAGCGATCGGCATCCATGATGCGTCCTGGCGATCGGAATATGGAGGAGAAATCTACAAAAGGTCCGGTTCGCACGGCTGTATCAATACACCTCTCGATGAAGTGGCAAAGCTTTATGATCTGGTAGAGATAGGTACACCGTGTGTAATGTTTTACTAAAGCAGTTGACTAAAGTGTTAAATCGGTTTACAATAAGTGAAATATTTTATAATATTTTAAGATTTTCATATATGAGGGGATAACCCGTGACAGGAGGAAGAAAAAGTGGCCAGAGTGTATAACTTTTCAGCAGGTCCGGCAGTTTTACCTGAAGAAGTATTAAAAGAAGCTGCAGATGAAATGTTAGATTACAGAGGAACCGGTATGTCCGTGATGGAGATGAGTCACAGATCGAAGGCCTTTGAAACTATCATTAACGAAGCCGAGGCTGATCTGAGAGAGCTGATGAATATCCCTGATAATTATAAGGTGTTGTTTTTACAGGGAGGAGCAAGCCAGCAGTTCGCAATGATCCCTATGAATCTGATGAAGAACAGAAAGGCTGCTTATATTGTTACCGGTCAGTGGGCTAAAAAGGCATTTCAGGAGGCAAAGATCTATGGTGATGCCGTAGAGGTTGCATCTTCTGCAGATAAGACCTTTTCTTATATTCCGGATTGTTCTGATCTCCCGATTCCGGAGGATGCAGATTATGTTTATATCTGTGAAAATAATACCATTTATGGAACCAAATATAAAACACTTCCAAATACCAAGGGACATATTCTTGTTTCTGATGTATCATCATGCTTCTTATCAGAGCCCGTTGATGTAACAAAGTATGGTATAATCTATGGCGGTGTACAAAAGAACGTGGGACCTGCCGGTGTTGTTATTGTTATCATCAGGGAAGATCTGATCACAGAGGATGTTCTTCCCGGAACGCCTACCATGCTGAGATATAAGATTCATGCTGATGCAGGATCTCTTTATAATACACCTCCGGCTTATGGCATTTATATTTGCGGCAAGGTATTCAAGTGGCTGAAAAAACAGGGTG
Organism: Suilimivivens aceti; assembly: GCF_025567405.1. Lineage (NCBI taxonomy): Bacteria > Bacillati > Bacillota > Clostridia > Lachnospirales > Lachnospiraceae > Suilimivivens > Suilimivivens aceti. The sequence goes on along the minus strand of NZ_JAOQKJ010000002.1, from coordinate 220,650 downwards.
GTCTTGCAGCAATGAAGGAGCGCAATGAAAAGAAAGCAAAGATTCTGTATGATTTCCTGGATGAGAGCAAACTCTTTAAGGGAACAGTAAGAAAAGAAGACCGTTCCCTGATGAATGTACCTTTCGTAACAGGCGATGTTGATCTGGATGCCAAATTTGTTAAGGAAGCCAAGGAAGCTGGATTTGAAAACCTGAAAGGTCACAGAACAGTAGGCGGCATGCGTGCCAGCATTTACAATGCGATGCCGATCGAGGGCGTTGAAAAGCTTGTGGAATTCATGCGTGAATTTGAAAAAAATAACGGAAAAGAGGACTAGATCAGGATGTTTCAGTATTATTGTTTAAATCCCATTTCAAAGGTAGGCCTTGAGAAATTCTCAGATAGCTATACAAAGACAGAGACTGCAGAAGAGGCGGAAGGAATCCTTGTAAGAAGTGCTGCCATGCATGATATGGAGTTCTCGGATAAGCTGCTTTGTGTAGCAAGAGCAGGGGCCGGTGTCAATAATATTCCTCTTGACCGCTGTGCAGAAAAGGGGATTGTAGTATTCAATACTCCTGGCGCCAATGCCAATGGTGTGAAGGAACTGGTATTTGCAGGTATGCTGCTGGCATCAAGAGATATCATCGGCGGTATTAACTGGGTGATCTCTGATAAGGGTGATGAGAATATTGCCAAGGCTGCCGAGAAGGAAAAGAAGAAATTTGCCGGTACAGAGATTGAGGGCAAGAAGCTTGGTATCATCGGACTTGGTGCGATCGGTGTCAAAGTCGCAAACGCAGCAAAGCATCTTGGTATGGAAGTTTATGGATATGATCCTTATGTTTCCGTGGATGCAGCATGGAACTTAAGCCGTGATGTAAAGCATGTGCTGAATGTAGAGGATATTTATGAGAACTGCGATATCATCACCATTCATGTACCGCTTCTTGATTCCACCAAGGGCATGATCAATAAGGAAGCCATTTCCAAAATGAAGGATGGTGTGATCCTGCTGAACTTCGCAAGAGATCTTCTTGCAGATGAAAAAGATGTATTGGAAGGAATTAAAGCAGGAAAGATCAGAAAGTATGTATCTGATTTCCCAAATCCGACTACGGCAGGCCAGGAAGGCTGCATTGTCATTCCTCATCTTGGTGCTTCCACAGAAGAGTCAGAAGATAACTGTGCGAAGATGGCTGTGAAGGAAATGATGAACTATCTGGAGAATGGTAACATTGTAAACAGTGTGAATTATCCTTCTCTTGACATGGGTGTCTGCACACAGGCAGGCCGAGTGGCAATCTTCCATAAAAATATTGCCAATATGATCACAAAGTTTGCAGCATGCTTTGGTGATGAGGGAATCAATATCACAGATATGATGAACAAATCCAGAGGAGAGGTTGCTTATACCATGTTTGATCTGGAGAGTCCTGCAGAGCAGAAGATCATTGACAAGCTGCAGAGCATTGATGGTGTGTTCAGAGTCAGAGTAGTGAAATAAACAAAAATAAAACTGTTGTCATTTCGCTTGATGAAATGTTCCAACAGTTTTATTTTTGCTGTTAGTTATGTTTCTGACGGTATGACTCTTTGTCCGTAAAAGAAACTACTGCGAGGTTCAGATAGTCGGGAAGTCGATGGGGATGTTTCCTTTCTTTTCCTTCCCGGCCTTGCGGGCAAGGACTTCACTGGAGAGATCCATGTATCTGACAAAGATGTCTTCCAGGGCAACACCACGCTTTAAGGCAAGCTTACGCATAATGGGTTTTAATTTATCAAGCCGTTCTGACATTTTCATATCTTCCGGCTTCACATCTCCGATGACTTTTTCGGAGTAAGCAGTGATCTTCTGCATCAGTTCCTTATCGTCTCCGGTCAGAAAATCGAAGTCCTCAGGGGTGATTGGATCATACATAATTTCACTTCCTTTTTTATATATAGTAGGTAACAGATCCTGTATATTGTACCACTTGACCCTTGTACTGTACACCCATTTTTGATACACTGTAAGAACAGGTTGGATGGAAAATTCCGGAATGGAAAACAGGGGGATTATAATGGACAATAAATTATATAAGCTGATGAACTGGCCAAGAGTAGAAGGAATCATTTATTCAGAGGAGAACAGTCCGTTTGAGATACTGGGACCGCATCCGGCAGGACGGAATACACTGGTTCAGACCTTCTGGCCGGATGCCAAAGAAGTTTTTCTTGTTTCAGGGACGAAAAAGAAGCAAATGGAAATGGCTGATGAGGCCGGCTTCTTTGCCTGCCTGGTCAGCGGAAGGGACATGGCAGACTATCGGTATGAAGTGCACTATGATGATGAAAGAGGTATAAAGTCTGTGAAGGATGCTTACCGTTATCATCATGGATTGACAAAGCAGCAGATCGATAAGCTGAATGCAGGAATTCTGTATGATTCCTATGAGTTTCTTGGCGCACACCCCATGGAGATCGACGGGTGCCATGGTACTTTTTTTGCAGTTTATGCACCAAATGCCATCCGTGTCAGTGTAGTAGGTGATTTTAACTATTGGGATGGACGGATACACCAGATGCAGCTTTGCCGGGAAAGTGGTGTATATGAACTGTTTATCCCGGATGTAAAAGCAGGGGACTGCTATAAATACGAGATCAAATCTAAAGGAAATACAGTCGTTCTGAAGGCAGATCCCTATGCCTTCGGACAGCAGCTCCGTCCGGATACAGCTTCCATTGTCAGGAATATTTCTTATGAATGGTCGGACGAGGCATGGATGAAGGAGAGAAAGAAGCTTCAGCAGAAGGACGCTCCGGTCAGTGTGTACGAGCTTTATCTTGGAAGCTTCAAAAGAGGGGAAGATGGAGAGTACCTGAATTACCGGGCACTGGCACCCCTTGTTGCCTCCTATGCAAAGGATATGGGATATACCCACGTGGAACTAATGCCGGTAATGGAACATCCGCTGGATGCTTCCTGGGGATATCAGGTGATCGGATATTATGCACCTACGGCAAGATATGGCACAGCCGCAGATTTTAAATATTTTGTAGATATGCTTCATAAAGAAGGGATCGGGGTGATCCTTGACTGGGTTCCGGCACACTTTCCAAGAGATACTTATGGGCTTGGCAGATTTGATGGCACCTGTATTTATGAGCATGAGGATCCAAGAAAAGGGGCACATCCACATTGGGGTACACTGCTTTATAACTACGCCCGTCCGCAGGTATCCAATTATCTGATCTCCAACGCATTGTACTGGGTGAAGGAATATCATGCAGATGGGATCCGGATGGATGCCGTTGCCTCCATGCTGTATCTGGATTATGGCAAGAAGGAAGGAGAATGGATTCCCAATATTTATGGTGGCAATGAAAATCTGGATGCGGTGGAATTTTTAAAGCATCTGAATTCTATTATGAAAAAGAAAAATCCTGACGTGTATCTGATTGCAGAGGAATCTACAGCATGGCCGAAGGTGACCGGTGAGGTAGAGGAAGATGGACTTGGATTTTCCATGAAATGGAATATGGGATTCATGAATGATTATCTTTCCTATATCAGCTATGATCCATATTTCCGTGCCCATCATCATAATGAACTGACTTTCAGCATGGTGTATCAGTACAGCGAGAATTTTATGAGTGTATTTTCCCATGATGAAGTGGTGCATGGTAAATCTACCATGATTGGTAAGATGCCGGGAAATAAAGAAGATAAATTTGCCAATCTGAGGCTTACCTATGCCTATATGATGACACATCCCGGAAAGAAGCTCCTGTTTATGGGACAGGATATTGCCGAATATAAGGAATTTGATGAAACAAGGCAGACGGAATGGGGGCTTTTGCAGTACCCTGAGCATAAGGGAATTTCAAAACTGGTGAAGGATCTGAATTTCCTGTACAAAAACAAGCCTGCCTTGTATAAGAAGGATACGGATCCTGATGGATTTGAGTGGATCAACTGTATTTCCAGTGATAAATGTATGCTTTCTTTTGTGAGAAAAGCAGATAAACTGCAGGATATGATACTGGTAGTGGCAAATTTTGCAGGGATTGAACAGGAATTTACTGTGGGTGTACCTGCAGCTGGAAAATATAAGGAACTATTTACGACAGATGATAAAATATATGGCGGAAACAGTAGCCGGGTTACCAGAGCACAGGCAACGACAGAAGAGGAGGCGGACGGAAGGGAAAATTCCATTCATGTGGTGGTGCCATCACTTTCTCTTGTGATGTATTCCTATGCGCCTTATACGCAGAAGGAACTGGCAGAGATCGAGAGAAAGAAAGAAGCGGCGATGGCGAGAAGAAAAGCGAAAGAAGCCATGAAGGAGGCTGAGGAAGCTAGAAAAGAGGCTGATCTTGCAAGAAAAGAGGCAGGATTGGCACAGAAGAAGGCAGAAGCCGCAGAAGAAAGAGCTAAAGCTGCCATGGAAAGAGCAAAGGCTGCAGATAAGGAAGCACAGGAGAAGGAAAAGGCATAAATGGACGGAATTCAACAGATCGAACAGATCGAACAGCTTGATATTGAAAACGTGGATCCCGGAGTGATCGAAAAATTCCTGCAGGAGCTGCCTGAAAAGGCATTTCATCTGGGACTTCGGATCGTACTTGCCATTCTTGCGCTGCTGATCGGCATGCAGCTGATCAGACTTGTCCGCAGTGTTATGAAACGGGGACTCAGACGAGGGAAGGTAGAAGAAAATGCAATTCACTTTATTGATTCCTTTGTGAAATATGCACTGTGCTTTGTGCTGATCATTTTTATAGCTTCCTGGATGGGGGTTGATGCGACCAGCATTGTGGCGATCCTTGGTTCTGCCAGTGTGGCTATTGGTCTTGCCCTGCAGGGGAGTCTGAGCAATATGGCAGGAGGGATCCTGCTGCTCTGCCTGAAGCCCTTTGTTGTTGGTGACTATATCATGGATGCACAGGGGATGGAAGGCACCGTGACTGCCATTGATGTTTTTTATACCCGCCTGCATACCTTTGATGATAAGGTGATTGTACTTCCGAATGGTACTCTGGCAAACGGAAGTATCATCAACTATACCAAAAGTGAGAAGAGACGGGTGGATATTCCTGTGGGGATTGCATATGAAGAGGATATCAGGAAAGCCCGTGAAGTATTGATGACCATGATCAAAGGGGATGAAGATGTGCTGAAAAAGGAGACAATGCGGGTAGTTGTGGACAGTCTTGCTGACAGCAGTGTTAATCTTGTGATCCACTGCTGGTGTAAGTCTGAGGATTACTGGCCGGTTAAGTGGAGGCTGACAGAAAATGCCAAGTATGCGCTGGATGATGCAGGTATTACCATACCCTTTCCACAGCTTGATATTCATACAAAATAACTCTTGCCAAAATAAAGGCTTGCCGTTATAATAGTTTTGTTGTGTTGACAGGCTGGAATGGCGCAGTTGGTAGCGCAACTGATTCGTAATCAGTAGGTCGAGGGTTCGAGTCCCTTTTCCAGCTTAAGAGGTCGGAAGTTATCCGGCCTCTTTTTTCTTATAAAGATGCTCCAGAAACTGAATAAACTGATACAGTCCCATGGCAATGACACAGAGGATTAGGATAGAAGTGATGACCATATTCAGCTGAAATACCTGAGTTCCATAGATGATCAGATATCCGAGACCCTGCCTGGCAGCCAGAAATTCCCCTATGATCACACCTACGAGAGAGAGGCCTACATTGACCTTCATATTGCTTAAAATAGCCGGTACAGAGGAGGGAAGCACCACCTTTAAAAGAGCGGTAAAACGGGTACCCCCAAGAGTTTCTATGAGCTTCAGCTTTTCAGGGTCTGTATTCCGGAAAGCAGTATACAGACTGATTATGGATCCGAAGAGAGCAACAGAGATCCCGGCAACGATGATAGTCGTCATACCACTGCCAAGCCATACGATCAGGAGAGGCGCCAGAGCGGATTTTGGCAGGCTGTTCAGGATGACAAGATAGGGTTCGGCAACTTCAGAAAGGGTTTTAAAGTACCACAGAAGAGTGGCGCTGATCAGTCCAAGGAGAGTTACGAGCAGAAAGCTGATCAGTGTTTCAAACAGGGTGATCCCTGTATTTGAAAAAAAGGAACCGTTTTTTACCATAGCTGCAATGCAGGACAGGATCAGGGAGGGACTTGAAAAAAAGAAAGGATCAATCAGATGGGATCGGGAAGCAAATTCCCAGGCGGTAAGAAAAAGACACAGGATAAGAAAGCGGGAAAAGGTAACCATATGATGGTGATACCTGTGTTTTCTTAAAAAATCAATCTGGTTCTGACTGATCCCGGTTTTAATTTGTTTTTTGATATTCATCAGCGATCTCCTTCCAGAGAATTGAAAAATAGGAACTGAATTCCGGTGCATTCCGTGCTGCAAGTGGTGTCTGGTCTTTGAGTGTCAGGTGAATGGGGAGATCTTTTTTGATCCTGGCCGGACGTTTTGAAAGAACGATAATGCGATCAGCAAGAGAGATGGCTTCTGAAAGGTCGTGTGTGATCAGGATCGCTGTGATCTTACTGCTTTTGATAATACGTCCGATATCGGCAGACACCATCAGACGCGTCTGGTAGTCAAGAGCACTGAAGGGTTCATCTAACAGCAGCAGCTTTGGGTGCATCAGCATGGTCCGGATCAGAGCCGCACGCTGTTTCATGCCACCGGAAAGCTCACAGGGTCTTTTATACTGAAATTTATCAAGACCATAATCCTTCAGGAGTCTGTCAGCCAGTGTTTGGTGCTCAGAAGAGAGGATATGGTTGATTTCCGGTCCTAAAAGTACATTCCTGCGGATGCTGCGCCATTCAAAAAGATGATCCTGCTGAAGCATATAGCCGATCCTGCTCTTGTCTTCTATATTGATTATAATTTCTCCTTCTTCCGGGTGGCTTAAGCCAGCAATCAGTGACAGGAGAGTAGATTTGCCACAACCGCTTGGTCCGACAATGGACAGAAATTCTCCGGCCTGTACCTGAAAGGAGAGATTGGATAAAGCCAGGGTTTCACCACTGAGATTATGATAGGAATAACTGACATTACGACAGTCTAAAATTGGCTGATTCATACAGATTCCCTCCATGATTATAGTAATAGTTTATGAAAGATAAGGCTATTGGTGAAAGCAACGGGGATAAAATGATTGAAAATAAATATAAAATATGATAGTATCAAATTCAGATTTAATAAAATGGATATATTTATGAATAAGTGAAAATACGACCATTACAAGGAGGCTTTTATGGCACAGTTATGGGGTGGACGTTTTACCAAGCAGACGGATCAGATGGTATATGATTTCAATGCTTCCATCCGCTTTGACAAACGCCTTTTACAGCAGGATATCGAAGGCAGCATTGCCCATGTGGTCATGCTTGAAAAGCAGGGGATTCTGACCTGCGAGGAAAAGGATGCGATTGTAAAAGGACTGACAGAGATCAGGGAAGAGGTGGAGGCAGGCAGACTTGACATATCCACACAGTATGAAGACGTGCACAGCTTTGTGGAGGCAACGCTGATCGACAGAATCGGAGACGCCGGCAAGAAAATGCACACCGGAAGAAGCAGAAATGATCAGGTGGCTCTTGACATGAAGCTTTATGTAAGAGGAGAGGTGCTTGCAATCCAGGAAGAACTGAAGGAGCTGCTTACGACACTGCTTCATCTTATGGAGGATAATCTGGAAACCTATATGCCGGGATTTACCCATCTGCAGAAGGCACAGCCGACTACTCTTGCCCACCATATGGGAGCTTATTTTGAAATGTTCAAACGGGATGCCCAGAGACTTCAGGATATTTACAGAAGAATGAATTACTGTCCCCTTGGAGCAGGTGCATTTGCCGGAACTACTTATCCACTGGACCGTACCTATACAGCATCCCTTCTTGGATTTGAGGGTCCAACGCTGAACAGCATGGATTCTGTATCAGACAGAGATTATGTGATCGAATTTTTAAGTGCGCTTTCTACGATCATGATGCATCTTAGCCGTTTCTCGGAGGAGATCATTATCTGGAATTCCAATGAGTATCGCTTTGTGGAGGTAGATGATGCATTCTCTACCGGAAGCAGTATCATGCCGCAGAAAAAGAATCCGGATATAGCAGAGCTTGTCAGAGGAAAGACAGGACGTGTTTATGGGGCACTTGTCAGCATCCTGACAACGATGAAGGGACTTCCGCTTGCCTATAATAAAGATATGCAGGAAGATAAGGAAGTCACCTTCGATGCGATCGATACAGTTAAGGACTGTCTGCGTTTATTTGATGGTATGCTTTCTACCATGAAGTTTAATCATGAAATTATGGAAAAGAGCGCCATGAAGGGGTTTACCAATGCGACAGACGCGGCAGACTATCTGGTCGGTAAAGGCGTTCCCTTCCGGGATGCCCATGGTATCATCGGACAGCTTGTGCTGCACTGCCTGGATAAGGGCTGTGCGATCGATGAACTGTCTATAGAGGAGCTTCAGAAGATCAGTCCGGTGTTTGAGGCGGATGTGTATGATGCCATCAGCTTAAAGACCTGTGTGGAAAAGAGGCTTACCACAGGAGGACCGGGAAGACAGGCCATGCTTGATGCGATTGAAATGCAGAAAGCATATCTTAATACACTATGAGGAGAGGAAGGAATTTATCATGAGTGACAAGTTAAAAGTAGGTATTTTAGGCGGAACAGGAATGGTAGGCCAGAGATTTATTTCTCTGCTTGAGAATCATCCCTGGTTTGAAGTGACAACCATTGCAGCAAGTGAAAGGTCAGCTGGCAAAACCTATGAGGAGGCAGTTGGGGACAGATGGAAAATGACAACCCCGATGCCGGAAGCGGTCAAGAAGATCGTGGTCATGAACGTCAATGAAGTAGAGAAGGTTGCTTCATCTGTAGATTTTGTGTTCAGCGCAGTGGATATGACCAAGGAAGAGATCAAAAAGATCGAAGAAGAATATGCTAAAACAGAGACACCTGTTGTTTCCAATAATTCAGCCCACCGCTGGACACCGGATGTTCCCATGGTAGTGCCGGAGATCAATCCGGAGCATTTCAAGGTGATCGAGTTTCAGAAGAAGAGATTGGGAACCAAGAGGGGATTTGTTGCCGTAAAGCCTAACTGCTCTATCCAGAGCTATGCACCGGTTCTTACTGCATGGAAGGAATTTGAGCCTTATGAAGTAGTAGCAACAACCTATCAGGCAATCTCAGGAGCAGGAAAGACATTTAAGGACTGGCCGGAGATGGTAGGAAATATCATTCCTTACATTGGCGGTGAAGAAGAAAAGAGCGAAAAGGAGCCTTTACGAATCTGGGGAGAGATCAAAGATGGTGTGATCGAACCGGCTAAGAGCCCTGTTATTACCTGCCAGTGTATCCGTGTTCCTGTATTGAATGGACATACAGCGGCTGTATTTGTAAAATTCAAGAAAAAACCGACTAAGGAACAGCTGGTCGAGAAGCTGAGAAACTTCAGTGGACTTCCTCAGGAGCTGAAGCTTCCGAGTGCACCGGAACACTTTATCCAGTATCTGGAAGAGGACAACAGACCGCAGGTAAGCCTCGATGTTGATTATGAAAACGGTATGGGTATCAGTGTTGGACGTATCAGGGAAGACAGTGTTTACGACTGGAAGTTTGTAGGACTTTCCCACAATACAGTCAGAGGTGCAGCAGGCGGTGCTGTTCTCTGCGCAGAGCTGTTAAAGGCACAGGGGTATATCACAAAGAAATAGAGATTAATGTTTATGAGGGGTTAAAAGGGAACTGGCATTCATGGAAGAGTTACGTTATCAGGTGGATTTACTGAACGCCTTGAATCAGAAGCTTGAAAAAGAAGAAAAAATGCTGAAACTGATCTGTGAGACATCGACCAGTGCTTTTGTATATGTCAATTTTGAAGATCATTATGTGAAGACAGTAGCCAACTGGGACTATCTTTTTAAAGGTGTGGAGATCAGGGAGATCAAGGATATCAGCAAGATTTACGGGGAAGTAGAAGAAAAATATGTTCTTCCGCTTAAGGAGCTTCTCTTCCTCGAAAAATCTGGAATACAGTCTGACAGTGCGATCGTAAGACTGAAGGACGGAAAAACCTGGGTTGAGTGTGAGGTTTCCGTGATCTATGATCAGATGAATGTACCTACGGATAAGGTCATCCGTTTTAAAAATGTTTCCAAGATACAGAATCAGAACGATGAACTGACCTATATGGCATATTACGATGTTCTGACAGGACTGTACAACAGAAACTATTTTGTACGTCTTCTTGCCGATTTTGTAAGAAAAGCAGAAGACGAACAGAACATTGTTGCTGTCATGTTTGTAGATATTGATGATTTCAGAAAGATCAATGACGGTCTTGGCATTGTAGTTGGCGATGAAGTAGTACAGCAGTTTGGACAGTATCTGTCAGAATTTAACAGTGAGAATGTAGTTGTATCCCACTTTAATGCAGATATCTATTGTATTGCTATTTACAATCCATATGGAAACCGCAGTGTTGATTATATTTACGGGGCAATCGCTGAACGTGTAAAATCACCGTGGATCCTCAGTACTGGACAGGAGATCAGCATCAGTGTATCCATTGGTGTAGCAGAGTATCCGGAAGCGGCCAAATCTACCCTTGAACTGATCAACTGTGCAGAGATCGTCATGTTTAAGGCCAAAGAATCAGGAAAAACGTCTATTCAGTATTTTGATGCCCTGATCCTGAATGATTTCCTTCAGAATGTTGCTATTGAAAATAAGCTGAAGGATGCTGTATTTAACCAGAACTTTACGCTGAATTTCCAACCTCAGTATCATATTAAGGACAGAAAGCTGCGTGGAATGGAAGCGCTGATCCGCTGGAAGGACTCTGATGGAAAGATGATCAGTCCAGCGGTGTTTATTCCGATTGCCGAAAAGAACGGTGCCATTGTTCCAATCGGTACCTGGGTCGTAGAAGAGAGTATCCGCTGCTTTGCAGACTGGAAAAAGAAATATACAGGACATTTTGTCCTGTCGTTGAATATCTCTGCGATCCAGTATAAGAAGACGGATTTTGTAGATATCGTGATGCAGATCATCCGTAAATATGATGTAGATCCACACGAGATCGAACTTGAGATCACAGAAAGCGTACTGATTGATAATTTTACAGAAATGACAGAGAAGCTCTGCGTTCTGCGTGAATATGGCTTCCGTATTTCCCTGGATGACTTTGGAACAGGATATTCTTCCTTATCCTACTTGAAAGGTCTTCCGATCGATACTTTGAAAATTGATAAAAGCTTTGTGGATGCAATGCTTGTAGATGACAACGCAAGGATTATTACAGAATCTATTGTATATATGGTCAGGAAGCTGGGGTTTGAGACAATAGCAGAGGGTGTTGAGACTAATGAACAGTTTGAATATCTGAAATCCATAGAATGTGACTGTATTCAAGGATTCCTTCTTGGAAAACCGATACCGAAAGATGAGGTAGAAAAGCTTCTGCTCAGAAGCTGATTCAGAGGACGGCAAGAGCATGGTTTTAGGACGTACTGTTGAACTGAATTATCTGAATACTTATTTTGATAAGGCGGGAAGCCAGCTGATGATTGCCTATGGAGAGCGTGGAGCAGATAAGCTTGCTCTCCTTATGGAGTTTGCAGACGGAAAGCCTTTTCATTATTACCGGGCCAGACCGGCATCCTTAAAAGAACAGCTGATCCAATGGAACAGGGAGCTTTGGGAGCAGTCCGGTATTTCAAAAGATAGCATTTCTTTTTTTGGATTATTGAATTCCCTTTCAGAAAAACAAAAGAAAAAAATAGTGGTGATCATAGACGAATTTCAGCTTATGATCCGTGAGAATGGTTCTTTTATGGAAGAGCTTATTCGTTATCTGCATAAAAAAGAACAGGAAGAGGGAGTCATGGTTATTTTGTGCAGTTCCCAGGTTAGCTTTGTAGAAAACAGCCTGATTTCCAAAATTGGAGCTGCAGCCTATGAGATTACAGGCTTTCTAAAGATCAAGGAGCTGCCTTTTTCCTGTATAGGAGAATATTTTCCTGCGTTTTCCAGACAGGAATGCATAGAAGCTTATTCGGTTCTTGGCGGTATGCCCGGTCTATGGAAATATTTTGATGATAAACTGTCTGTCAGGGAAAATATATGCAGAACGATTCTGAATCCGGAAAGTGGTCTGTATACAGAAGGAAGAAGAGAAATGGAAGAACAGCTCCGGGAGACAGGAGTTTATGATACCATTTTGTCGGCTCTTTCATCCGGACAAAAGAAGCTGAATGATCTCTATCGGCATACCGGGTTTTCAAGGGCCAAGATCAGCGTTTATCTGAAGAATCTCATGGAACTGGAAATTGCAGAAAAAGTGTTTTCCTATGATACAGAAGGAAAAGCGGCGGCACAGAAAGGGATCTACCGGATTTCCAATCATTTTCTGCATTTTTATTATAAGTTTATATATCAGAATGCAAGCGGCCTGCAGAGACTTCCGGCAGATATGTTTTATGAGAGATATATTGCACCAGGGCTGAGAACTTACATTGCAGATTATTTCAAAAAGATCTGTATGCAGAGTCTGCAGATGTGGTCAGAAAATGGGAAACTCCCTTTCAGGGCAGAAGAATTTGGAGAATGGGTCGGCAAGTTTGGGAATATTGATCTGATCGCAAAGGGCGAAGGAAAGACACTGATCGGACTGTGCAATTATGAAAATGAGGTTTTCAGATATGATGATTATGAATGGCTGCTGTTCTGTGCAAAGAAGGCACAGCTCTCAGTCGATTACGTATATCTGTTTTCAGTGACAGATTTTGAGGATGCATTGAACAGAGAATCAAAACAGAAGGAATATTTGCGTTTACTGACGCTGGATGAAATATAATGGGGAAAAATTTGTTTATTGCGGAGAAGCCCAGTGTGGCAAGGGAATTCGCAAGAGTGCTGCAATTAAATACCAGTAACCGGGATGGCTATATGGAATCTGACCAGGCAATCGTTACCTGGTGTGTTGGACATCTGGTTACCATGAGTTATCCGGAAGTATATGATGAAAAATATAAAAGGTGGTCTTTTGATACGATTCCTTTTATCCCGGATCGGTTTAAATATGAGGTCATAGATAGTGTAAAGAAGCAGTTTCAGATCGTAAGCGGACTTCTGAACCGGGCAGATGTCGATACTATTTATGTCTGCACGGACTCCGGACGTGAGGGAGAATACATATACAGACTTGTGGAACAGGAAGCCCATGTGACGGGGAAAATACGGAAGCGTGTGTGGATCGATTCCCAGACAGAGGAAGAGATAAAGCGTGGCATCCGGGAAGCCAGGGATCTGTCAGCTTATGATGCACTCGGAGCGGCAGCTTATCTGCGTGCCAAGGAAGATTACCTTATGGGTATCAACTTTTCCAGGGCACTGACACTGAAATATGGAAACGGGATCAAAGGATTCCTGAAAGCTGACCGGGCAGTGGTTTCCGTAGGACGTGTTATGACCTGTGTCCTTGGAATGGTAGTGAAGAGAGAACGTGAGATCCGGGATTTTGTGAAAACACCATTTTACCGTGTGGTGATGGATATGGAAATCCAGGGAAGAAGCCTCGTCTGTGACTGGAAGGCAACGGAAAAGAGCCGTTATTTTAATTCGCCTCTCCTTTATAAAGAAAATGGTTTCAAGGAAGAGAAGGATGCCAGGGAGCTGATCTGCTTCCTGACAGAAGAGCCGACAGAAGATATGACAGTGGATGCGGTAGAAAAGAAAAAAGAAACCAAGAATCCACCGCTTCTTTATAACCTCGCGGAACTGCAGAATGACTGCTCCAAGTTTTTCAAGATCAGTCCGGATGAAGCACTGCGGATCGCCCAGGAGCTTTATGAAAAGAAGATGACGACCTATCCGAGAACGGACGCCAGAGTGCTTTCCAGTGCGGTAGCTAAGGAAATCCATAAAAATATCCGTGGGATCCAGAATTATGAGGTCTGCAGCCAGCTTGCTGCGGAAGTCCTTTCTTCAAACAAAATTGCAGGGATTGCAAAGAGCCGTTATGTGAATGACAAGCAGATCACCGATCACTATGCCATTATCCCTACCGGTCAGGGACTTTCCGCACTCCGTTCCCTGAATCCTACAGCGCAGAAGGTATATGAGATCATAGTAAGGCGTTTCTTAAGCATTTTTTATCCGCCGGCCATTTACCGGAAGGTATCCCTGACACTGAACCTGAAGGGAGAACAGTTCTTTGCCAGCTTCAAGGTGCTGGAAGAGGAAGGCTATCTGAAAGCTGCCAGAGCTTCTTTTTTTAATGCAAAGAAGAAGCAGGCTGAGAATGAGGAAGAGGATAAACAGGAAAACGGCGAACAGGAGAATGAGGATTTTGATATCGGATTCCTGAAAGCACTTCATGACCTGAAAAAGGGAGATCATCTGCCGGCGGGAACACTGGAAGTCAAGGAAGGGGAAACCTCTCCTCCCAAGCGCTATAATTCAGGAAGCATGATCCTGACCATGGAAAATGCAGGCCAGTTTATCGAGGATGAAGAGCTGCGTTCCCAGATCAAGGGAAGCGGGATCGGAACCTCTGCCACAAGAGCCGAGATCCTGAAAAAGCTGTTTAATATTAATTATCTGTCCCTGAACAAGAAGACTCAGATCATCACCCCAACCCTGATGGGAGAAATGATCTACGAGGTGGTTGGCAACTCCATAAGACCGCTCCTTGACCCGGCTCTTACCGCAAGCTGGGAAAAAGGTTTGACTATGGTGGCAGAAGGTACTATAACAGAAGAAGAGTACATGAAAAAGCTTGATGATTTTGTCCGCAGAAGGACAAATGTGGTGAAACAGCTGAATAACCAGTCATCCCTGACAAGACGGTATCAGGAGGTGGCCAGAAATTATTCATCAAAGGGAAGTGCACAGAAAGGAAAATAAATGGAAGAATTTAAAATCAGTAATCTTTATGACCTGAATGAAACAATCGCAGCAGAGCTGCTTCAGACAGCAGAGTATCCATGGGAGCTTCTGCCGAAGATCAGTGCGTTTATCCTGGAGCTTGGAGCAAAGCTTCCAAAGGATACCTATACAGAGATCAAAGAGCATGTATGGGTGGCAGACAGTGCTACCATCGCACCTACAGCGTGTATTAACGGACCTGCTATTATTGATGAGGATGCAGAAGTAAGACATTGTGCCTTTATCAGAGGAAATGCCATTGTGGGAAAGGGTGCTGTAGTGGGTAATTCCACAGAGCTTAAAAATGTCATCCTGTTTAACAAGGTACAGGTACCGCATTATAACTATGTAGGGGACAGTATCCTTGGATTTAAGGCGCATATGGGAGCCGGCTCCATTACCTCCAATGTCAAGAGTGACAAGACACTGGTTGTTGTGAAAAACCAGGAGGAAAGAGTGGAGACAGGGCTGAAGAAATTTGGCGCCATGCTGGGGGATCATGTAGAGGTTGGCTGCAACAGTGTACTGAATCCCGGTACTGTGATCGGAAGAGAGAGCAACATATATCCGACCTCCATGGTAAGGGGCTGCGTTCCTGCACACAGCATTTTCAAAAAGACCGGAGAAATTGTTGCCAGGAGATAAAAAATTATCAAAAGTACTGGATTTTTTACCAGACTTATGAGAAAATATGTGTTGTGATTATGACAAAATATTCACAAATAGTGGGTGTTTTGTTAGAAAAATACATCTATATGTTGAAAGGAGTTTTCACATGATTTATTCAAAAGAAGTTGAAGAAATGTGTACAGTAGCACAGGGCGTTCATCATGGCTGTGCGCCAATTCCCGAAGAAGCAAAATGGGTACAGGCTAAAAAAGTGGAAGACATTTCCGGTTTGACACATGGTGTAGGCTGGTGTGCACCTCAGCAGGGTGCCTGCAAGCTGACACTGAACGTTAAGGAAGGCATTATCCAGGAAGCACTGGTTGAGACGATCGGATGCTCAGGTATGACACACTCCGCAGCTATGGCTGCAGAAATCCTTCCCGGATTAACCGTTATGGAAGCTTTAAACACTGACCTCGTATGCGATGCGATCAACACCGCTATGAGAGAATTATTCTTACAGATCGTTTACGGTCGTTCCCAGAGTGCATTCTCTGAAGAAGGACTTCCGATCGGAGCTGGTCTTGAAGACCTTGGTAAGGGACTGAGAAGCCAGGTTGGTACTATGTATGGCACTCTGAAGAAAGGTCCCCGTTATCTGGAAATGGCAGAAGGTTATGTAACCGGAATCGCCCTTGATGCAGATAATGAGATCATTGGTTACAAGTTCGTTAATCTTGGTAAGATGACGGACTTCATCAAGAAGGGTGACGATCCGACTACCGCTTATGAGAAATCCTGCGGACAGTACGGACGTGTTGATGACGCTGTTAAGATTATCGATCCCAGAAAAGAATAATTCATAGGAGGAATGAGAAAATGGCTTTATTTGAATCATATGAAAGAAGAATTGATAAAATCACTTCTGTATTAAACTCTTACGGCATTTCTTCTATTGAAGAGGCTGAGAAGATCACAAAGGACGCTGGACTTAACGTATATGACCAGGTTAAGAAGATCCAGCCTATCTGCTTTGAGAACGCATGCTGGGCATACACAGTAGGTGCAGCAATCGCAATCAAGAAGAACTGCAGAAAGGCTTCTGAAGCTGCAGCAGCAATCGGTGAAGGACTTCAGGCTTTTTGTATTCCCGGATCTGTAGCTGATACCCGTAAGGTTGGTCTTGGACATGGTAACCTTGGTAAGATGCTTCTGGAAGAGGATACTGACTGCTTCGCTTTCCTTGCAGGACATGAGTCATTCGCAGCAGCAGAAGGTGCGATCGGTATCGCTGAGAAGGCAAACAAGGTTCGTCAGAAACCTCTTCGTGTTATCCTGAACGGTCTTGGAAAGGATGCTGCAAAGATCATTTCCAGAATCAATGGATTCACATTTGTAGAAACAGAATATGATCCTTACACAAACACTGTTAAGGAAGTATATCGTAAGGCATACTCCGAGGGACTTCGTGCAAAGGTTAACTGCTATGGTGCAAACTCCGTTCCGGAAGGTGTTGCTATCATGTGGAAGGAGAACGTAGACGTATCCATTACTGGTAACTCTACCAACCCTACAAGATTCCAGCATCCTGTTGCAGGTACTTACAAGAAGGAAAGAATTGAAGCAGGAAAGAAGTACTTCTCTGTAGCATCCGGTGGTGGTACAGGACGTACACTTCATCCTGATAACATGGCTGCAGGTCCTGCATCCTATGGCTTCACAGATACATTAGGACGTATGCATTCCGATGCACAGTTCGCAGGTTCTTCATCCGTTCCGGCACACGTTGAAATGATGGGTCTGATTGGTATGGGCAACAACCCGATGGTTGGTGCAACCGTAGCTGTAGCTGTTGCGATTGAGGAAGCAGCCGACGCTGGCAAGTTCTAATAAGACAGTACTTTTTGAAAGGGTTTTGAGAATGCCTCAAAGCCCTTTCTTATAGAAAAACTTACAGAAACATTTCTTAGGAGGAAAGAGATATGAAAGAGAGCAAATGGAAACAGTTCCTTGGTGTTTGGAATACCAAGACAATTGTAGGTGTGGCAATCGGAGCAGCGCTGTTTGGTGTACTGATGGTATTTGGAGGAATCAAGATCTTTTCTAATACTTCCCTGACATCTGCTATGGTAGTTGTAGTTGTTGTAGCTGCTCTGTTCGGACCTGTTCCGGCAGCACTGACAGCAGGTATCGGTAACGTGATCGCCGATCTGATCGGTGGCTGGGGCTTCTGGTTTGACTGGTCATTTGGAAACCTTGTTCTTGGTCTGTTTGTGGGACTACTCCCCTTATATGGTGCCAAGATTTCAGAAGGAATCTTTACAGTAAAGCATGCTATTATTTATGTAATCACCTGTATTGTAGGTAATATTGTTGCATTCGGTCTGGTAACACCACTTCTGACAAGCCTTTTCTATTCCCAGGAGCTGGCCATCACATGGCTGCAGGCAGCATCTGCTATCGTATCAAATGGTGTCGTACTGATCGTGATCGGTATTCCTTTCCTGTTCCTTCTTGCAAAAAGAAATGCAAGCAAGACAAACCTGAAGAAAGAAGACTAATGCTGGCAGCTTATGTCAGAGCTTTTACTGAAGAAGGCGGGATATCAGAGATCCTGTAAGAATCTGGTATCCTGCTTTCCTTAGGTTATACAGTACAAACAAAATTTTTGAATGAGAGAGAAAAATGGCACTTCCGATTATTGAATTTCATGATTTCGGCTTTCGTTATCAGTCACAGACAGAACAGACCCTGCATGATGTGAATCTGACTATTTATCAGGGAGAGAAGGTGTTGATCCTTGGACCAAGCGGAAGCGGAAAGTCTACCCTTGCCAACTGCATTAACGGACTGATTCCCTTTTCTTATGAAGGGGAGATCTCAGGATCCTGTAAGGTAGCTGGCATAGAGACGAAAGAATCCAGTATATTCCAGCTAAGCAAGCATGTAGGTACGGTCCAGCAGGATTCCGATGCACAGTTTGTAGGTCTTTCTGTAGGAGAGGATATTGCTTTTTCCCTGGAGAATGATGAGGTTCCAAGGAAAGATATGCTTCCCATGGTACTGGAAGCGGCGAAAACTGTCGGCATGGAGGATTATCTGATGGAGCCCCCGTTTAATCTTTCGGGTGGTCAGAAGCAGAAGGTGGCACTTGCAGGTATCCTGCATGACCATGCAGAGATCCTTCTGTTTGATGAACCGCTTGCGGCACTGGATCCTGCCATGGGTATGACAACGGTAGATCTGATTGACCAGATCCATAAAAAGGAAAATGCAACTGTCATTATTATTGAGCACAGGCTGGAGGATGTTCTTTACCGTCATATTGACAGGATCATTCTGGTAAATGAAGGAACAATACAGATGGATACCACTCCGGATGAGCTGCTTTGCAGTGATGTGCTTAAAAAGAATGGTATCCGGGAACCCCTGTATATAGCAGCACTGAAGCATGCGGGGATTCGGTTTGGAAAAGATGAGCATCTGGATAATATCAACGAACTTGCCATAGACAGATATAAAGAAAAGATACAGCAGGAGATGAAGACGGCAAGACCCTATGTTCCGGCAGAAAAGGGAGAAGAGCTTCTGAAGGCAGAGCATGTTGATTTTGCATATGAGGAAAGACAAGTGCTTTCTGATGTTTCCTTTACGGTATGCAGAGGAGAGAAGATTGCCATTATCGGAAAGAACGGTGCTGGAAAGTCTACGATGGCAAAGCTTTTATGTGGGATCATCCGGCCTGTATCTGGCAGCATCATGGTCCAGGGAGTGAATTATCTGCCGCTTACTATTAAGGAAATCGGCAGAAAGATCGGATACGTCATGCAGAATCCAAACCAGATGCTGGTAAAGGATATGATCCGGGATGAGGTAGAACTGGCTCTTATACTCAATGATTTTTCCAGGGAAGAGATCGACAGGAGGGTGGAAAAGACACTCAAAATGTGTGACCTGTACAGCATGCGCAACTGGCCTGTGAGTGTACTCAGCTACGGACAGAGAAAACGTGTGACGATTGCTTCCATTCTGGCACTGGAGCCGGAAGTCATCATTTTGGATGAGCCTACTGCAGGCCAGGATTATCAGAGATATTCCGAGATTATGGGATTTCTGGAAACACTGAACAGAAAGTATCATATTACGATCCTGTTTATTACCCATGATATGCACCTTGCTATCGAGTATACGGACAGAGCCATTGTTTTTGCAGATGGAAAATGTATTGCTGATGCACCTGTATTTACAGTACTTTCCAATGAAGGTTTAATTGAGCAGGCCAATTTAAAGCAGACGTCACTGGTACTTCTTGCAAAACAGGCAGGGATTGATCCAGAAAGCTATATCAGACATTTTATCGAAATTGAAAGAGAGGAGAGGGCACATGGGACTGACAAAACGACTGTTCATTAAAATTATTCCCGGAAAGACTTTCCTTGATAAATTGAGCGGAACTACAAAGGTCAGATTTTTTCTGCTTCTGATATTACTTCTGATCGTAAGCTGGGATCTTAGGGTGCTTCTTGCAGTATCGGTACTGGGTGTTATCGGAATGATATCCGTGAAGCCAAACTGGCCACTGATACGGGGACTTACGATATTCATGCTGCTTACGAACCTGTTTAACCTGTTCCTGATCTGGCTGACCAATCCAAATTACGGAGCGGATCTGACAGGTGGCTGTACGGTTCTTCTGGTACTGTCAAAGCATTACTTTATTTCATCGGAAACGTTGTTTGCCCTGTTTGTACGTTTTATGAAGTTTATGTCCACCTTCCTGATCTCACTGTGCTTTATCCAGTGTATTACACCAAGTGAGATGGCAGCCGGACTGTATTCCATCAAGGTGCCCTATAAGGTATGTACCGTAGTGTCACTGGCTTTCCGGTATATTCCGGATATTGCCAGGGATTTTGAAAATATCAAGATCTCCATGCAGGCAAGAGGAATGGAGCTTGACAGTAAAAAAGTCGGCTTTTTCGCCAGATTGAAACAGAATATACTGATTCTGATGCCTCTTATTATTTCTTCTTTTGACAGAATCGGAAATATTGCCAATGCCATGGATCTGAGAGGATTTGGAAAAGGAAAAAAGAGAACCTATTATTCAGAGCATGAGGAAACAAAACAGGATAAAATTATGAAGGTCTGCTATCTTCTGACAGCAGCCGGAATACTTGCAATTATAATTGGCAGAATTGTGGCACCACCCGAATATAAGATGTGGAAGCCATGGTAAAAGAAAGGAAAATAAAATGAAACCTTGTATTGTTTGGCAGACAGATTTTGGACTTTCCTGGGGAGCAGTTGCTTCCATGGTAGGCGTATGCAAGCAGGTCGATCCGGAACTGGAATGCATTGATATCACACATGAGATTGAAGCTTATAATATTCTGGCAGCGTCCAGGGAGATTATCTATGTGGAGCCTTTCTGGCCGAAGGGAACCGTATTTGTATCAGTAGTGGATCCCGGTGTTGGAACTGACAGACGTGCCTGTGTGGCAAAGCTCCATGATGGAAATTATATTGTTACACCGGATAACGGTACCCTGACTCACCTTTATTATGAAGTTGGTATTGATGAAGTCCGTGAGATCGATGAAACTGTAAACCGTTATCATGGAACAGAAGCAGTCAGCGTATTCCATGGAAGAGATCTGTTTGCGTATACGGCGGCAAAGCTGGCTTCCGGGAAGATCAGCTTTGAAGGTGTCGGACCAGCTTATCCGGTAGAAGAGATTGTACGCTTTGACAGAGATGTGATCGAGGCACAGGTAGATGGCAGCGATATCAAAGCAATCGTGGGGAGTGTCAGTGATCCCTTTGGAAGCATTGCCTTTAATATTAAGAGCTCAGATTTCGCAAAAGCAGGCTATGCCCAGGGAGATATGGTGCATGTCATCCTGAAGAAGGATGGAGAAACTTACTTTGAGCAGGATGTTCTGTATGAAAAATCTTTTGGCTTTGTAGAAAAAGGAGCGCCGATCCTGTTCAATTCTTCTACCAATTATATTGAGCTTGGACTGAATATGGGCTCATTCCGCGATACTTATCAGGTAAAGGAAGGCAGAAGCTATACAGCGGAACTTTCCAGAGCATAAGGAGAGGGCTTATGGAGAATAAACGATTTGCGCTGCTGATCGATGCAGATAACATTTCAGCAAAATATATCAGTGTGATCCTGGAGGAGCTTTCTACCTATGGGATTACAACCTATAAAAGGATTTACGGGGATTGGACAAGTACGCAGGCTTCCAAATGGAAGAACCAGCTTCTGGAAAATTCCGTGATCCCGGTACAGCAGTTCAGCAATACGGTAGGAAAAAATGCAACCGATTCCACGCTGATCATTGATGCCATGGACATTCTCTATACAGGAAATGTAGAGGGCTTCTGTATTGTGTCAAGTGACAGTGATTTTACCAGGCTGGCAAGCAGGCTCAGAGAATCCGGCATGGAAGTTATTGGCATGGGAGAAGAGAAGACCCCCAGATCCTTCCGTGTGGCCTGTACAAGGTTTGTGAACCTTGAAAATCTTGGAAATCAGGAAGACAGTGAAGAGAAAAAACAGCAGGATAATACTGTCAGCCGTGAAGTGATCTACAATGCGATCACCAATATTATTACTGAGAATGAAAATAAAGGAAAGAATGTGGAACTGGCATCAGTGGGAAACCGTCTGGTCAATATGTACCCGGATTTCGATGTCAGAAATTACGGTTACAGTCTGCTTTCCAGATTTTTGCAGGAATCCGGTCTGTTTCTGCTTGATAAAAGGGATAATGTGATTACGATTTCGCTGAAGGAAAATGAACAGTCCAAAGAGGAGATCAGAACCTATGTGATGGAGATCATCCATAAGGCGGGAAGTAAAGGGATTGGGATCAATGAACTCAGTAACCGTGTCCATGGCAGATACAGCCACTTTAATGTAAAGGACTTCGGCTACAGCCAGTTTTCCAAGTTTGTACAGGGAATGGAAGGCGTGCAGGTCTATGCAGACAAAAATGACAGGAAACGTGTCAAGGCATTATAAGTATATTAACGCTTCCGGTCATGGCTGCGGTTCTGACATTTCACTTTCATAAAGGAGAGGATATCCTGCTGGTCTCTTGCATCAAGCTGTTGGTAATAGTACAGGATCATCCGTTCCTTACGGTCAAGGGGTTTGAATTTCCTGATATTTTCCGGTGCATTGATATAATCAAGAAATCCTGAAAGATCTTCGGAAACAGCACTGTCGGAAACCGGAGGCTGTGTGGCAAAATCCATACTGATATTGTAGGTGACAGCCAGCTCCAGAAATTCTTCGGCCGGAACACCATAAAGCCTTGCAAGGTTATAAAGCGAATTGACCGGAGGGGAAATACGGCCGGTTTCATAATGAGAATAAGTCTGCCGTGTAATGTTAAGATGTGAGGCAACAAATTCCTGAGAATAACCACAGGACTTGCGAAGTTCTTTTAAATACTGGTTGAGGGGCCGCTTGTCTTTCTTCATACAAATTTCTCCTTCTGATTTTGTATATTATACCATTTTTTGAGAAAATAGACTATAGAAAGAATAGACAATTTACAAAAGATAGCTTACAATAAAAACAGATAATAAGCCTGTGATACAGGTATAGGAAAGAGGATATTATGAGCGAAAATAATGATCTGATCACATGCTCCCATTGTGGAAGCCAGAATCCGTCCACCTTCCGTTTCTGCAGTAACTGTGGAGAGAGACTGGATGAGAAGAAAGAAGAAGCACCCGTTCAGGAAACATCTTTTTCTGAAGATGCTGTACAGACACCGGTACAGGATCCTTCTGCAGCATGGGGAGCTGAAACAGAGCAGCCTTCTGCAGAAACATCCACATTTGCGAAGGCAGAAGGTGAAGTGGTAAGCGGCGGTGCATTTTCATCCCAGGATACAACAGGTACATATAAACCGCAGGAAGAGATTCATATCAATTATGAACGTGCAGCTGGTGATCCGGTACCTGCACAGACGGCAGTCAAAGAAGGAAACGGTAATATCGGTTTTGCCATTGCTTCCCTGATCTGTGGAATCCTTTCTATTCTGTGCTGTTGTTTTGTATGGCTTGCATTAGTTCTTGGCATTGCAGGCATTGTTCTTGGTATCATTACCCTGACACAGAAATATGAGGGGAAGGGTATGGCAATTGCCGGTATCATCACCGGAGGTGTTGGTCTGTTGCTTTTCCTTATTGTTTTACTTATTGCCGGCTCTACTGATGCATTCACTACTCTGATAGATACTCTTAATGAATACTAAAAAATTCAGACTGGATACTTTATTGTTTAAAACAGAAGCCCTGCTTGCTGTGCCCTGCATAGCAGCAGGGTATTGGTTTGTCAGAAGGATTTATCCTGAACATGCAGACTTTTTTTCCTGTACATTTAAAAGGATCACCAGCCTGCCATGTCCGGGATGTGGTGGTACAAGAGCGCTGTATGCTTTTCTGACAGGACATTTTGCGGAAAGCTTTCTGTACCATCCGGCCATTCTGTATCTGGCATTTGCCGGCATCCATTTTACCGTTCGTTATATTTTCCGTAATTTTATAAAAAAAGAACAGCCATCAAAAGAAATAGCTGTTCCTGTATATGCCTATATACTGATCGGTGTGATCCTGGTACAGTGGATCTGCAAGCTGTTATTCGGTTTCTGTTAAAAGATCTTCTTCAGCGGAAGGATCTGTTTCACCGGAAGCAGCACCGGAATCTGGCTGGCTGCTGTCATCTTCAGAATCATCCTCATAGGTATAAATCTCTTCCGGAATGTCCCCGTGGAGAATGGAAACGATATACTGGAGTCTGACATTGGCTCTGTCGTAATATTGCTTGGCAACGTCTGCAAGAGAGGCATCATATTCTTCCCCTTCAAAAGCCTGATGATAATAGGAAACAGCCTGAGACATATTCTCACTGGCTTCTGCGGCAAGCTGATCTACACCGGGAAAACCATCAGGAACTGTGAGAGATGCCATCTGGGCAAAGGAAGTATCCATGGAGTCAAGCAGGGCAAGCAGATCGGAAACCGCTGTATCGGACTGGGGATCAATGCTGTTGATAGAATCATTGTAAACCTTTATGTTTTCAAAGAACTGGTTCATGTTTGCCTTATAATTTTCAAGTTCCTGGTTTTTCTTGCCACAGCCTGTGAAAAGCAGGGAAAATGAAAGGATCATGATGGAAAAAATGGTCAAAACAGAGTATTTTCTGTGGAACTTATGGTACAAGATAATGTCCTCCCTTTTAAACTTGATCTAAATGCATACATATAAAATAGCATAGATGATTAAATTATTCAATTGTAGTTTCTGAGTAATTATGCTAACATGATGAGGAAATATAAGCAGTACGACAGATGGAGATTTTTCATGAATAAAGCAGAATTTAACCGGCTTTCCAGAGAAAGAGTCCTGTATCTGGATGGTGCGACCGGATCTAATCTGATCAAGCGTGGCATGCCTGCAGGAGTATGCCCGGAGAAGTGGATCTTAGATCATAGAGAGATCATGATCGGTCTGCAACGGGAATACATAGAAGCCGGAAGTAATATTATTTATGCGCCTACCTTTACTGCAAACCGGATCAAATTGAAGGAGTATGGTCTTGAGAAGGAAACCAGGTCCATGAACAGGGAGCTGATCAGGCTTTCTCTGGAAGCAGCAGAGGGGAGGGCGCTTGTTGCTGCGGATATCACCATGACAGGAGAGCAGCTTGCTCCTATGGGAACCATGGATTTTGAAACCCTGATTTCGGTTTATAAGGAACAGATCACAGCTGTTGCGCAGGCGGGAGCTGATCTGATCGTTGTGGAAACTATGATGAGCCTTCAGGAATCGAGAGCCGCATTAATTGCCGCAGGTGAGGTCTGTGATCTTCCGGTTATGGTTACTATGACGTTTGAGAGTGATGGTAAGACACTGTATGGCACCGATGCTACTACAGCGGCAGTCGTTCTTGAAAGTCTTGGTGCCTGCGCGATCGGCGCCAACTGTTCCACGGGACCGGATAAGATGATGCCGATCATCAGTGAGATCGCAGAAGCGGTATCCATTCCGGTCATAGCCAAGCCAAATGCCGGCCTTCCTGCTCTAAACGAGCATGGAGAGACTGTCTATAGTATGGGGGAAGAGGACTTTGTTGCAGGCATGCAGGAGCTGATAGAAGCCGGCGCGTCTATTCTGGGAGGCTGTTGTGGAACTTCACCCTCTTATATAAGAGCACTTTCAGATTCCTGTCATGGAAAGGAGCAGATGGTCAGGAAAGAGCAGCTGCAGAAGACAGATCACAGATTGCCGCGGCGTTTCCTGACATCCGAAAGAAAGACCCTTGCTTTTAATCTGGATTCACCGTTTATGATCGTGGGTGAAAGGATCAATCCTACTGGGAAGAAAAAGCTTCAGGAAGAGCTGCGCAGCGGAAGCCTGTCCATGGTACTTGACTTTGCGGAGGAGCAGGAAGCAAGGGGAGCATCTTTACTGGATATTAACGTAGGCATGAGCGGTATTGATGAAAAGGATATGATGCTTAAGATCCTGGATGAGGTCACGCTTGCATCCTCCCTGCCACTTTCACTGGATTCCAGCCATGTTGATGTACTGGAGGCAGCCCTCCGGAAATATCCTGGAAGAGCTCTGGTCAATTCCGTATCGGCTGAACGGGTCAAGCTGGAAAGGCTTTTGCCAATTGTCAGGAAGTATGGGGCTATGTTCATATTACTTCCTTTGTCGGATGAAGGACTTCCTGCAAATCTTGATGAAAAAATTGCACTCATTGAAATGATCGTTCAGAAAGCTTCTGAACTGGGCATGAGAAAAGAAGATATTGTGGTAGACGGTCTTGTGGCTACAATAGGTGCTAATAAAAATGCAGGACGGGAAGTACTGGAAACAATCCGTTATTGTAAGGAAAATGGGCTTGCCACGATCTGTGGTCTTTCCAATATTTCCTTTGGCTTGCCGGAGAGAAGCTTTGTAAATACGGCATTTTTGACTATGGCGATCAAGGAAGGACTTACGATGGCAATCGCCAACCCTTCCCAGGAGATGCTGGTCAATGCGGCTTTTGCTTCTGATCTTCTTATGAACAAGGAAGAAAGCGATATCCGTTATATTGAACGTATGGCTGATTACCAGGCAAGAAACCCGAAGGTGGATCCGACACTTCTCAGGGCTGCTGTCAGTAAAACAGACCAGCCGGCCAGGAAGGAAGAAAAAGAACAGACCGGTATTTTATATCAGGATGTATTAAAGGGAAACCGGAAGATGATCCTTTCCCATACCAAAGAAGAAATAGAGGCAGGTAAAGAGCCGTCTGTTCTTTTAAATGAAATGCTGCTGCCGGCAATCGATGAAGTGGGAAAGCTGTTTGATCAGGGAAAATATTTCCTTCCCCAGCTTATAGCCAGTGCAGAGGCCATGAAGCTGTCCATTGAATATTTGGAGCCCCTTCTTGCAGGAACGAGGGCAGAAGGAGATATGCCAACGGTTGTTATTGCTACGGTGCAGGGAGACATTCATGATATTGGCAAGAATCTGGTAGGACTTATGTTAAAAAACCATGGCTTTCATGTGATCGATCTTGGAAAGGATGTTTCAAAAGAAGCGATCGCTGAAGCGGCACTGACCAATCATGCGGCAATCATCGGATTATCAGCACTGATGACGACAACCATGCAGGAAATGAAACATGTGGTTGATTATGTCCATGAGAAAGGGATTCCGGTCAGGATTATGATCGGCGGGGCTGTCATCACACCGGAATATGCAAAAGAGATCGGAGCAGATGCTTATTCCAAGGATGCGGCAGAAGCGGTTGTTGTGGCAAAAAGGCTTTTGGGAATACAGGACTAGGAGGAAATATGGACGAAACAAGGGATGAGCTGCTGCAAAGGATTGCAGAGCAGACGAAAAAACAGGTTTTTTATGCCAGGATCAGTGCTATATGCGGAGGAATACTGACAATGGCTGTCGTGATTGCACTTCTTATACTGGTTCCGTCACTGCTGAAGACCATCCACCAGGTGAACGGCGTGGCCGCAGAAGCAGAAGAGACTTTAGCGCAGGCACAGGATGCTCTTGCGGGCGTGGATGAGATGACAGATGCTGTAACCAGTATGAGTGAAAATATGGATACCTTTGTTACCGAAAATGCTGTATCCATTGAACAGGTCATGAAAAAACTGGAGACTATTGATTTTGAAGGACTGAACGGTGCCATCAAGGATCTTGGTGATGTAGTGGAACCCATGGCTAAATTCTTTGGGAAGTTTAAGAAATAACAGGTAAGCCCCTCTTACAGGGTAATGATACAGAAATGGGAAAGGAACAAACGAATATGATAGGTGCAGATGCAATCGTTAAATGTCTGGAAGAAGAAAAAGTAAAATATGTATTTGGATATCCTGGTGTGGCAATCTGTCCGTTTTATAACAGCATTCTGGATTCTTCTATAGAAACCATTCTTGTCAGAACGGAGCAGAATGCAGCCCATGCGGCAAGCGGACTTGCCAGAGTGACAGGAAGACCAGGAGTCTGTGCAGTTACTTCCGGTCCAGGTGCAACCAATGTGATCACCGGAATTGCCACAGCCTTTGCCGACAGCATCCCTCTGATCTGTATTACAGGACAAGTAAATTCAGAGCTTCTTGGAAGTGATGTGTTTCAGGAGGCAGATATCACAGGTGCTGTGGAATCTTTTGTAAAATACAGTTATCTGGTAAAGGATGTCAATGACATTCCGAGAATTTTCAAGGAAGCCTTTCATATTGCCAGTACCGGCAGAAAAGGACCTGTACTGATCGATATTCCCATTGATATCCAGAATGCGGAGATAAAAAAGTTTTCCTATCCGGAACGTGTATCCATGAGAACCTATAAGCCTACGGTAAAGGGAAATATGGTACAGATCAAGAAAGTAGCATCCCAGCTTGAAAAAGCAAAGAAACCGATCATCTGTGCAGGGGGTGGTGTTCTTTTATCCGATGCGGAAACGGAGCTTAGGAGCTTTGCACAGAAGTATGGGATTCCTGTTGTTTCTACTATGATGGGGATTGGTGTTATGCCAACTGAGGATCCTCTTTACTTTGGGATGGTTGGAAATAATGGAAAGCCTTATGCTAACCGTGCAATGAATGAATCTGACCTTCTGATTATGGTGGGTGCAAGGGTGGCTGACAGGGCAGTCAGCCAGCCGGATCTGATCACGGAAAATAAGGTACTGATCCATATTGATGTAGATCCTGCAGAAATCGGTAAAAATGTTGGAGCAGCCATTCCACTTGTCGGAGATGCAAAGCATATCTTCAGAGATCTTCTTGAGCTTACTATTGACTGTGAACATCAGGAATGGCTTACTACACTGGATACCTACCGCAAAACTATGGTGCCAAAGAGAAATCCGGATCCATCCTATGTAGATCCGGCAGCCTTTATCACCCTGCTGTCAGAGAAAATGCAGGCAGATGGCATTTATGTGGCAGATGTAGGGCAGAATCAGATCTGGTCCTGCGGCTACCATATAGTAAGAGATGGAAAGTTCCTGACTTCCGGCGGTATGGGGACGATGGGGTATTCCATTCCGGCTGCTATGGGAGCCAAGCTGGCAGATAAAAAGAGGCAGGTCGTTGCAGTCTGCGGTGATGGATCCTTCCAGATGTCCATGATGGAGCTGGCAACCATGAACCAGCATCATATTCCTGTCAAGATCGTTGTCCTTAAGAATAATTATCTTGGTATGGTACGTGAATATCAGCATTATACCTATAAGGATCATTATTCTGTTGTAGATCTGTCAGGAAGTCCGGATCTTGAGAAGCTTTCTGCGGCTTATGACATGGACTTTGCAAGACTTGAGAATATGAATCATGCACAGGAAACGGTCGATGCTTTTCTGAGGGAAGATAAGTCCATGCTTCTTGAATGTCTGATCAATCCGATGGATCTTGTAAAGTAGGAGGAGAAGTATCATGAAGAAAATATATTCTGTACTGGTAGAAAACAGATCCGGTGTACTGTGCAAGGTGGCAGGTCTTTTCTCAAGGAGATGCTTTAATATTGATTCGCTTGCTGTAGGAGAAACGGATACGAAGGATGTTTCCTGCATGACGATCGTGAGCAGCGGGGACAAGAGAACCATAGAACAGATCGAAAAACAGCTGAATAAAAAGCTGGATGTCATCAAGGTAAAAACCTTTGATACGGAAAGCAGTATCAGCCGTGAACTGATGCTGATCAAGGTCAAGTACAACAAGACGAACCGGAGAGACATTATGGAGATCTGCGAGATCATGCACGCCCAGATCGTGGATATGTCTAAAAATCTCATGCTGATCCAGATGTGTGATCTGCCTGAAAGAACACAGCTCCTGATCGACATGTTCCAGTCAGTCAGCATCGTGGAGGTGGCACGTACCGGTACCTTGGCGCTGCAGAAATGCAATGAAACAGATCTGAAATGATAAAATAGATCAACAAAATTGGATAAAATGGTACAATTGACTTTTATAACGTCAGTTGCTAAAATATTGGATAAAAGTTAAGGAGGAGTCTTACGTGCATAAGAAAGTATTTCAGCTTCTTGTTGACAATACCTCAGGTGTGTTAAGCCGTATTTCAGGTCTGTTTTCAAGGAGAGGCTATAACATTGAGAGTATTACTGCAGGTGTAACTGCGGACCCTCGTTTTACAAGGATCACCATTGTCGCTTCAGGGGATGATGAGATTCTGGATCAGATTGAAAAACAGGTCTCCAAGCTCGTGGATGTCCGCGATGTGAAGGAGCTTAAGCCGGACAGCAGTGTTTACAGGGAACTGGCACTGATCAAGGTAAAGGCAGGATGTGACCAGAGGCAGGGTGTGATCTCCATTGCAGATATTTTCCGTGCGAAGATCATTGATGTGGCTTCTGACAGTCTGATCGTTGAACTTACAGGTAATCAGGATAAGATTGATGCTTTCATCAATCTCCTTGATGGATATGAAATTCTGGAGCTTGCCAGAACCGGTATTGCCGGACTTGGCAGAGGTTCAGAAAATGTTACCTATTTATAAGAAAGGAGTCATGAAAATGGCAAATATTTATTATCAGGAGGATTGTAATCTTTCCCTTCTTGAAGGAAAAACAATCGCAGTTATCGGTTATGGCAGTCAGGGACATGCCCATGCACTGAATGCAAAGGAGTCCGGCTGTCACGTAATTATCGGTCTTTATGAAGGATCCAAGTCCTGGGCAAAGGCTGAGGCACAGGGATTTGAAGTATATACTGCAGCAGAAGCAGCAAAGAAGGCTGATATCATTATGATCCTCATCAATGATGAGCTGCAGGCAGCAATGTATAAGAAGGATATCGAGCCCAACCTGGAAGCAGGCAACATGCTGATGTTCGCACATGGTTTCAATATTCATTTCGGACAGATCGTTCCGCCTAAGGATGTCGATGTTACCATGATCGCTCCCAAGGGACCTGGACATACTGTAAGAAGCGAGTATCAGGCTGGTAAGGGTGTTCCCTGTCTGGTTGCTGTTCATCAGAATGCTACAGGTAAGGCCCTTGAGATGGCACTGGCTTATGCACTTGCTATCGGTGGCGCAAGAGCAGGTGTTCTTGAGACAACCTTCCGTACAGAAACAGAGACAGACCTCTTTGGTGAGCAGGCAGTTCTCTGTGGTGGTGTATGTGCGCTGATGCAGGCTGGCTTTGAAACTCTCTGCGAGGCTGGTTATGATCCGAGAAATGCATACTTTGAGTGTATCCATGAAATGAAGCTGATCGTAGATCTGATCTATCAGTCAGGCTTCGAAGGAATGAGATATTCCATCTCCAACACAGCAGAGTATGGTGATTATATTACAGGTCCCAAGATCATTACAGATGAAACCAAGAAGACTATGAAGAAGATCCTGAAGGACATCCAGGATGGTACTTTTGCAAAGGACTTCCTGCTTGATATGTCTCCTGCGGGCGGACAGGCTCATTTCAAGGCCATGAGAAAGCTTGCTGCAGAGCATCCTTCAGAGCAGGTTGGCAAGGAGATCCGTAAGCTTTACAGCTGGAACAACGAAGGCGACAAACTGATCAATAACTAAAGGTATGACAGTTCTATAAAAATGACATGAACCTTGTGCCGAACTTCTGGCACAGGGTTCTTTCTATCAGGAGGAAATAAGCATGGGAATGACAATGACCCAGAAAATTCTGGCAGCACATGCCGGACTTGAGAAGGTAGAAGCCGGACAGCTGATCGAAGCAGATCTGGATCTGGTGCTTGGAAATGATATTACCAGTCCGGTAGCCATTAAGGAAATGGCAAAGATGAATACCAAGGGAGTTTTTGATAAGGACAAGATCGCACTTGTTCCTGATCACTTTGTTCCCAATAAGGATATTAAATCTGCGGAACACTGCAAGTGTGTCAGAGAGTTTGCAAGGCGTAATGAAATTACCAATTATTTTGAAGTAGGAGAAATGGGAATTGAGCATGCCCTGCTTCCTGAAAAGGGACTGACAGTAGCCGGCGATGTGATCATCGGGGCAGATTCCCATACCTGTACCTATGGTGCACTTGGTGCATTCTCAACGGGTGTTGGAAGTACCGATATGGCTGCCGGAATGGCAACGGGTAAGGCATGGTTCAAGGTGCCGGGAGCTATTAAGTTCAATCTGACAGGTAAGCCCTCCAAATGGATTTCCGGTAAGGACGTGATCCTGCATATTATCGGCATGATCGGTGTAGATGGTGCCTTATACAAGTCCATGGAGTTTGTTGGAGATGGTATCAGAAATCTTACCATGGATGACAGATTTACCATTGCCAATATGGCGATCGAAGCCGGCGGCAAGAATGGTATTTTTCCGGTAGATGATCTGACGGTCGCTTATATGAAAGAGCATGCGACCAGATCCTTTACAGTATATGAAGCAGATGAGGATGCTGTTTATGATGAGGAGTATACCATTGACCTTTCTGAGTTAAAGCCTACCGTGGCATTTCCTCATCTTCCGGAGAATACAAAGACAGTAGATGAGATTACAGAAGATATCGCCATCGATCAGGTAGTGATCGGCTCCTGTACCAATGGACGGATTGATGATATGAGAATTGCAGCATCTATCCTTAAGGACAGACATGTTGCAAAGGGAATGCGCTGTATCGTAATCCCTGCTACCCAGGCTGTTTATCTGCAGGCCATGGAAGAGGGTCTGTTAAAGACCTTTATCGAAGCCGGCGCCGTAGTCAGTACACCCACCTGCGGACCCTGCCTTGGTGGTTATATGGGTATCCTGGCAGAGAATGAAAGATGCGTTTCTACCACAAACCGTAACTTTGTAGGTCGTATGGGACATGTAAAGAGTGAAATTTATCTGGCAAGCCCTGCAGTAGCTGCTGCAAGTGCCGTTGCAGGTAAGATCGCAGATCCCAGAAAGTTAGATGCGTAGAGAAGGAAAGGACGAAAACTATGAAGGCAGCAAAAGGAATCGTATTTAAATTCGGAGATAACGTAGATACAGATGTGATCATTCCTGCAAGATATCTGAATTCCTCAGATCCTGCGGAACTGGCTGCACATTGTATGGAGGATATTGATAAGGATTTTATTAAAAATGTAAAAAAGGGAGATATTATCGTGGCAGACAAAAATTTCGGCTGCGGTTCTTCCAGAGAGCATGCCCCTATTGCCATTAAGGCTGCAGGTGTAAGCTGCGTCATCGCGGAAACCTTTGCCAGAATTTTCTACCGCAATGCGATCAATATCGGACTTCCTATTATTGAATGTAAGGAAGCAGCCAGAGAGATTGAGAACGGGGATGAGGTTTCCGTTAACTTTGATACCGGTGTGATTACTGATATCACAAAGAACACAACTTATCAGGGACAGGCATTCCCTGAATTCATGCAAAAAATAATTGCTGCAGAGGGACTTGTTAATTATATCAATCAGAAGTAAAATAGGTTCTGTAGTTATTGAGAAAGAATTAAGGAGGAGCTCTACAAATGGCAAAAAAAAATGAACCTGAGGTAACAGAGCAGAAGGTTCAGACCCGTTATGACAAAAAAATGGCAGCCAGAAAGGCGAAAGAAGAAAGGGACAGACGTGACGAGAAGATCTTCAAAACAGTTACAGCTGTGATCGGTATCGCTATTGTACTGGCAATTGTAATTGGTTTTGGATCCAGTATCGTTAAGAAACAGACAGCACTTCACGGAACCTATATCCAGGTAGGAGAAGAGAATATCAGCAAGCTGGAATTTGATTATTATTATCATTCCGTTGTAAATAGTTATCTTTCCACATATGGTTCCATTGCTTCTTATATGGGTCTTGATACATCCAAGGATCCGGCAGAGCAGATCTATGATCAGGACAAGAACCTGACCTGGAAGGATCTGTTTGAGGAGATGGCTGTACAGCAGATTGTTTCCACTTATGCGATGAAAGCGGATGCACAGGCAAATGGTTTTACCTATGACAGTACGGAGGAATACGAAAGTCAGATAGAGCAGTTCAGATCGGCTGCCGATTCAGCTGCTGAGACACTTTCTGTTTATTACAGAGAAACCTTTGGTGATTATGCTACTGAGAAGAATATCAAGCCTTTCCTTGAGGATGCGCTTCTTACCAATGCATATTATCAGGAACTGCTTGCAAAGAATGCGCCTTCAGAGGAAGAGATCAAGACAACTTACGAGGCTGACCCGGCGTCTTATGATGATGTGGATTACAGAAGCTTTGTTTTCAAGGCTGATCTTGCAGATGATGCTACAGAGGATGATATTGCAGCAGCAATGGATGACCTGAAAGCAAAAGCAGATGCTTTTCTGACAGAGCGCAAGGCCGGTGGAGATTTCAATGCACTGTGTGCTGAGAATGCTTCTGAAGATGATAAAGCAAATTATGAAGATACTGAGTCTGATTATTCGCTGAAGGAAGGTCAGCGTAAATCCTATGCTCCTTCTGTTATTCAGGATTTTCTGTTTGATGATACAAGAGCAGAGGGGGATATCGAAGTTATCGAGGACACTGACAATCATCAGTATTATGTAGTTGAATTTATCAAGAGATACTATGATGCTGAAACAGTAGACGGTGAAATTTCTGATTCCATGGCTTCTGATGCGACAGCGGCATACCTTTCTTCTCTGACTGAGAAATTTGAGGTATCAGATCAGAAGGGACATCTGAATTATCTGACCGCAACAGACAGTTCTTCAGACAGTACTGCAGCAGATGGTTCTGACAGTACAGATGAGACCAGTGATACTGGCACAGAAGATACAGCGGAAGAATAAGAAGATTTAAAAGGCTGCGAGTAATCTCGCAGCCTTTTGGTTACTGCTGAAAAACAGGCGTAAAGGAACCGGCATTGGATATGGGCTCTCCTGCAAGCAGCAGATGGGATACATCTCCCATGGCCTGCACGCGGAAATAAGCTTCATTGCTCCAGCGTTCTTCGGTACCGAGAATAGTCAGGGAGGTAGTTGGCAGGAAAAATCCATGTGCAAGAAGTGGGAAGGGGATATTCAGCAAATGGGACAGCATAATGCAGATTGCACCCAGATGACAGAAGATAACGACAACCTTTTCCCTGCCATGCTGCAGCTGGTTACTGATATTGGCCTGATTGTCAGGAGAAACGGTTCTGGAAATGAATACTTCCTTTTTACCGGGAACTCTGTAAAAATTATCCTCCCGTACATAGCCGTATTTTTCAAGAAACTGATCCAGCTGCTTACATACATCCTGATAATGGACTGCAATATCGGGATTCTGGCTCATGATATCAGATTGAACCCAGCCGTCTTTGGACAGCATAAGGATATCATTACACCAGGAAGAAGGAACAAGATCCCATGGAACACCATGCCTGCCGGTAACAGGGTCATCGATCGGATAATTAAATTCCTGTGTCCAGCTCAGGATCTTTGCCTTACGGTTCATTTTTTTCAGTGTACAGTAAGCGGTATCTCTTGCACGGCCAAGAGGAGAACAGTAGAAGTCATCCACGTCAAAGCTGCTGATCCGTTCTGCCAGTATTTCTGCCTCACGCCAGCCTTTTTCTGTCAGGGAATCCAGTGTATAGTCAGGATCCCCATGTCGAACGAATATTAATTTCATCTGTTGTTTTCCCTTTCTTAAAAACGGTTTTGTATTCCTGATCAGTTTAGCACAGAAAAGGAAGAAAATAAATACCAGAGAAGCTTGAAACATATGTTCGATTATGATAATATAACAATATGGTTTTGCAAGAATGTGAACAGGAGATACCAGTATCGTATATGGAGAGGCAGACATTGTTTCAGAAGCTGAAGGGCGATTTGCTTATTGTCGGAATCATTCTTCTTCTGGCAGCCACTTTTTTCCTGATCAATGTAATCAGGGACAGGCAGTCCTCAGGAGAGGGGAGTGTCCTTGTGATCAGAGACGGCAGTGTGACAGCTTCTTATCCTCTTTCTGAGGATATTACCGTTACGCTGTGGAATGAAGAACGGACACATTATAATTTGTTGATGATCAGAGACGGCAGTGCAGAAATTTCTGATGCCAACTGTCCGGATAAAATCTGTGTCCGCTCAAAAGCCATAGCAAGGGATGGGGAGAGCATCATCTGTCTGCCTCATAGGCTGGTTCTATCCGTTCATTCAGAAAGGGAGAGTGACATGGATGCGGTCACCGGTTAGGCACATATGAAGAGAACTGCAGTAATGGGACTTTTACTTGCCCTTGCTTTAATTTTATCCTATGTGGAAAGCCTGATTCCGCTCCCGATAGGAATACCTGGGATCAAGATCGGACTTGCCAATCTGGCAGTTGTGCTTGCCATGTATCTGGTGGGGGAGAGGAATGCGCTTCTCCTTACGATATCAAAGGCTGTTTTAAGCGGTCTGTTATTTGGAAATCTTACAGTGATCCTGTATAATCTTGCAGGAGCCCTGATCAGCTTTTTTACCATGGCACTGATGAAAAAATCAGGAAGATTCCACCTTCCGGTGATCAGCGCTGTCGGAGGTGCGATGCATAATACCGGCCAGCTCCTGGTTGCATGTGTGATCGTGAGCACCTATGGCATTGTATATTATATTCCCTTTCTGCTGATCGCAGGCCTTGGCACCGGCATGGTGATCGGCAGTGTGGCAGTACTTGTGCTGCCGGCAGCCAGAAAGGGTATGAACGGAGGAAACAGAGGATGATTGCTTTTATCAGGGGGATCATTGATGAAATTACAGAAGAAAGTGTTGTGATAGATACCGGAAGTATGGGTTACAATATCCGTATTTCAGGGAAAACAGCCGGTGAACTCCCGGGGATTGGAGAAGAAGCTAAGCTTTATACCTATACAAGTGTACGTGAGGATGCAATCTGGCTGTATGGTTTTCTTACAAGGGATGAACTGGCTGTTTATAAACAGCTTATTACGGTAGGTGGAATCGGTCCTAAAGGAGGTCTTGCAATCCTGTCTGTGATGAGTGCAGATGATCTGCGGTTTGCTGTCCTTTCCGGGGATGCCAAAGCGATTGCCAAAGCACCTGGTGTCGGTATCAAGACTGCAGGCAGGGTGATCCTTGACCTGAAGGATAAGATCTCCATGAGGGATACCGCAATCGGCCGGGAAGAAGCTGCATATGCTGAAGGTATGGAACAGGATGGAAACAGTGCCAGAAGTGAAGCTGTAGAAGCACTGACGGCGCTTGGATACAGCCCGGCAGATGCCCTTAAGGCGATAAGGAAGGCAGAAATCCCCGAGGATGCAGATGCAGAGCTGATCCTGAAGCTGGCTCTGAAAAATATGTTCTAAATTCTGAAAAGGAAATGAAGCATGGCAGGAAGAATGATAGAAACCAGTCTGAAGGAGGAAGATATCCATGTAGAAGGATCTCTCCGCCCCAAGCAGCTGGATGATTATATTGGACAGTCCAAGATCAAAGAAAATCTGAAGATCTATATTGAAGCGGCAAAGAAACGACAGGATCCACTGGATCATGTTCTTTTTTATGGACCGCCCGGACTTGGTAAGACGACGCTGGCAGGTATTATTGCCAATGAAATGCAGGTCAATATGAAGGTGACCAGTGGACCAGCCATCGAGAAGCCAGGGGAAATGGCTGCGATTCTGAACAATCTGAAAGAAGGGGATGTTCTCTTCGTAGATGAGATCCACAGACTGAACAGGCAGGTGGAAGAAGTTCTGTATCCGGCTATGGAGGATTATGCCATTGATATTATGATCGGTAAGGGACAGGCAGCCAGATCAATTCGTCTTGATCTTCCGAAGTTTACATTGATCGGAGCAACCACCAGGGCAGGTCTTTTAACTGCACCTCTCCGTGACCGTTTCGGGATCATCCACCGGCTTGAATTCTATACGCCGGAAGAATTGCAGCAGATCATTCTGCATTCAGCAAGGATACTGGAAGCACCGGTAGATTTTGACGGAGCGATGGAGATGGCAAGGAGGAGCCGGGGAACACCGCGTCTCGCCAACCGGATACTGAAGAGAGTCAGGGATTTTGCACAGGTGAAATATGACGGTGTGATCACAAAGGACGTAGCAGTAACAGCCTTAAATCTGATGGATGTGGATCCTATGGGACTCGATCATATTGACAGGAATCTGCTGCTTACCATGGTCAATAAATTTCAGGGAGGGCCGGTAGGTCTTGATACACTGGCTGCAGCCATTGGAGAGGATGCCGGTACCATAGAAGATGTTTATGAACCCTATCTGATCAAAAACGGCTTTCTGAACAGAACTCCCAGAGGACGTGTAGTGACAGACCTTGTTTATCACCATTTTGGACTTGAAATTCCCGGTTAATATGCGTATAATTAACTCAATATATACAAAGGGGTGAAGGGGATGTCAGTGAAGACAGATACAGAGGTTATCATCGGTGGTAAGGTATTTACACTGAGTGGTTATGAGAGCGAAGAATATTTGCAGAAAGTGGCCTCCTATATCAACAACAAGCTGTCTGAGTACAACAAAGTAGAGTCTTTCAGACGTCAGCCCCAGGATACCCAGAATGTACTGATGCAGCTCAATCTGGCTGATGATTATTTTAAGGCGAAGAAACAGATTTCCCTGCTGGAAGAAGAGATCCAGAGCAAGGAGAAGGAGTTGTATAATCTGAAGCATGAGCTCATTGCTTCCCAGATCAAGCTGGAGAATATGGAGAAAAATATCAAGGGTCTCCAGACAGAAGTCAATGACAGTGCCAGGAAGATCGTCAGACTGGAAACAGAATTAAAAAAACAGCAATAGTATAAATAAAAGAACGGATCTACGAAAGAAAGCTGTCTCAAGAAGACAGCTTTTGTCACATTATGAGAAGTTGTTGGAGACTTTGTATGAAAGAGGTTCCGCAAGCTTTACAGATCCGTATTATTGAGGCAGCTATGAATCAAACAGAATTACTGGCACCGGCAGGAAATTATGAAGCGCTGACAGGTGCCCTTTCAGCAGGTGCAGATGCCATCTATCTTGGTGGCAGTGCCTTTGGGGCGAGAGCATATGCAGATAACTTTTCTCAGGAAGAAATCTGCGAAGGGATCCGTTATGCCCATACCCTCCAGAAGAAAATATATCTTACTGTCAATACACTGGTAAAGGAATGGGAATTCCCAGCACTTTATCAGTTTCTGATACCCTTTTATGAAGCAGGACTGGATGCTGTGATCGTACAGGATCTGGGTGCCTTTCTTTTTATAAGAGATCATTTCCCGGGTCTTTCCCTTCATGTCAGTACCCAGATGACCATTACTGGCCCCTTCGGGGCGAAGCTGCTGAAATCACTTGGCGCATCCCGTATTGTTCCTGCCAGGGAACTGTCCCTGCTGGAAATTATTACCATGAAGCGGACAGCAGATATCGAGGTGGAAACCTTTATCCATGGAGCTATGTGCTACTGCTATTCCGGACAGTGCCTGTTCAGCAGTATCCTGGGAGGCAGAAGTGGTAACCGTGGCAGATGTGCACAGCCCTGCAGACTTCCCTATCACGTAGAGGACGGCAGGGAGGAATATCCTTTAAGCATGAAAGATATGTGTACGATCCATTTGATTCCGAAGCTTATGGATGCCGGGATTGATTCCTTTAAGATAGAAGGCCGTATGAAAAAACCGGAATATGCAGCCGGTGTGACTGCAATCTACCGGAAATACATGAATCTTTATACAGCCCTGAAGCAGGAAGGGAAAGAAGCACTGTATGCGGTATCGGCAGAAGATATTCAGAAGCTGAAATCCTTATATTTGCGAAGCAGTCTTTCAGAAGGCTACTATGAGAAGCATAATGGACGGGATATGATCACGATTTCTTCACCTTCCTATAATGGTGCTGACGAGTCACTTCTTCAGGCTGTCCGGAAACAGTATATTGAGAAGCCGGTTCGAAAGGAGGTTTCTCTGTCTGCTGTATTTCATGCAGGTGAACAGGCCGTCCTTACTGTAACGGACGGTATCACGACTACAGCCGTTAAAGGTGATATTGTAGATAAAGCCAAAAACAGGCCATTATCAGAAGAACAGGTGGTTGAACAGCTCCGGAAATGCGGCGGTACATTTTTTACAGTTGCAGATGTGCAGATTACCATGGATCCGGATATTTTTATGCCTGTTAGCAGGCTGAACCAGCTGCGTAGGGATGCCCTGAAGGCTTTTGAATCACTTTTTCTGTGGGATGACGCCGTAAAGGAAAGACATCCACTGCCATTTGAAGAGGGTTCTTTATCAGACAGAGCTGCCGTACAGAAGGTACAAAGTGTCCGGAAAGAACAGGAAGCACTTCCGTCTTTGAAAGGAACGCAGCTTCATGTCCTTGTGACACAGAAAGAGCAGCTGCAGGCAGTATGCCATACCTGCCTTGAAAAGAGGGGAGAGGCAGCAAGGCTTTATGTGGAACTGGCACTCACGAAAGATCCTTCTGTGACAGA
Organism: Suilimivivens aceti; assembly: GCF_025567405.1. Lineage (NCBI taxonomy): Bacteria > Bacillati > Bacillota > Clostridia > Lachnospirales > Lachnospiraceae > Suilimivivens > Suilimivivens aceti. The sequence goes on along the minus strand of NZ_JAOQKJ010000002.1, from coordinate 180,174 downwards.
ACTGTTTTCCCTGTACAGACAGGCAGGCGGGGGTGAGGTATATCTGGCACTTCCCTATGTCAGCCGACAGACCTGTGACAGCGAATGCAGACAGCTTATCGAGCTGACAACGCAGGGATTTATTGATGGATGTCTTGTACGAAATATGGAAATGCTTTCCTGCCTTTTGGAAATGAACTATACAGGTCATATAGTAACAGACAGTGGTATTTATGTGTGGAACAGCAGGTCATTTGCTGTTCTTCAGAAATATGCAGAAGAAAGCTATCTGCCGATTGAACTGAATGGAAAGGAACTGTACACTCTGATACAGAATGCTGATATCAGAAGGCCTTCTTTGCAGATATATGGGCGCTTTCCCATGATGGTCAGTGCGGGGTGCCTGCAGAAAACTTCCGGAAAATGTACCCATGTACCGGGTTATCTTACATTAACAGACCGGTACCGGAAGACATTCCCGGTTTATCATGAATGCAGCTCCTGTTATAATATTCTTTATAATTCTGTACCGCTGTCACTACATACGCTTCTGATGAACAGAACATTTCCGGTATCTGTCGGAAGGCTTGACTTTACTACAGAGACGGCGGGGGAAACAGAAAAGGTTCTTTTGTATTTTACAGCGCTGGTCAGAGGAGAAAAAAAGCAGCCGTTTTATCAGGATTTTACAACAGGACATTACAAACGGGGAGTTGAATAAATGGAGTTATACGTCAGCGAGTTTTCAAAATATGTTATAACGCTGCTGATTGCACTATATACTTATGAAAGCTTTGCAGTTTTCAGGAAAAAACAGGAAAGCGACAGAAACGGCATTTACACGAGACAGAATATACTTATGTTTGGTCTGCATTTTAGCTGCTTTATTGTGATCTGCTTTGAAACGGGAGATATCACGTATCTGTTCTTTTATGCTTTTCAGCAGATCGTGCTGTATGCGACTGTGATCCTGTTCCGGATGCTTTATCCCAAAACGAACAGGCTTCTTGTCAATAATATGTGTATGCTTCTGACAGTTGGATTTGTGATCCTGACAAGACTTTCCCTTGGTAAGGCGATCAGACAGTTTATCATAGTCATGATCTCTCTGGTGATAGCGCTTGTGATTCCTTTCTTTGTAAGTCGTTTCAGGTTTCTGAAGGAATGGAAATGGATCTATGCAGCGGCAGGTATTGTGGCACTTGGCATTGTGCTTGTTCTTGGACAGACAACCTATGGCAGCAAGCTTTCTTACACCATAGCCGGGCTGACCTTTCAACCATCAGAATTTGTGAAGATCATCTTTGTCTTTTTTGTGGCCAGTGCTTTATATAAGGCAGCCGGATTCTTTGAGGTATTTACAACAGCAGTGATAGCAGCAGCCCATGTCATTATTCTGGTCTGCAGTAAGGATCTTGGAAGTGCCCTGATCTTTTTCGTGGTGTATGTACTTATGGTAGTGGTGGCCAGCAGAAACTGGCTTTATCTGTTGGCGGGTGTATCCGGCGGCAGTGTGGCTGCCTATCTTGCTTATCGTGTGTTCCCACATATTCAGGTGCGGGTACAGGCCTTTAAGGATCCCTGGAGCGTGATTGATTCCACTGGTTATCAGATTACCCAGTCTCTGTTTGCGATTACGAGCGGGGGCTGGTTTGGACTTGGACTTTTTAAAGGCACACCGGAATCCATTCCCTTCGTGGAGGCGGATTTTATTTTTTCGGCGATCACGGAAGAGCTTGGTCTTCTGTTTGCTCTGTGTGTCATACTGATCTGTGTCAGCAGCTTTGTCATGTTTATGAATATTTCCATGAACCTGAAGGATAAGTTTTATCAGTTAACAGCCTTTGGACTTGGCGTTACTTATATTTTCCAGGTTTTTCTCACCATTGGCGGTGGCTGCAAATTTATTCCGCTGACCGGAGTTACGCTTCCCTTTATCAGCTATGGAGGAAGCTCTGTCCTTACTACACTGATCATGTTTTCCATTACGGAAGGTCTTTCCATGATCCAGGAAGAAGAAGCCGAGGAAGAGAAACACCGCAGGAAACGTATCAGGCAGAAGAAAAAGAAACAGGCGGGCAGAAAGAAAGACAGACCTGTCTACGAATATGAGGATTTAGATTTTGAAGAAGACGGAGAAACCTTTGAACAGGAAGAAGAATAAAGGAAAGAAAAAAAGCCCACAGATTATGATCATAACGGCTGGCTTTACGCTGCTGTTCCTGTCCATGATCGGGTATATTACCTATTATTCAGTGACGCACAAGCAGGAGCTGATCAATAACAGCTATAATGGAAGACAGCAGATGCTGTTATCCCAGAATCGCAGAGGCAGCATTTATTCTGCTGATGGAAAGGTGCTGGCACAGACGGTAACTGATGAAAACGGAAATGAGGTCAGGGAGTATCCTTATGGCAATCTGTTTTCTCATGCTGTCGGATACGCAACCAACGGGCGTATGGGTGTGGAAGCACAGGCAAATTATTATCTGATCAATTCGAATGCGCCTCTTTCCACGAAAGCGGCACTGGAAGCCAGCGGTGATAAGTATCCTGGAGATAATGTTTACACGACCCTGGATACAAAGCTCCAGCAGGTTGCATCCACAGCACTTGGTGTTTACCGTGGTGCGATCATAGTGACTGAGCCGTCTACCGGCAGAATCCTTGCCATGGTAAGCAAACCGGATTTTGACCCGGGTACGGTAGAAGCAAACTGGGATGAGCTTCGAAGTGACAGTCAGAAGGGTGTTCTTTTAAACAGAGTAACACAGGGATTATATCCACCAGGATCTACGTTTAAGATCGTTACAGCTCTTGAATATATCAGGGAGAACCCGGATACTTATCAGCAATATACTTATCAGTGTAATGGTTCTATTTCGAGGGGAGAAGACAGGATCCAGTGTTATCATGGCTCTGTACACGGACAGATTGGCTTTGCCAGATCCTTTGCCAAGTCCTGTAATTCCTCATTTGCGAATATGGGACTGACTTTTGACAGAGGTCATTTTGAAGAAACCCTGGATCAGCTTCTGTTTAACCAAAAGCTGCCATTGTCCATGAATTACAGTCAGAGCCGGGTGGATATGAGTGATACGACTTCAGATGCAGATATGATGCAGGTATCTATCGGACAGGGAACAACAGCCATGACGCCTATTCATCTGAATATGATCACAAGTGCCATTGCCCATAACGGGGTTCTGATGAAACCCTATATTGTTGATCATGTACAGAACAGCGCTGGCGGTAACATTAAAACCTTTAACGCTGCTGCCTATGGAAATCTGATGACAGAGGAGGAAGCCTTCATACTGACAGGACTGATGACAGACGTTGTAGAGGAGGGAACAGCCTCCAGACTAAAGGGACTGTCCTATACAGCGGCTGGAAAGACAGGCTCTGCAGAATATGGTACGGTAAAGGGAGACAGCCACGCGTGGTTTACCGGTTTTGCACCGGCAGAGGATCCGGAAATCTGTGTTACTATTATTATCGAAGGAGCCGGTGCCGGCGGTGATTATGCGGTACCGATCGCCAAACGGATTTTTGATGCCTACTTTGGAGTAGAAACAATCTACTGATCCGGAGCGGATCGGGATAAGGAAGCATACATGAGGAAATATCTATGAAGTTTTACAGATATCTTTATGTCGGAGAGTCTGTGACAAATCCGGCTAAGGTCAAATGGAAACTGAAAAATCATATCGGGCAGCTTTCGATTTATGTGATCTGTCTGGCAAACGGCATGGATCAGCTTGAAATCTATCACTGTGCCTATCTGAAGCAGAAATATTACCGGTTTCACCCGCCGGTCATCATAGGCATTTCAGGAAGCTATGAGGAGGCTGTAGAGCTTGTCATGCAGATGACAAAGGAAAGCCTTGAGACTACCGGCTGCTGCAATATTAATGCCTATCTGAAAAAGAGAACGGAAAAAGGAGCTGCTTATGGGGATTAAGATACTGACAGTACTCCTGCTTATACTGAAAATCCTGGGCATAGTCCTGCTTGTACTCCTTGGGATCCTGCTGGCTTTTTTACTGATCGTCCTTTTTGTCCCGGTCAGATATCAGGGAAGCGGATACAGAGAAGAGGGAGATCCTGTTCCGGTGCATGTGCAGCTTAAAGTAACCTGGCTGTTACATCTTGTCAGGGTATCCTTTATTTATCCGGAAGAGGCATTTCTGAAGGTAAAGGTACTGTTTTTCCAGATCCTTCCGGCAAAAGAAAAGAAGAAAAAGGCTTCAAACAAAAAGGAAGCTGATGGAAAGAAGCCGAAAACAGATAAAAAGGAAGTCGGATCTGACGTCAGCGATACAACTTCAGATCAGAAGATTTCTGATGAAGGAAATGCCGCTGATGAGGACGGTGGCGATGACAGAAGAACCCTTTTGGATTTCGTAAGAAAGCTTTTTTCCGCTATCAGAAATATTAAGTACACAATCCGGAAGATATATGATAAGATAAATCATATCATTCATAACATCAGATATTATATAAAGATTTTACAGACAGAGAGCTTTAAAAGAGCGTTTGTGTTATGCAGGGAACAGCTTTTAAGACTCATGAAGATAGTTCTTCCACGGAAGGTATCCGGTACCTTTACAATCGGCATGGAGGATCCTGCAGCTACAGGACAGATTCTTTCCATATATGGGATTCTGTATCCACTGATCGGGGACAGCATTACGGTAATCCCCGATTTTGAAAAGCCGGTGATGGAGGGCAGCTTTAGATTTAAAGGGAAGATTACTGCATTTACCCTGATCAGGATTGCAGCGAAGATTTATTTTGATAAGGATCTGAAAAGAGTGATCTGTTTATTTAAGAAGGAGGCAGTGCAGAATGGCAGAAAATAATTTTACCGGTGTGATCGAATCGTTGATGAAAGGAATGAATACGGTACTTTCTACTAAAACGGTTGTCGGGGAACCAACGAAGCTTCCGGATGATACGGTGATCGTACCTCTTGTAGACGTAAGCTTTGGTGTTGGTGCCGGTGCCAGTGTGGGAGATAAGAAGAACGGGGGCATGGGCGGCTTTAGTGGAAAGATGTCACCAAGTGCAGTTCTGGTGATCAAAAATGGCAGCACCAAACTTGTTAACATCAAGAATCAGGATACCATGACAAAGGTACTGGATATGATCCCTGATATTGTAGATAAATTTACAGCACCGAAGGAAGAGATGATCGATGATGAACAGGCTGTAGATGTGGCTTTTCCGGAGGAAGAAAATAACTGATCCTTTTAGAGAAATCAGGAAAAATTAAGGTTTTTCTGCATATAATAAAGAAAGAAGTATGTGAAAGAGAGCAGCAGAATGAAAAAAATGATCGGCTTTATTGCTTTCTGGATTGCGGTAGGGATGCTGTTTATGCTTTTTCTTGCCCATCACTATCTGATCGCACTGATCATTATCGGACTGCTTTTACTGGTAGGCTATAATTTTTACTGTGATTAAAAGTAAAGCGGCAATCTATCAGGCCGCCGGGAATGATTCATGGACATGTTTAAAGAAAAGGATGAGCATCAGCCTGAGTTCGAAAAGAAGCTGGTGGATGGAAGGGAAGAGGAACTGAATGAACTGAAGGCCTGGCTGTTCAGGGAAAATATCCGTGTGGAGACGGAGAAAAAAGACCTGAAACACAGGCAGGAGGAGTTCCTGAAAGAAAAACAGCAGTTTCGGAGAGAAATGGACGAGGTCAACAGAAGACTTGTCGTTGAAAGAAAACGCCTGAAGCAGGACGAGCTGTTTTTTGATAAAAAAATGGATATTCTGAAAAGCGGATTTTTGCAGCTTGATGCAGAACGCAAACAATTAAACCGTGAAAAACAGGAATTTGCCGGTGAAAAGAGAGGCGAGGAGAAAGTGCGTCGTATGGAATACAGCCAGATGACGGCAAAGCTTCTGTTCCAGGGGGTAAAGAGCCAGCTTGCACTCAAAAAGAGATACAGGGATCTTCTTAAGATGTTCCATCCGGACAATATTGCAGGAGACCATGAGATGGTGCTTCTGATCAATGCGGCCTATGAGGAACTGAAAGAAGAGTATGATATAGGAAAAAGAGCATAAAAAAACTTCACTTTGCAGTGAAGTTTTTTATTACGCATTTCTTGCTTATTAAGCTCTCTCAACTTTACCAGACTTTAAGCAGTTTGTACAAACGTGCATTCTTTTAGGAGCTCCGTTTACTTTACATTTAACACTTTTAATGTTGGAATTCCAGATTCTGTTAGATCTTCTATGAGAATGGCTTACGTTGTTACCAAAATGAACGCCCTTACCACAAATATCACATTTAGCCATCGTTGCACCTCCTAACATATTATTATCTGCGTGCTTCAAATAGCGGATTATATCCGCAACAGTTGTATAATATCAGAAAACCCAGAATAATGCAAGAAGAAATTTAAATTTATTTTATAGTTTCTTTTTTGGAAGATACAGGTTATAATCAAAATATATGGAAAGAAATAAGGAGGCAGCCTATGAAATCTTCTTCAATGAATACCCACATGGGAAATGTTTCAATTGATAATGAAGTAATCGCCCAGTATGCCGGCAGTGTAGCCATGGAATGTTTTGGTATTGTCGGAATGGCAGGCATTAATGTGAAAGACGGACTTGTGAAGCTGTTAAAGATGGACAGCATGACAAGAGGAATCAATGTTTCCATAAAGAACAACAAGCTGACACTGAACTTTCACGTGATCGTGGCATATGGAGTCAGCATTCTTGCTGTTACGGACAATCTGATCAGCAATGTGAAATACAAGGTAGAGGAATTTACCGGTATAGAAATTGAAAAAATAAACATCTTTGTTGAAGGTGTTAGAGTGATTGACTAAGAGGAGGATACATTCGTGGTTAATACGATTGACGCTAAGTTACTTGCAAAGATGTTCTTAGCTGGAGCCAAAAATCTGGAAGCAAAGAAGGAGTGGATCAACGAGCTCAATGTTTTCCCCGTACCTGACGGTGATACAGGAACCAATATGACACTGACAATTATGTCTGCAGCCAAGGAAGTGGCTGTTATGGAAGATCCGGACATGGCAACCCTGTGTAAGGCAATCTCATCCGGTTCCCTTCGTGGAGCGAGAGGAAATTCAGGTGTTATCCTTTCGCAGCTGTTCAGAGGTTTCACCAAACGGATCAAGGGGGAAGAAACACTTACGATTCCGATCCTTTCAGAAGCTTTTGATAAGGCGGTGGAAACTGCTTACAAAGCAGTTATGAAGCCAAAGGAAGGAACGATCCTGACTGTTGCCAAAGGCGGTGCTGATAAGGCAAGAGAGCTTGCAGAAAACGGATGTGATGATCTTTCCGTATTTATTGATGAAATTATCAAATATGCAGATGAGGTTCTTGAGAAGACTCCCGAGATGCTTCCGGTTCTGAAACAGGCTGGTGTAGTGGATTCCGGCGGACAGGGACTGATGCAGGTGCTGAAGGGTGCCTATGATGCATTCCTTGGGAAGGAGCTGGATCTGACGATCCAGGAGAATACTCAGGCGAAGCCACAGACAGAAACAGCACAGAAGGAAGAGCGGGAGATCAGATTCGGTTATTGTACGGAATTTATCATTCTTCTGAATAAAACCTTTAATATAAAGCAGGAAATTGATTTTAAAGCCTATCTGGAATCTATCGGTGATTCTATTGTAGTGGTTGCGGATGATGATGTTGTTAAGGTACATGTACACACCAATGATCCGGGACTTGCGATCCAGAAGGCTCTGAAATATGGTGCTCTTTCCAATATGAAGATCGACAATATGCGCCTGGAGCATCAGGAAAAGCTGTTTAAGGAAGAAATGAAGAAGGCTGCACAGGAAGAAGTACAGATGCCTCATAAGGATACCGGCTTTATCGCTGTTTCAGTCGGTAAGGGAATGGATGAGATCTTTAAGGGACTTGGTGTTGATTATATTATTGAAGGCGGACAGACCATGAATCCAAGTACAGAGGATATGCTGAATGCCATTGATAAAGTCAATGCTGACCATGTTTTCATTCTCCCCAATAATAAGAATATTATTCTTGCCGCAAATCAGGCCAAGGCCATGGTGAATGATAAGGATATTATTGTGATCCCGACAAAGACAGTTCCACAGGGAATTACAGCTGTGATCAATTATGTTCCGGATCTTTCAGCGGCAGAGAATGAAGAAACCATGAATGCTGAGATCGGTAATGTCAGAACCGGACAGGTTACTTATGCGGTCAGAGATACCACGATTGATGACAAGGAGATCAAACAGGGTGATTATATGGGTCTTGGTGATCACGGAATTCTTTCTGTTGGCACAGAAATGGATACAGTTGCCTTTGAGATGATTGAAAACATGATGGATGATTCCCTGGAACTGATCAGCATTTATTATGGATCAGATGTGGATGAACAGACTGCACAGGCACTTCGTGATAAGGTGGAGGCAGCATATCCTTCCTGCGATGTTGAGCTTCAGTATGGCGGACAGCCGATCTATTATTATATTGTTTCAGGAGAATAAGGAAGAGGAAAATAAAACCAGTTTATAAAAGGGACGGTGAAAGCCGTCCTTTTCCTGTCAGAGGATTTGCATATGCAGTATACAGACAATATTACCAGCCTGAAAGGAATCGGTGAAAAGACGGCCGGACTTTTTCATAAACTGAATATTACGACATTGTACGATCTGATCACCTTCTTTCCAAGGGATTATGAACAGTTCGGAGAAAGAATCCCTGTCAGTCAGGCAGCCGGGCAGGAGCCTGTTACGCTGAAGCTGACACTGACAGGAGATTACAAGTACCGAAAATTTGCATCTCTTGGTGTAGGAACCATAACAGCTGCGGATGAAAGTGGACAGCTTGTCATTACCTACTACAATGCACCCTATCTGAAAAATACGCTAAAAAGAGGTATGTCCTATTACGCACATGGCAAGGTCCGCACCGAGAAGAACCGGATCCAGATGGATCAGCCAAAGCTTTATACAGAGGAACAGTATCAGACTCTGATGAGATTCATGCAGCCAAAGTATGCCCTGACAAAAGGACTTTCGGCTCATATGGTAAGCAAAGCTGTTTCCATGGCTCTTGCTGGATTGTCTTTTGCCGAGTATCTTCCAGAAGATATCCGCATGGAATATCAGCTGTCTGACATTGGAAAAGCCTACCGTCAGATCCATTTTCCGGAAGATTATGAGAGCCTGATCCTTGCCAGAAAACGGCTTGCCTTTGATGAACTGTTTTCTTTTTTTATGCAGCTTCACCGTCAGAAGGAGATCACAAAGGAAACTCCTTCAGCCTTTTCTCTCCTGGAAACTGCCGACACCGGCAGATTGCTGGAAGCTCTTCCCTATAAGCTGACGAAGGCGCAGATGCGTACCTGGCAGGAAATCAAAGATGATCTGACAGGCGGGATAGTCATGAACAGGCTTGTACAGGGAGATGTAGGAAGTGGAAAAACGATCCTTGCTTTTCTTTCACTTCTCCTTGTGGCAGCTAATGGCTGTCAGGGAGCCATGATGGCTCCTACGGAAATTTTGGCAAGACAGCATTATGAAGAGCTGTGCCATATGACAGAAGCTTATCATCTGCCGGTGAAACCGGTACTTCTTACCGGTTCTGTTTCCGCAGCTGAAAAGAAAAAAAGATGTGCCGGAATTGAAAAAGGTGATTATAATGTCGTAATCGGCACCAGTGCCCTGATCCAGGAAAAGGTGGTTTATCAGAAGCTGGTTCTTGTGATCACGGATGAGCAGCACCGGTTTGGAGTCCGTCAGAGAGAAGCCTTTCTTGGAAAAGGAGAACAGGCGCATGTACTTGTCATGAGTGCTACACCTATCCCAAGAACACTTGCCATTATTCTCTATGGAGATATGCATCTTTCACTTGTAGATGAGAAACCGGCAGACAGGCTGCCGGTGAAAAACTGTGTGATTACCAGAAGTGATCACAAAAAAGCTGTTTCTTTTCTTATAAAGGAAACACAGGCAGGACATCAGGCCTATGTGATCTGTCCGATGGTAGAAGAAAATGAAGATATGGAAGGCGTGGCTGATGTGATCTCCTATACAGCAGCTTTAAAAAAGGAGCTGCCGGAACAGATCCGTGTGACATATCTTCATGGCAGGATGCGGCCTTCTGAAAAGGACCGGATCATGGAAGCTTATCTGAACCGCAATATTGACGTGCTGGTGTCTACGACGGTGATTGAAGTTGGGATCAATGTGCCAAATGCAACTGTTATGATGATAGAAAATGCAGAGCGTTTTGGCCTGGCACAGCTTCATCAGCTCCGGGGACGGATTGGAAGAGGAGCAGCACAATCCTATTGCATTTTTGTAGATGGAAGTGGAAAAGACAGTCCATCAGAACGGCTGCAGGTATTAAATAAATCCAATGATGGATTTTATATTGCAGAAGAAGATCTGAAAATGCGGGGACCCGGTGATCTTTTCGGAATCCGTCAGAGTGGTATTATGAATTTTAAGGTTGCTGATATCTATCAGGACAGTTCCCTGCTGATGCAGGTCAGAAAACTGGTAGAGGATCTGCTTATGGACGATCCTGATCTTACAGCAAAAGAGCATGAGAGTATAAGGGGATGGCTGTCCCTTAACTTTGGAAATCTGGTTGACTTTAGAAGTATCTGACGGTAAGATATATTTGTGTATGTTTTTCTAAAAAGCACTAGATGTTGTACTTTTTATTAGAAGAAAGGGATGGAATCATGGGAAAAGTGGCAGTCGTCACAGACAGTAACAGTGGTATTACGCAGGCACAGGGAACAGAGCTTGGGATCTTTGTTCTGCCTATGCCTTTTATGATTGATGAAGAACAGTTCTTTGAAGATGTGAACCTGACACAGGAGCAGTTCTATGAGAAACTGGAAGCCGGTGCAAACGTGGTCACAAGCCAGCCGTCTCCAGAAGCTGTCATGAACCTGTGGAAGGAAATTCTTACAGATTATGATGAAATTGTGCATATTCCCATGAGCAGCGGTCTTTCCGGCTCCTGCCAGAGTGCCATGATGCTGTCTGAAGAATTTGACGGCAGAGTACAGGTTGTAAATAATCAGCGTATTTCTGTTACCCAGAAACAGTCCTGTATGGATGCTCTGATGCTTGCGGGGCAAGGACGGAATGCAGCTGAGATCAGGGAGATCCTTGAAAATGATAAATTTAACTCCAGTATTTATATTATGCTGGATACCCTGTTTTATCTGAAAAAGGGTGGGCGTATCACACCGGCTGCGGCGGCGATCGGAACGCTTCTGAAATTAAAGCCTGTATTGCAGATCCAGGGCGAGAAGCTGGATGCCTTTGCCAAGGCGAGGACAACAGGACAGGGCAAGGCACTGATGGTCAATGCTATCCGTACAGATATGGAAAACCGCTTTGGAGGGGCAGCACCGGATAATATTTATCTGCAGGTTGCTTATACCAAGAACCGTGAAAATGCACTTCATTTCTGTGAAGAACTGAAAAAGGAGTTCCCCGGGTTCGATGTAGAACCAGATCCGCTTTCCTTAAGTGTTTCCTGCCATATTGGCCCCGGTGCACTTGCGGTAGCCTGCTGCAAAAAGCTGCAGCCATAGAAACAGAAAGAGGTTTTTGAAATGGAAAAGGAAGCCAGATATGATGCCTCCAGTATTACTGTACTGGAAGGACTTGAGGCAGTCAGAAAAAGACCCGGTATGTATATCGGAAGCGTATCTACCAAAGGACTGAATCATCTCGTATATGAAATTGTAGACAATGCAGTAGATGAACATCTTGCCGGATACTGTGATGCAATTTCTGTTACCCTGGAGGCTGACGGTTCTGCTACTGTAGAGGATAATGGCCGTGGAATCCCGGTAGGCATGCATGAAAAAGGAGTCAGTGCGGAACGTCTTGTGTTTACAACGCTTCATGCAGGTGGTAAATTTGATGATTCTGCCTATAAGACAAGTGGTGGTCTCCATGGTGTTGGTTCTTCTGTCGTAAATGCTCTTTCAACCCATCTGACAGTCAGGGTAAAAAATGGCGGTAATATTTACGAAGATAAATACGAAAAAGGAAATCCGGTGATCCCGTTAGAGAATGGTCTTTTACCTGTGGTTGGCAGGGCAAAGGGAACCGGAACCAGCATTAATTTCCTGCCGGATGATACAATCTTTGACAAGACAAGGTTCAAGGAGGATGAAATCAAAAGCAGGCTCCATGAGACCGCTTATCTGAATCCTGGGCTGACCATTCATTTTGAGGATAAGAGAAAAGAGATCCCTGAAAAAATCTCCTATCATGAACCAGATGGTATTGTTGGCTTTATCAAGGATATGAACAAATCCAAAGAGGTTCTCCATGATGTGATCTATTTTAAGGGAGAGGTGGATAAGATCACGGTAGAGGGTGCTCTCCAGTATGTGAACGAATTTCATGAAAATGTGCTTGGCTTCTGTAATAATATTTACAATGCAGAGGGAGGTACCCACCTGACAGGCTTTAAGACAGCCTTTACCAATATCATTAATACCTATGCGAGAGAACTGAATATCCTGAAGGAAAAGGATGTGAATTTTACCGGTGCAGATGTCAGAAACGGTATGACTGCAGTGATCAGCATCAAGCATCCGGATCCCAGATTTGAAGGACAGACCAAGACCAAGCTTGACAATCAGGATGCAGCAAAGGCAGTCAGCAAGGTGACAAATGATGAACTGATCCGTTATTTTGATAGAAATCTGGAAACACTGAAAAGCATTATCGGCTGTGCAGAAAAGGCGGCCAAGATCCGTAAGACAGAGGAAAAGGCAAAGACTAATCTGCTGACGAAGCAGAAATTTTCCTTTGATTCCAATGGAAAGCTGGCAAACTGTGAATCCAGGGATGCTTCCAAATGTGAAATTTTTATCGTAGAGGGAGATTCTGCGGGTGGCAGTGCAAAAACAGCCCGCAACAGAGCTTATCAGGCAATCCTGCCGATCAGAGGTAAGATCCTGAATGTAGAGAAGGCAAGTATTGACAAGGTGCTCGCCAATGCTGAGATCAAGACCATGATCAATGCCTTTGGATGTGGTTTTTCCGAGGGCTACGGAAATGATTTCGATATTACGAAGCTCCGTTATGACAAGATCATTATCATGGCCGATGCCGATGTGGATGGTGCCCATATTTCCACTCTGCTTCTGACTCTGTTTTACCGGTTCATGCCAGAGCTGATCTTTGAGGGACATGTGTATATCGCCATGCCTCCTCTTTATAAGGCTATGCCGTCAAGAGGAGAAGAAGAGTACCTGTATGATGATAAGGCACTGGAAAAATACAGAAAACGGCACAAGGGATCCTTTACACTGCAAAGATACAAAGGACTTGGTGAAATGGATGCGGATCAGCTCTGGGAAACCACGCTGAATCCGGATACGAGAATGCTGAAGCTTGTAGAGATCGAGGATGCCAGGATGGCATCTGAAGTCACAGAGATGTTGATGGGGACTGATGTTCCTCCCAGAAAGGCATTTATTTACGATCATGCAACTGATGCAGAGCTGGATGTTTAAGAAAGGCATTTTACTGTAAATGGACGAGAAAATCATAAAAACAGAATATTCTGAACTGATGCAGAAATCTTATATTGATTATGCCATGAGTGTTATCATTGCAAGAGCCCTGCCGGATGCCAGAGATGGTCTGAAGCCGGTTCAGAGAAGAACACTTTATGATATGCATGAGCTGGGTATCCGCTATGACAGGCCTTATCGTAAGAGTGCCCGTATCGTAGGTGATACCATGGGTAAATATCATCCTCATGGAGACAGCTCCATTTATGATGCACTGGTTGTCATGAGCCAGGAGTTTAAAAAGGGGCTGCCGCTTATTGATGGACATGGTAACTTCGGTAATATCGAAGGAGACGGTGCCGCAGCCATGCGTTATACAGAAGCAAGGCTTGAGAGGGTGACACAGGAAGCGTTTCTTTCTGATCTCGATAAGGATGTCGTTGATTTTGTGCCAAACTTTGATGAGACAGAGAAAGAACCGTCTGTTCTGCCGGTAAAATTCCCAAATCTCCTGGTAAACGGTTCTGAAGGTATTGCTGTTGGTATGGCGACCAGTATCCCGCCTCATAATCTTTCAGAAGTCATTGATGCTGTGAAGGCATATATGAAAGATGAATCCGTTTCTACGGCAGAACTTATGAAGTACATAAAGGGACCTGATTTTCCGACCGGAGGAATCGTTATCAATAAAGACGAGCTTCTGTCCATTTATGAGACGGGAACCGGTAAGATCAAGGTTCGTGGAAGGGTGGATATCGAAAAGGGAAAAGCCGGCAGAACCAATGTGGTCATTTCAGAAATACCCTATCCCATGATCGGTGCCAATATTGCCAAGTTCCTGATGGATGTGGCAGCTCTTTCCGAGCAGAAGAAGACTATGGATATTGTGGATATCACCAATCAGTCTTCCAAAGAAGGAATCCGTATCGTTATAGAGCTGAAAAAAGATGCGGACGTGGAAAACTTTGTAAATATGCTTTACAAAAAGACCAGACTGGAAGATACATTTGGGGTCAATATGCTGGCAATTGCCGGAGGTCGTCCGGAAACGATGGGCCTTAAGGAAATCATTAAATGTAATGTGGATTTCCAGTATGAGGTCAATACCAGAAAATATACCACACTTCTTGCAAGAGAACAGGAGAAGAAGGAAATACAGGAAGGTCTCATCAAGGCCTGCAACGTCATTGATCTGATCATTGAGATCCTGCGTGGCTCCAAAGACAGGAGCATGGCAAAGGCATGCCTTGTGGAAGGTAAGACAGAGGGTATCAAATTCAAGTTTAAAGAGTCAAAGATCATGGCATCACAGCTTATGTTTACGGAAAAGCAGGCAAATGCTATCCTGGAAATGCGCCTTTATAAGCTGATCGGCCTGGAGCTGGAGGCACTGATCAATGAGCATGAAGAGACCATGGCCAATATTTATCGTTATGAGGACATCCTTTCCCGTAGGGATGCCATGGCACAGGTTATCATGAATGAACTGGATGCCATTAAGAAAAGCTTTGGACATGCCAGAAAAACACAGATTGAAAATCTTGCAGAAGCTGTTTATGAAGAAAAGAAACCGGAAGAGATGGATGTTGTCTTCCTGATGGATCGCTTTGGCTATGCCAGATGTGTTGACACAGCTACCTATGAAAGAAATAAGGAAGCTGCTGACAGCGAGTCACGGTATGTATTTACCTGTAAGAATACGGGCAAGGTCTGTGTATTTACCAATACAGGCCAGCTCCATACCGTAAAGGTAGCCGATATTCCCTATGGAAAATTCCGTGATAAGGGAGTTCCGATCGATAATATCAGTAACTTCAGTTCGGATAAGGAACATATTATTGCTGTTACCAGTCAGACGTCACTGAATCTGTATCGTGTGATCTTCGTTACGAAGCTTTCCATGATGAAGATCGTCGATGGTGGCGAATTTGATGTATCAAAGAGAATGGTTGCATCCACCAAGCTGCAGGAGGGAGATGAGATCGTGGATGTATCTGTACTGAAGGAGCAGAAGGATATTATACTGCAGACGAAAGACGGATATTTCCTGAAATTTTCCCTGGAAGAAATACCGGAGAAGAAAAAGGGAGCCGTTGGTGTCAGAGGCATGAAGCTGACAGGTACGGATCAGGTTGAAAACGTTTATTATACAAGACCGGGCATAGCAGATCCTGTCATAGAATTTAAGGAAAAACAGTTTGATCTGTCCAGGATCAAAACCGGCAGACGGGATTCGAAAGGAACGAAACCCAGAGTATAAAGGAGATCATTATGAGGGTAATTGCAGGAACAGCAAGACGTCTTTTGTTGAAAACACCGGAAGGAATGGATACAAGGCCAACAACAGACAGAATCAAGGAAACATTGTTTAATATGATACAGGGTGATATTCCGGGAAGTATATTTGTGGATCTGTTTTCCGGAAGCGGAGGTATCGGGATCGAAGCCCTGAGCCGTGGTGCCAGACATGCTTATTTTGCAGAAAATGCGAAGGATGCCATAGCCTGTATCCAGGCGAATCTTTCAACAACCAGATTCGAGGATAAGGCAACATTGTTAAAGCAGGATGCTGTCAGTGCACTGTCCCTGATCTCCGAAAAAGAAGTTGATATTGTATTCATGGATCCTCCTTATCAGCTTCAAGTTGAAAGAAATGTGTTTTCTGCATTAAAACAGCAGAAATATATTACAGAGGATACGCTCATCATAACTGAAGCAGCTCTTGATCGTGATTTTTCCTTTGTAGAAGAACTTGGATTTACCATAGTCCGTGAAAAAAGATATAAGACGAATAAGCACGTGTTCTGCAGAAAGGCGGCACAATGAAAAGAGCAATCTATCCCGGAAGCTTTGATCCCGTAACCTACGGGCATCTGGATATTATAAGGAGGGCAGCAGAAATATTTGAAGAGCTGACTGTCAGTGTACTGAATAACACGCAAAAAACTCCATTGTTTTCTGTAGAGGAACGTGTTACTATATTGAAAGAAGCAACGAAAGATATCCCGAATGTAAAGGTGGAATCTTTCAGTGGACTTCTGGTTGATTATGCGAAAGCCAAAGATGTTCATGTCGTGATCCGAGGACTTCGTGCTATTACCGACTTTGAATATGAATTGCAGAATGCACAGACCAATGCGCTGTTGTCCAAAGGAGCACTTGATACGGTTTTCCTGACCACGAAGCTTGAGTATGCCTACTTAAGCTCTTCAACGGTCAAGGAAATTGCAAGCTTTCATGGTGATATTTCCATGTCAGTACCGGATTTTGTGGCTGAGCGGGTATATAAGAAATTTGGGTATCATATAGACAAATAGGGAGGTTCTTCCATGAGCAGCAGAATCGAGCAGTTAATCGACGAGATCGAAACTTATATTGATAATTGCAAATATCAGCCTTTTTCCAATACCAAGATCATTGTAGACAAAGAAGAGATCGATGAGCTTTTAAGAGAGCTTCGTATGAAAACACCTGATGAGATCAAGCGTTATCAGAAGATCATCAGTAACAAAGAAGCAATCTTAAATGATGCAAGAGCCAAGGCTGAGGCACTGATCAATGATGCTACGATCCATACCAATGAGCTGATCAATGAACACGAGATCATGCAGCAGGCATATGCACAGGCCAATGAAGTGGTCACCATGGCAACCAAGCAGGCACAGGATATCCTGGATAATGCTACGATTGAAGCCAACAATATGCGGAGCGCTGCCATGCAGTATACAGACGGCATTCTCGCCAACGTAGAGAATCTGCTGACACAGACGATGAAAACCACGCAGGATCATTATGACAGCTTTATCAGTTCCCTGAATCAGTATAATGACGTGGTCAACGCTAACCGTGTGGAGCTGAATCCGCCGGAACCGGATACCATCGTAGAGGATCCTGGGGCAGCACAGTCTTCCTCCGAAGACCTTAATCTGGATATGATCTAGAACAGGAACAGCATAAACCGGTTTGCCACAGGGCAGGCCGGTTTTTTTGAGTGCGCCTGGCGGCGCACATTTAAAAGGAGACAACAGTTTATGCCGGATTTACAGGGAAATACCGTTATTGTGATTGATCCGGGGCATGGCGGAGAAAATCTGGGTGCCCAGGTAGATGGATATACAGAAAAAGAAATGACGATGATCGTTGCCAAAGCGATGAAGAAAGAACTGGAAAACTACGACAATGTGGTTGTCTATCTGACAAGGGAGTCAGATCAGGAATTGTCATTAGAAGAGCGTGCGCAGTTTGCAAAAGACAGAAATGCCGATTTTCTGTTCTGTCTTCACTTTAACAGTTCTGTTAACCATAATTTATACGGTTCTGAAGTCTGGGTATCTGCTTTTGGAGAATATTACAGCAAGGGACGCAGCTTTGCTGAGATCAATATGAGAAGGTTTGAAGATATGGGTCTGTTTTCCAGAGGGATCAAGACCAGACTGAATTCCCGTGGAGATAATTATTACGGAATCTTACGAGCCAGTACAGACCTTGAGATTCCAGCGGCATTGATCGAGCATTGTCATCTGGATCAGTCCCGTGACAAGGTTTTTTACCAGCAGAGTGAAGAACAGCTTGTAACGTTCGGACGGGAGGATGGCAAGGCTGCTGCCGAATATTTCGGGTTGAAATCCCCCAAAACAGGCGAAGATTTCAGCGGTCATGTGAACCAGAGCTTTCCTATAAAGGAAATCAACAGACCGGATCAGACAGAAGCGGAAATTTGCCAGATTGAACTTTTATCTGTTGATCCTTATGGACGGGAAGCAGATGTGAAAATTAAAGCATCTGATTCTGATGGCTATATCCAGTATTACTGTTATCGCTTTGACCAGGGAGAATACAGTGAGCTATATCCATGGCCAAGAGAAAACTGGGACAGCTCCCTGCCAGAGCATGAATTTACCGTTGCACTCCCAGAGGAAGAAACGGCAGATCTGCAGGTATGCGTTTACAATGGTTATGATCTGAAAACGGAAAGCAATACAATTACCATTTTTATTCCATTACAGGAAGAGGAAACGGAGGAAATTACCAGTGAAACAGAAACACTTTCCAGAATTCCACTGGATCTTTCCATGTCAGCTTCAGAAATTCGGGCTGAAAAAGGATCCCTGATCCTTCTGATCCTCTGTGTCAGTCTGATCCTGACTGGAAGCCTTTATTTTGTCATCAGGCTGTTACAGAAAAGAAAACGACGTAATAAAGGGCACAAAGAATGGTAAGACAGAGCCGGTTTTTAAAATAACAGATAAGAGAAAACGGACTTCCTGCAAGGACGCTCCCTGTCTGGGCAAGACAACAGAGACCGCAGAATACAAGCAGAATCAGGGAGATACAGGGAGAGGTATCCTGAAGCAGTGCCAGACCTCCTGATATTTCCAGTAGTCCCTGTGCAATCCCGGGATACAGTCCCTGTTTAAGAAACAGGGACGGATATACATTCAGGATCTGGAACAGGATCATATAACCGCCAAGCTTTGTAATACTGTGCAGGGAGGCTGTCACAGATTCATCCAGTGCAGCAAGGAGCGAAGCTTCTTTTTCATAAGAAGCCTGACAGAGAACTGGCGTTTTTCTTGCGGAAGCAGACAACTTACAGCGGTATCTTGTATGGCGGAGAACTATCCCATAAAGCAGTGGTATGCCATACATGCCAAAGAGGCAGGGCAGGAGCGGCGGATTTCCCATGCTGGGAAGGGCGAAGCTGATGAAATAAACCGGTCCGATATTATTACAGAAGGAAAGCAGAAATTCGCCTTCTGTAACAGAAAGCCGTCCTTTTTTATAAAGATCTGTAACTGCCACAGCACCCATGGGGAATCCACACAGAAACCCTATGATGATCACATAAAGGCAGTCAGTATTTACCCTGAATACTTGGGTGAGCAGAGGGCGGAGCAGTGAAACAAACCGGTCTGTCAGATCCATGCGGATCAATATGCCTGACAGTACCATAAATGGGAATAAGGATGGAATCATCTTCTGGAACCAGAGGTTTAAGCCTGTGAGTGCAAAGGACAGGCATTGCCCCGGGAATAGAAGGAGTGTTCCCATAAACAGAAAAAGACATATCAGTGTTAATGGAAATGAATTCTTTTTTAACAAAATGAGTGGTTCTTTTCTCCGTTTGTGTTATTATTATAGCTATGAGAATTGACAGGTTTTTATGCAAACTGAATATAGGTTCCAGAAGAGAAGTGAAGGAGCTCCTGAAGAAGGGAGAGATCCTCATCAATGGAAAGAAAGGGCTTAAGCCGGATGACAAAGTGGATGAACTGACAGCGGTTGTCAGCTACAGGGGTAAGGAATTCCGCTACCGGCCTTATGTTTATTATATGATGAACAAGCCTGCAGGTGTTGTCAGCGCTACAGAAGATTTAAGAGATAAAACCGTACTGGATCTTTTGAAGGAACAGCTTTCCCAGCATGACAATAAAGACCTGTATGGCATTCCTTCAGATGATATCTTTCCTGTTGGAAGACTGGATAAGGATACGGTGGGACTTTTGCTCCTGACCAATGACGGTGCGCTTTCCCACAGACTGCTTTCTCCTGCAAAGCATGTGAAAAAATGCTATTATGTGGAAACGGATCTGACCATTGTTCCAGAAGAGCTCAAAAAGCTTGAAATCGGTGTGGATATCGGAGAAAAGGCACTGACAAAGGAAGCGGAAACTAAGCTGCTATCTGAAAAGAGCTGCCTTCTGACCATTACAGAGGGAAAGTTCCATCAGGTAAAACGGATGTTCCAGGCCATCGGTCTTACCGTCACGTATCTGAAGCGGGTTTCCATGGGAAGCCTTGTGCTGGATGAAGATCTGCCTGAAGGATGCATCCGTGAATTAACAGAAGAAGAGGTAAACAGCTTATGCTCGAACATATAAAGGCGGTCCTGTTTGATCTGGACGGTACGCTGGTAGATTCCATGTGGGTATGGAATGATATTGATGTTGAATATCTGGGACGATTTGGCCTGTCGCTTCCGGAAACCCTGCAGAAGGAGATTGAAGGAATGAGCTTTACGGAAACGGCTGTTTATATCAAACAGAAGTTTTCCATTCCAGATCCCATCGAAAAGATGAAGGAAGACTGGAATGCCATGGCCTTTGACAAGTACGTGAATGAGGTGCCCTTGAAAAAAGGGGTTCCTGAATTTCTTGCGCTCTGCCGGAAGAAAGGAATCCGTCTTGGTATCGCTACCAGTAATTCCAGACAGCTTGTGGATGCGATCATTGCTTCACATGGCCTTACAGAATACTTTGACGGTATCGTGACAGGATGCGAGGTAAACCGTGGGAAGCCGTGGCCGGATGTTTATCTGGAAACTGCCAGAAGATGTGGTGTTTCACCAGAACACTGTCTGGTTTTCGAAGATATTGTTCCGGGTATGCAGGCGGGCAGAAATGCAGGTATGAAGGTATGTGCTGTGGCAGATGCCTATTCGGTTTATCAGGAAAAAGAAAAGCGTGAGCTTGCTGATTATTATATTGAAGATTTCACAGAGATCACAAAATAGAGAGGATAGCAGATGAAAAAAGCAGTTAAGGGTACTTATGGTTATATTAAAACAAAGCGGACTTTTGTTCTGCTGCGTACGATTCTTTATTTCGTTATTTCCCTGGCACTTCTGTTTGCCGGTATTATTTCTACCGGATCACGGAAAAACCTGCTTACGGTTGTAGCGGTGCTTGGCTGCCTGCCGGCTGCCAAAAGCCTTGTGAATTATGTCATGTTCTGCCGGGCTAAAGGCTGTAGTGAAGCAGTAAAGGAACAGGCAGAAGCTGTGACCGGTGATCTGGTTGGTATGTTTGACATGTATTTTACCTCCTATAAGAAAAATTTTGCCATCAGTCATATGGTAGTTGACGGCAAAACAATCTGTGGTCTTACAGAAGATGACAAATGTAATCTGCAGGCCTGCGAAACGCATTTGGCTGATATGTTAAAACAGGGCGGTTTCAAAGACATGACCATCAAGATCTTTCGTGATACCGGCAAATACTGTGACAGACTGGTGAGTCTTAACAAATCAGAGCATGGCAAAACACCTGAGAGGGATGATGAGATCCGTGTCATCCTTTATGATATTTCCCTGTAAGAGAGGCTGTTATGTACCAGTTTACGATCAAAGAGTCAGAAGCAGGACAGCGTTTTAACAAATACCTTCAAAAGCTTCTTCCTGCAGCAGCTTCTTCTTTTCTCTATAAAATGCTGCGCAAAAAGAATATTGAACTAAACGGTAAAAAGGCTGCCGGAAACGAGGTACTGAAAAACGGAGATACCGTAAGGCTTTTCTTTTCAGAAGAGACCTTTCTGAAATTTAAGGCTGCCGGTGGACAGGAAGCCAAAAGCTCTTCCTATGAAAAAGCCTTTCAATCCCTGAAGGGTATTTCTGTTATTTATGAAAATGAACATATGCTTCTTCTGAATAAACCGGAAGGCATTCTGACCCAGAAGGCCAGTGATTCCGATCTTTCCCTGAATGAATGGATGATCGGCTATCTGATTTATCATAAAGTTATTTCAGAACAGTCCCTGCAGACCTTTAAACCATCTGTCTGCAACCGTCTTGACCGGAATACCAGTGGACTTGTGATCTGTGCCAAAACCCTTATGGGAAGTCAGAAGCTGAATGAAATGATAAAGACAAGAGCTGTACGGAAATATTACCGGCTTTTTGTAAAAGGGCGGCTGGAAAAAGAATTGTCTTTAAAGGGATATCTTGTCAAGGACGAAAAAACAAACCGGGTAAGTGTTATTAACAAGCCTGTTGATAACAGTTCTTATATTGAGACACGCTTTTATCCACTTCAGATCTTTTCCGATATGACTTATCTTGAGGTGGAGCTGATCACCGGAAAGACCCATCAGATCCGTGCACATATGGCCTCCATCGGCCACCCGTTGCTGATGGACTATAAATACGGGGAAGCCGCTTTTAATCACCGCTACGAAAAGCTGATCTCCGGAAGGGGACAGCTTCTGCATGCTTACCGGTTGGAATTTCCATCCTGCCGTCTTTTAGCAGAAGAAGAGATCCACCGCTTTACGGCACCGGAGCCGGATGCCTTTCAAAAGCTTCTGCAGATAAAAGGTAAGGAGAATATTGATGACAACATGGAATTCCAGAGGTCTTAGGGGAGCCGGACTTGAGGAACTGATCAACAGAACCAACGAAAAATATCTGGAAAAGGGACTGGCTCTGATCCAGAAGATTCCAACGCCGATCACACCGATCAATATTGATCAGACAAGCAGGCATATCACACTGGCTTATTTTGATAAGAAAAGTACCGTTGACTATATTGGTGCCGTACAGGGGATCCCTGTCTGTTTTGATGCCAAAGAATGTGCTGTGGATACATTCAGTCTTCAGAATATCCATGAACATCAGGTGACCTTTATGGAGGCCTTCGAAAAGCAGAGGGGGATCGCTTTTTTTCTGATCTATTACACTCATCTGGATCTGTTTTATTATCTGCCCTTTGATATGCTGATGTTCTTCTGGAGCCGGGCAAAGGAAGGAGGACGGAAGAGCTTTCGCAGGGAAGAACTGAATCCGGACTATTATCTGCCAAAGCATAATGGTATCCTTGTTCCTTATCTTGACATCCTGCAGAAAGATCTTGAGGATCGAGATTATACATAAACTATTTGACAAGTATTTCTCTTTTCGTTATACTGACAATAGTTTTGAGCACTACCATGGTAGCATATTAGCACTGTAATCTACTAAAGTGTTTGGCGATACATAAAAAACCATACTGCACCAGAAAGGATTTTATCACCATGAATAAGAAGCCGGTACATACACCTGAGGGCGTCAGGGATATCTATGGAAAGGAATACGCAGTCAAGCTGGCCATAGAAGAACATATCCATGGACAGTTAAACAGCTACGGCTATGAAGATATCCAGACACCGACTTTTGAATTTTTTGATGTTTTTTCCAAGGATATCGGGACTACACCGTCCAGAGAGCTGTACAAATTTTTTGACAAGGAGGGTAATACCCTTGTCCTTAGACCAGATTTCACACCTTCCATGGCACGCTGTGCTGCCAAATATTATATGGATGAAGATGTACCGATCCGTTTCTGTTATCTAGGAAATACTTTCACAAACACCAGCAATCTGCAGGGTAAATTAAAGGAAGTCACCCAGATGGGTGCAGAGCTGATGGGGGATGACAGTGTGGAAGCTGACGGAGAGATCATTGCCCTTGCTGTTTCCTCCCTGCTTGCGGCAGGACTTCAGGAATTTCAGCTTAGCATTGGTGAGATCGAATATTTTAAGGGAATCTGTGAGGAAGTAGGACTGGATGAAGACACAGAGCTTTCTCTTCGTGATTATATTTCCGGCAAGAACATTTTCGGTGCCGAAGCTCTTCTCCTTGAAAAGGGTATTGACGAAAAGCACAGGGAAATGCTTCTGAAAACTACAGATTTCTTTGGAAGTGCGGAGATGCTGAAGGAAGCAGCTGCGATTGTCGATAATGACAGATCCAGAAGTGCCGTAGAAAGACTGTTTGCATTGTATCAGGTGCTTTGTGAATACGGTGTGGAGAAATATATCTCCTTTGACCTTGGCATGTTAAGCAAATACAATTATTATACCGGTGTGATTTTCAAGGCCTATGCCTACGGTGTCGGGGATGCGATCTTGAAAGGCGGCCGCTATGACAATCTGTTATCCCGTTTCGGAAAGGAAGCACCGGCTGTTGGTTTTATGGTTGTGATCGATGATCTGATGCAGGCTCTTTTCCATCAGAATATACAGCTGCCTGAAAAGGAATCTGTCAGGACCATTATCTATGCGAAGGACAGCTTCAGGGCAGCCCTTAGAGAAGCGAAAAAACTCCGGCAGGAGGGCATCCGGGTGGCACTTGTTCCGGAAAAGAATATGCAGGAAAGAGGAGAGTAGCATGAACAACGACAGATATCTTACCTTTGCCCTCGGTAAGGGAAGACTTGCCAATAAAACACTGGAGCTTCTTGAAAAAACTGGAATCACCTGTGAAGAGATGAAGGATAAGAATTCCAGAAAGCTGATCTTTGTCAATGAGGAGCTGAAGCTTCGTTTTTTTCTTGCCAAAGGACCTGATGTCCCCACTTATGTGGAATATGGTGCAGCTGATATTGGTGTGGTCGGAAGCGATACCATCATGGAAGAAAACAGACGTGTTTATGAAGTGCTGGATCTTGGCT
This sequence comes from Suilimivivens aceti, assembly GCF_025567405.1. Lineage (NCBI taxonomy): Bacteria > Bacillati > Bacillota > Clostridia > Lachnospirales > Lachnospiraceae > Suilimivivens > Suilimivivens aceti. The sequence goes on along the minus strand of NZ_JAOQKJ010000002.1, from coordinate 155,448 downwards.
TTGGAAAATGCCGGATGTGTGTCTGTGGTCCTGCACAGGCCAGAGAGCTGTTAAAGCATCACGAAAGGATCCGCGTAGCCAGTAAATATCCAAATATTGCCAAAGACTATTTCTTCAACAAGAAGCATCAGACTGTAGATATCATCAAACTGAACGGTTCTGTAGAGCTTGGCCCTATCGTCGGGCTTTCAGATGTGATCGTTGATATCGTAGAGACCGGTTCCACCTTAAGGGAGAATGGCCTTGAGGTGCTGGAGGAGATCTGTCCCCTGTCTGCAAGAATGATAGTCAATCAGGTCAGCATGCAGATGGAAACAGAGCGGATCCGCAGCCTGATCCAGAAGCTGAAGCCTCTGTGTGAAGCCTGAGAATCAGTATGAAACAGGTAATGATGAACTATAAGAATATACAGAAAGCATACCAACAGGAGGAAGCCTCATGAAGATCATCAATCTGAATGAAAATACAAGAAAAGAACTGCTTTTGCAGCTGCAGAAAAGAAGTCCTTCAAGCTATGGCGGTTATGAAAAGACGGTCAATGAGATCATTGAAAATGTAAGACAGCATGGTGACAAAGCCCTGTTTGATTATACGGAGAAATTTGATCACTGCAGCCTGAGCAGGGAAACTGTACAGGTCACCCGGGAAGAGATTGAAGAGGCCTATACAAAGATCAGCCCTGAATTTGTAGCTGTTATGAAAAAGTCAGCAGAAAACATCAGGGCTTTTCATGAGAAGCAGTTTCATGCAAGCTGGATCATCCCCAAAGAAGACGGGACAATCCTTGGACAGAAGATCCTGCCTATTGCCATTTCCGGTGTTTATGTTCCCGGTGGCAAGGCAGCCTATCCCTCCAGTGTTCTGATGAATGTGCTCCCTGCCAAAGTAGCAGGTGTTAGCCGTATTATCATGACAACCCCTCCCGGAAAGGACGGAAAGGTAAATCCAGGCACACTGGTTGCTGCAGATATTGCAGGGGTAGATGAGATCTATAAGGTAGGCGGTGCACAGGCAATCGCAGCCATGGCGTTTGGTACAGAAAGCATTCCCAAGGTAGACAAGATCACAGGACCAGGAAATATTTTCGTAGCCCTTGCCAAGAAGGCATGCTTTGGTTTTGTAAGTATTGACTCTATCGCAGGCCCCAGTGAGATCCTGGTTCTTGCCGATGAAAGTGCAAATCCCAGATATGTAGCAGCGGATCTTCTTTCCCAGGCAGAGCATGATGAACTGGCAAGTGCGATCTTGATTACCACAAGCAGAGAACTGGCTGATCAGGTTGTTACAGAAATTGAACAGTTTACAGAAAAACTGGAGAGAAAGGCTATCATTCAGGCCTCACTTGATAATTACGGTACCATTTTCCTTGCAGATTCCATGGAGGATGCGATCCATGCTGCCAATGAGATCGCCAGCGAGCATCTGGAGATCCTGACGAAAAATCCGTTTGAAACCATGACCAAGATCAAAAATGCAGGGGCAATTTTCCTTGGAGAATACTCCTCAGAGCCGCTTGGTGATTATTTTGCAGGACCGAACCACATCCTGCCAACCAATGGCACGGCAAAATTCTTCTCTCCCTTAAATGTAGATGATTTTATGAAGAAGACAAGCATCATTTCCTATTCAAAAGATGCACTTGCCCGTGTTCATAAGGACATCGAACTGTTTGCAAAAGAAGAGGGTCTGACTGCCCACGCCAATTCCATTAAAGTACGATTTGAAGAAGAGTAAGAAAGGAATCTGTTATGAGCCGAAACGCTTCTGTAACACGTAAAACAAAAGAAACTGATATTACTGCAACGCTGGAGCTGGATGGCACCGGCAATTCCAACATTGATACCGGCATCGGATTTTTTGATCATATGCTTGAGGGATTCTCCAGACACGGATTCTTTGACCTGATCCTGGAAGTGGAAGGGGATCTGCAGGTAGACGGACACCATACCGTAGAAGACACTGGTATTGTAATCGGTTCTGTGATCAAAAAGGCTCTTGGCGATAAGGCAGGAATCCGCCGGTATGGCTCCTGTATTCTTCCCATGGATGAAACACTTGTTCTCTGTGCGGTAGATCTGTGTGGCAGACCCTATCTGAACTTTGACTGTAACTTTACAGTAGACAGGGTCGGAGAACTGGATACCGAGCTTGTAAGGGAGTTTTTCTATGCCATTTCCTACAGCGTGGGCATGAACCTTCATATCAAGCTTTTGGATGGCAGCAATAACCATCATATCATTGAAGCCATGTTCAAGGCCTTTGCCAAAGCACTGGATATGGCCGTTGAAAAGGATCCGAGGATCCAGGATGTACTCAGTACCAAGGGGAGCTTATAATATGAAAAAAATGACTTATACACCGGTATCTGTCGTAAATCATATTCCATGGAGCGAGCTTAAAAAAAATACGGATGGCCATGTTACGGTAGTGGTCCAGGACGAAGAGACGCTGCAGGTACTGATGGTAGCTTATATGAACGAAGAAGCCTACGAAAAGACCCTTGCCACCGGCAGGATGACCTATTTCAGCCGGAGCCGGAATGAACTCTGGATCAAGGGTGAGACAAGCGGTCATTTCCAGTATGTGAAGGAGCTTTATGCCGACTGTGATAAAGATACCCTCCTTGCCAAGGTGGATCAGGTTGGAAATGCCTGTCATACCGGAAGCTACAGCTGCTTTTTTGAAAAAATAATCTGAAACAGATAAGAATGGTGACATGCACTGCATAGATTAAAAATGCAGTGCATATTTTTTAGTAAGGTTTGTCTGAAAAGAGAATGATATGGAAAAAGTCAGTGCAGATCAGAAGCTGAAACTGATACAGTCCATCCGGACAGAAAATCAGTATAACCGTATGAAATGCAGAGAACGGGAAAAACTGCTTTATGGAGCAGAGGCAGTACATATGGATGGATATGGTGGTGTGGGAAGCAGCTATGGAAGCATGGATGGCATTTCACCTCCTTCGTCAGACGATCCCCATCCATCCACCGGAAAAGGGCTTCTTTCCGGATTCCGCTTCCGGTTCTTTCTGGCGGTCTGCCTGTCTGCTGCTTTTATTTACATGGATAAGCAGCAGATCCTGGTTCTCGGAGAGCCCCTGCGGTCTTACTGTGAAAAGCTGACAGAAGAGGATGCCATTTTTGACCGGATCCTTCAGAGTCTGAATCTATTTGATTTCTGATCTGTTATTCGTTATACTGAAAAGGCAGGAAAAACAACAGACAAGGAAAAAAACATGAGAACATTAGCATTAAGTGATGAAATTCTTATGCAGGTAGAAAAACCTGCCAGATATATCGGCGGCGAGATCAATGCCGTCATGAAGGATCCGGAGGCAGTAAAGGTACGTTTTGCCATGTGCTTTCCGGATGTTTACGAAATTGGTATGTCCCACCTTGGGATCCAGATTCTTTATGGTATGCTGAACAGCTATGATGATGTCTGGTGTGAAAGAGTCTATTCTCCCTGGGTCGATCTGGATGCCATCATGCGGAAGGAACAGATTCCTCTGTTTGCACTGGAATCCCAGGATCCGATCAGAACATTTGATTTTCTCGGCATCACCATCCAGTATGAAATGTGTTATACCAACATTTTGCAGGTACTTGATCTGTCCGGCATTCCCCTGCTTTCTAAAGACCGTACAGCAGAAGATCCCATTGTGATCGGCGGCGGCCCCTGCACATACAATCCGGAGCCGGTCTGTGATTTCTTTGACCTCTTTTATATTGGAGAAGGAGAGACCAGATACCGTGAGCTGATCGATCTTTATGAGGACTGCCGTGGCAGAGGACTTTCCAGACAGGACTTTCTAAAGAAGGCTGCCTGTATTCCCGGAATTTATGTGCCTTCCCTATATGAGGTAAGCTACCATGAAGACGGCACCATAAAGGAAATGAAGCCTCTGGAAGAAGGAATCCCTGAAAGAATCCTCAAGGAAATGGTGACCGAGGTATCTGATACCTATTATCCGGATAAGCCGGTGGTTCCCTTTATCAAGGTGACACAGGACCGTGTTGTGCTTGAGATCATGCGTGGCTGTATCAGAGGCTGCCGTTTCTGCCAGGCCGGCCAGCTCTATCGTCCGGTCCGCGAAAGGGATGTGGAATTCTTAAAGAAATATGCTATTGCTATGCTGGAAAATACCGGTCACGAAGAAATATCCTTAAGCTCCTTAAGCTCCAGTGACTATCAGAAGCTTCCTGAGCTGATCGATTTCCTGATTGAGGAGTGCAGCAGGCGGAAAGTCAATATTTCCCTGCCGTCCCTCCGGATTGATGCCTTTTCCCTGGATGTCATGAACAAGGTGCAGGATGTAAAAAAGAGCAGCCTGACCTTTGCACCGGAAGCCGGCAGCCAGCGCCTTCGTAACGTGATCAATAAGGGGCTTACCGAGGAAGTGATCCTGCAGGGTGCAAAGCTTGCCTTTGAAGGCGGCTGGACAAGGGTCAAGCTGTATTTTATGCTGGGGATCCCCTTTGAAACAGAAGAGGATATTCAGGGCATCGCAGAGCTCTGTAATAAGATTGCTGCTGAATTTTATGATACGGTTCCCAAGGAAAAACGAAATGGAAGAGTACAGATCGTTGCCAGTACCTCTTTCTTTATCCCAAAGCCCTTTACCCCTTTTCAGTGGGCACCGCAGTGCAGAAAGGAAGATTTCCTGAATAAAGCCTATCTGACAAGGACAGCTATTATGAGCCAGTTAAATCAGAAGAGCATCAAGTACAACTGGCATGAAGCAGATGCCAGTGTGATGGAAGGCATTCTTGCCAGAGGTGACAGAAAGGTGAACCAGGTTATTTTGAGAGCCTATGAAAAGGGCTGCTTCTATGATGCCTGGGGCGAATATTATAAACATGATGTGTGGCTTGAAAACTTTGAGGAATGTGGTGTGGATCCTGACTTTTACACAGTCAGGGAGCGGAGTGAGGATGAAATTTTCCCCTGGGACTTTATCGACTGCGGTGTGACCAAGGCATTTCTTCTCCGCGAATGGAAAAGGGCTGCAGAAGCTGTTGTCACCCCCAATTGCCGGATGCAGTGTCAGGGCTGTGGCGCTGCCAGGTTCGGGACAGGCGTCTGCTTTGATAAGCATACCGGTGTCACAGAAATTCAGACAGAAACGGAGGAAAACGGAAATGAAGGTACGGATTAAATTTTCCAAAGAGGGTCCTGTCCGTTTTATCGGGCATCTGGATATCATGCGCTATTTCCAGAAAGCAATCCGGAGAGCCGGAATTGATATTGCTTATTCCACCGGCTTTTCCCCTCACCAGATCATGTCCTTTGCATCTCCTCTGTCAGTAGGGCATGAAAGCTGCGGTGAATATTTCGATGTGGAATTAAATTCCATAACGGATACGGAGGATATTAAGATGCTCCTGAATCAGACCATGGCAGAAGGAATTCAGATCCTGCAGGTGGCTGTTCTTGACGAAACGGAAGGAAATGCCATGGCAAGCGTTGCCGCTGCCGATTATCTGATCTCTTTCCGGGACAGTGTTTCCCTTCCGGATGACTGGAAAGAAAAGCTGACAGCTTTCTACGAAAAGGATAAGATTCCTGTCATTAAAAAGACCAAAAAGGGGGAAAGAGAAATAGATCTGAAGGAGACCATTTATCAGCTTGAGATACGGGAGGATCAGGTCTATATGCTGCTGGACGCTGGAAGCGGAAGCAATATGAAGCCTGGATTTGTACTGGAAACCTTCTGCACTGCTGAGAATATTTCCCTGCCGGAATATCCTTTCAGGGTACGCCGTCTGGAAACCTATAAAAGAACCGGAGAAGGAAGGCTTGTTCCTTTAATACCATGAATAATATTGTAATTACCCGTCAGAACAACCGATATCTGTCAGTCCTTTTCACAGAGGGACGGCCTTCCCGGATGCACTGCAGCCCTCTCTTGCAGGAGGAGGGGATGCTTTCACAGATCTGCCTTGCCAGAGTGAAGGATGTTATCCCTGCCATGAAAGGTGCATTTCTTACTGTTCCTGAAGGCAGGACTGTCTATCTGCCGCTTTCAGAGTCCGGTGATTTCCTGTGTGCAAACAGAAGCTTTTCTTCCTTATCTGAGCTTCATCAGGGAGATGAGATCGTTGTCCAGATCACCGGAGAAGCGGTAAAGACCAAGCCGCCTCTTGCCAGTGCAATGCCTGTACTGACAGGACAATACTGTGTCTGTTCCCTTTTTGGACATGGTATCCATGTTTCCAGAAAGCTTGCACCGGAAAGACAGAAAGAGTTAAAGACTGCCATTGCAGAGGCTGGTATCGAAGGCAGGAAAAACTTTCAGTTCACTGTCCGCACCAATGCAGATACCCTGAAGGAGCTGACACCTCTTTTTCAGGAAATGCAGGAATTTATCTGCTTTTTTCAGGAGCTTACTGAAATTTACCGGCACAGAAGCTGTCCTTCCTGTCTGTACAGACCGCTGCCAGAACTGATCCGTCAGATCCAGGATATCCCTCTTACAGCATATGAAGAGATCGTTACGGATGAACCGGAAGTATGGCAGCTTCTGAAGGATACTTTTCCGGAAAAGACTGTCAGGCTGTATCAGGATCCTTCCTTAAGCCTTTCCAGGCTTTACCGGCTGGATTTCTTTCTACAGGAAGCCCTGTCAAGAAAAGTATGGCTGCCCTGCGGTGGTTATCTGGTGATAGAACCGACAGAAGCCATGGTTGTCATCGACGTCAATTCCGGCAAGGCTGTCCATAAAGGCCGCTCCAGTCAGGACTATTACCGGAAGGTCAACCGGGAAGCAGCAGCCGAAATTGCAAGACAGCTGCAGCTTCGGAATTATTCCGGCATGATCATGGTTGACTTTATCAATATGGAAAGCGAAAAAGATCAGAAAGAGCTGCTTTTCCTGCTGGACCAGCTCCTGAAGAAGGATCAGGTACGGACAAGACTGGTTGATATGACAGCACTTGGAATTGTAGAAATTACAAGAAAAAAAATCAATCGTCCGTTATTTGAAGAAATGCAGAAAAACTCTTGACATACATGGGTCTTAATGTTATATTTTATGAGTATGCCGCATAGCGGGGTAGAAGTGTGCCTTACGGTGCCACCGAAGCTAGCGAGTAAAATCAGTTTCGGCTGATTAGAAGGAGGATTATCCATTATGTACGCAATCATAGCAACAGGCGGAAAGCAGTATAAGGTTTCCGAAGGTGATGTGATCAAGGTCGAAAAGCTTGATGCTGAACCCGGAGCTACTGTTACATTTGACCAGGTTGTCGCTGTAAGTGACAAGGAGCTTAAGGTTGCCGGAGACGTAGCTAACGCTAATGTTACTGCAACAGTTATGGAGCAGGGCAGAGGTAAGAAGGTTATCGTTTACAAGTATAAGAGAAAAACCGGTTACCATAAGAAGAATGGTCATAGACAAGCATACACTCAGGTTAAGATCGAAAAGATTAATGCTTAGTTATGACGACCATTATGATTTATCAATCCAATAAGGGAGAATATCAGAGAATGACCTGTAAGGGTCATGCAGGCTATGCAGATTACGGTAAGGATATCGTATGTGCTTCCATATCCTGTCTGGTGATCAACACAATCAACTCACTGGATGAATTAGTCCATGAGAAAATGGAGATTACTACAGAGGAAGAGCAGGGTTATATCGACTGCAGATTTGAAAGTCTTTCCGATCAGGGAAAGCTTCTCATGGATTCTCTTATTCTTGGATTACAGAATATCGTAAGCGATTACGGTAAGAAGTATTTGGAACTAAAATTCAAGGAGGTGTAAACCATGTTAAAGATGAACCTTCAATTTTTCGCTCATAAAAAGGGAGTTGGTTCTACTAAGAACGGTAGAGATTCCGAATCCAAGAGATTAGGCGCGAAAAGAGCTGACGGACAATTCGTAAAAGCAGGAAACATTTTATACAGACAGCGTGGAACCAAGATTCATCCTGGTATCAATGTTGGTATCGGCGGAGATGATACTTTGTTCGCATTAGTTGACGGTGTACTTAAATTCGAAAGAAAAGGCAGAGACAAGAAACAGGCTTCTGTATATCCTGTAGAGAAATAGTACGATGGATCGGGCTTCAAACAACTTTACGTTTGAAGCCCATTTTTTTGAAAGGAAAACGTTATGTTTGCAGACAGAGCGAAAATATATGTCAGAAGCGGTAAGGGCGGCGATGGTCATGTGTCCTTCCGACGTGAAAAATATGTGGCGAATGGCGGACCAGACGGAGGCGATGGCGGTGATGGCGGCAGTGTTATTCTGGAAGTTGATGATGGAATGAATACTTTAAGTGATTACCGTCATGTCCGTAAATATCAGGCAATGGACGGCGAAAACGGAAAAAAGCGGAACTGCCGTGGGAAAAACGGTGATGACCTGATCCTGAAAATGCCTGCTGGAACTGTCATTAAAGAATTTGAAAGCGGCAAGATCATTACGGATCTCTCTGGCGATAACAGACGTTTTGTTCTTTTACAGGGCGGCAGAGGCGGGAAGGGGAACCAGCACTATGCCACCAGTACCATGCAGGTTCCCAAATATGCGCAGCCAGGCCAGCCGGCAAGGGAGCTTACCCTGCAGCTTGAACTGAAGGTAATTGCCGATGTAGGACTTGTGGGATTTCCCAATGTCGGGAAATCAACACTGCTTTCCAAAGTCAGCAATGCCAGACCGGAAATTGCCAATTATCATTTCACCACCATCACACCCCATCTTGGCGTGGTAGACCTGGATGGTGCAAAGGGATTTGTCATGGCAGATATTCCGGGACTTATTGAAGGTGCATCCCAGGGTGTTGGCCTTGGCTTTGAATTCCTGCGTCATATTGAACGTACCAAGGTGATCATCCATATGGTAGATGCTGCATCCACGGAGGGAAGAGATCCGGTTGCGGACATTTATGCCATCAACGAAGAACTGGAAGCCTATAATCCTGAGATTGCCAGAAGGCCGCAGGTGATCGCAGCCAATAAAACTGACATGATCTTTGATGACGGGGAGACAGAGGATCCTGTAGAACGTCTGAAAAGGGAATTTGAGCCAAAAGGCATCCCGGTGTATCCAATTTCTGCCATTAGTGGGAAAGGCCTGAAAGAGCTTTTGTATCATGTAAGTGAACTGCTTTCAAAAGCGGATCAGGAGCCTGTTGTTTTTGAACAGGAATTCTTCCCAGAATATATGCTGCCGGTATCCGATGAGCCTTACTCGGTTACTTATGATGAAGATGCAAATGAATATGTTGTAGAAGGACCCCGTATTGAAAAAATGCTTGGTTATACCAATCTCGACTCCGAAAAGGGATTTACCTTCTTCCAGAATTTCCTGAAGGACAATGGTATTCTGGATGAGCTGGAAGCACTTGGTATTTCAGAGGGAGATACTGTAAGAATGTATGGTCTTTCTTTTGACTATTACAAATAACGGAGGAGACGAATATGACAAGTAAACAGCGTGCCTATTTAAAGGGACTTGCCATGAATATTGAACCGGTATTCCAGGTCGGCAAATCAGGCCTTACACCGGAAATCACAGAAGCTGTTCTTGAGGCTTTTAATACAAGGGAGCTGATCAAGCTTGCTGTTCTGAAAAACTGTCTGGAAGACCCAAAAGAAATTGCAGCAGTGATCGCTGAAAGAACCCATTCACAGGTTGTCCAGGTGATTGGCAAGAAAATCGTTCTGTATAAGGAAAACAAGGACCACAAGAAGATCAATCTGCCTTTATAATATTCAGAATCATGGAGTATTCCTTATATGACAAATAGAAAAACAGGCCTCATAGGCGGAACCTTTAATCCTGTTCATTATGGTCATCTTTTTCTGGCAGAGCAGGCGATGGAATACTGTCATCTGGATCAGGTGCTCTTTATACCAAGTGGCATTTCCTATATGAAAAATGTGAGAGAAATTGCCAGTGCAGAAGACCGTCTGCAGATGGTCAGGCTGGCAACAGAAAATCACCCGGACTTTCATGTTTCTTCTGTGGAAACAGACAGGCCGGGAGAAAGCTATACCTGTGAGACGCTTCTTACTTTGTCAAGGGAATATGCTGATACCAGATTTTACTTTATTATCGGGGCAGACAATCTTTTTTCTATTGAAAAGTGGAAAGAACCTGCAGAAATCTTCAGAAGATGTACACTGGTCGCGGCATTTCGCGGTGATGAAGCCAGAAGTGCACTGGAAGAAAAAGCAGAAGATCTGTATCATAAATATCAGGCAGAAATTATTCTTCTGCCAAAGCGCAGGATAGATATTTCTTCCACAGAGATCAGACAACGGATTACTGAAAAGAGATCCATCCGTTATATGGTACCTGAACCGGTGAGAAACTATATCACAGAACATGGATTGTACCAAAAGGCATAAATCTTAAAAGCAGGGAAAGGGACAGAGGTTATTGTGAAAGAAATCAGTCTGAAAGAATTACGGAAAGAAATAGAAAAATCACAGGATGAAAAACGTTTTGAACATACACTTGGTGTTACCTATACAGCAGCTGTTCTTGCCATGTGTCATGATGAGAATGTCGAAAAGGCCAAGATAGCAGGTCTCCTGCATGATTGTGCCAAGTGTATCAGTGATGAAAAGAAGATAAAGCTCTGCCAGAAGGCTCATATGGAAATTACAGAGGTGGAGCTTCGAAATCCATTTCTTCTTCATGCAAAGGCTGGTGTCTGTCTTGCACGTGACAAGTTTGGTGTGCAGGATGAGGATATCCTGAATGCCATCCTATATCATACAACCGGGCGACCTGATATGTCGAGGCTGGAAAAAATCATTTACATTGCTGATTATATGGAGCCTTCAAGGAAACAGGCAGAGGATCTTCCTGATGTCCGCAGACTGGCTTTTCAGGATCTTGATCTGACTCTTGTCCGGATATTAAAGGATACTCTTTTTTATCTGCGGGAAAATGGAAATGAAACAGATCCCATGACACAGAAAACCTATGATTTTTATGCGGGATTCTAACTACATCCTGTCGGAAAGGAACAATTATGATCGAACAGAATATAAAAGAAATGGCACTTCTTGCAGTGGATGCACTGGAGGATAAAAAGGGTGAGGATATTACCGTTATTGACATCAGTGAAGTTTCTGTCATTGCAGACTGCTTTATCATTGCAGGCGGTTCCAACAAAAGTCAGATTCAGGCAATGAGTGATTCTGTAGAAGAGAAGCTTGGCCGGGCAGGTATGCCGCTTAAGCAGTCAGAAGGATATGGCAGTGCCAACTGGATCCTTCTGGATTTTGGAGATATCATTGTCCATATTTTTGATAATGAGAACCGTTTATTCTATGATCTTGAAAGAATCTGGAGTGATGGCAGGAAGATTGACCTTACTGGGTGGAGATCCTGAACGTGTCAGCAGGACGCTTCTTTGTCCTGATCCTGATCCGATTTGCTTGTCCTGCGGTAGCAGCTGGGAGACACACCCGTTATCTTTTTGAAGGTCTGGGAAAAGTAGCTGGAGGAGGAAAAGCCACAGGTACGGCTGATGACAGAAAGAGAGTAATCCGTGGTTGCCAGCAGCTTTTCCGCCTTTTTTACACGGGTACGCATGAGGTAGCTGATAGGAGAGATCCCATACTCGTCGGTAAAGGTATGCACCAGATAATATTTGTTCACATGAGAAAATTTTGCCAGCTGCTCCAGGGAGAGATCATCCCCGCAGTTCTGGTCGATGTAGCGTCGCACTGAATCACAAAGGTGGGACGCTTTTTTATTTGCCGGGCTAAGAATTGTAGAGAAATTTGTCTGGCGTCCGAAGAGAACAATAAGAATCTCCATCAGATCCTGGCAGATGGTTTCATGACCAGGAGAGCGGTTTTCAATTTCTCTGAGCATCATCTTTAAATAGAAGTTGATAGTATCCTTGATTTCTTTAAAATTTACAATACAGAAGTTGGCGTTGTGATTTTCCACGGAAAGTTCCAGCCCCTCGATTCCAAGGACGATATATTTTAAAGGATTAGCATTGAAACCAAGCTCCGTGTGGGAAACGTTAGGATTGATAACCACAAGATCATTGGCTGAAACTGGAAAAATATGATCCTCCACCTGAAATTGCCCCATACCGTCAATGACATAGAAAAGTTCGGAGCAGTAGTGGGTGTGAGGAGTACTGAGCCAGTCCCCGCCATAGGTTGCAGAGGAAACATATAAAAGTTTTGCTTTATCTTTTGTTAAATATTCTTTTGGAGCAGAAAAGTCGTAACGCTCATTTCCCATAAAAACCTCCTGAAAAACCGTTTTTTTCATTATACTACTAAAAAACAGTGATGTATTGTGCTAAATTGCTATAAAATGTTAATATCTTGCTAAACAATATAGCAAAACAAAAATAAGCATATCAACAATTTGTACACTAAAGTAAAATTAGAAAAATAAAAATGGGATAAAATGACGAAAAAATAAGTGCAAAAAAAGAGGAATAAGAGCTGAATAAATATATTTTTTAACAAAAACAGCAATATATTGATAAAATAGAACAACATAGAAATTGAAAAGAAAAATTGGCACAGATATAATGAAATCATCAACAAATAATATATTGTTTCAAAGGAGGATTCAATATGAAAAAAAAATTAGTAGGTGCACTGCTCATTACAGCGATGATGGCTACTATACTGGGAGGCTGTGGCAACAGCAATGATACAGCAAACGCTCCTGCCTCCACTGATGCAGCAGAAACCTCAGAAAGTGCAGCAGACTCTGTTACAGAAACGGAAAGTACAGAAGCTGAGGCAACTGATGGCGAAGAAGTTCTCACTGTATGGTGTTGGGATCCCACTTTCAACGTATATGCAATGAAACAGGCTGAGGCAATTTACCAGAAAGACCATCCTAACTTCAAACTGGATATCCAGGAGAAGGTTTACACCGACATTGAGCAGAGTATCATTACCGCTGCTGAGGCTGGCAACTATGATACTCTGCCTGACATCTTCCTGATGCAGGACAATTCTTTCCAGAAGAACATAGCAAATTATCCTGAAGTTTTCACAGAGTTATCCAACTCTGGTATCAGCTTTGATGATTTCTCAGGTGGTAAATTAGGAGATTCTACTGCAGATGGCAAACACTACGGTATTCCTTTTGATAACGGAGCAACTATTATGGCAATCCGTTCCGACATGGTAGAGGCTGCTGGCCTTACGGTTGAGGATTTCAAGGATACAACCTGGTCTGAGTTTATGGATTTAGCAAAAAAGGTTGTTGATGCAAACGGTGTTCCCATGCTGACAAGCTCAGGCGGTTCTGAAATCGTTATCGAGATGCTGCAGTCTGCAGGTGCATCTCCTATCGTTGATGGTAAAGTCCACCTTGTTGACAATGCAGCGCTGAAAGAAGCAATCAGTGTTTATAAAATGCTGATCGATGAAGGCATCATGGTTGACTACACTGACTGGGATCAGTACATCGCATCCATGAATAAGGGAGACGCTGCCGGTGTTATCCAGGGATGCTGGATCATGTCCTCCATTCAGGCAGCAGAAGACCAGTCCGGTAAATGGGCTATCGTAAATATGCCTGCCCTGAATGACGTTGACGGTGCTACTAACTTCGCGAACTGTGGTGGTGCAAGCTGGGCAGTATCTTCTAACTGCCAGAACACCGAGCTTGCATTTGATTTCTTAAAGACAACCTTCGGCGGAAGTGTTGAATTATATGATGAACTGCTTCCTAACGCTGGTGTAATTTCCAGCTATCTGCCTGCAGCACAGTCTGATGTTTACAACCAGAATTCTGATTTCTACGGTGGACAGGCAGTATATAAGGATATTGTTGAGTTCGCAGGTAAAGTACCCGCAATCAACTATGGTGCATACTACAATGATATTAGAAGTGCACTGACTGATGCAATCACTAACGTAGTACAGAATGGCGCTGATATTGATGGAGAAATCCAGAACGCACAAGATACTGTTGAATTTAACATTAGTGAATAAATAAGTAAAAAATGAGCCAGTACCGGGAATGCAGTGTATTGCGTTCCCGGTATTTGTTAAATCAGGAGAATTTATATGAAACAGAAGAAAGTAAAAATGAGTTTGGAAAAAAAGCATAACCTGACTGGATGGGTATTCTTGATTCCGGCTGCACTTCTTATCTTTATCTTTTGCTTTTATCCCATGGTGCAGGCGATCATCCTGTCCTTTTCCAAAAAGAATTCAGGCTTTGTAGGATTGGCAAACTACCAGAGAATATTAAAAGATAAGACCTTCCAGCAGTGTCTGTTTAATACGGTATTTTACTTTATTGTCCAGGTTCCGATCATGCTGATCCTGGCACTTGGTCTGGCACAGCTTTTAAACAGCCCGAAGATTAAAGGAAAGAGTATTTTCCGTACTCTCATCTTTCTGCCCTGTGCAACATCACTGGTATCATATTCAATGATTTTCAAATCTTTATTTGCCCAGGATGGTCTGGTAAACAATATCATCACAACGCTTGGCTTTGTCAGAGTGGACTGGTTTCAGAACGCATGGGCAGCCCGTTTTGTTATTATTATTGCGCTGATCTGGAGATGGACAGGATACAATATGGTTTTCTATCTGGCAGGCTTACAGAATATTGACTATTCCGTATACGAGGCAAGTTATATTGATGGTGCTACCCCTTTCCAACAGTTTATGAAGATTACCATTCCATTACTAAAGCCTACCATTTTGCTGACAGCTATTATGTCAACCTCCGGTACGCTACAGTTATTTGATGAGTCTGTTAATCTGACTTCCGGCGGTCCCGGTAAGTCTACTATGACACTGGCACATTATGTTTATAATATCTCTTTCGTGGAAACACCTAAGTTTAATTATGCAGCAGCAATTTCTGTGTTTATTCTTGTAAGCGTGGCAATCCTTTCTGCGATCCAGATGAAAGTAGGTGACAAACGTGACTAAAGTAAAGACGGCTATTACTTATATTATTTTAATCGTTGCCAGTTTTCTGTCAGCGTTTCCCCTGTACTATATGATTTGCGGAGCAACCAATTCCAGTATTGCTATTGTCCGTGGGAAACTCGTGCCTGGCACTTATCTATTGGAAAACTATCGGAGTCTCATTGCCAACCAGAATCTGGGACGTGCCATATTTAACTCCTTCCGCAATGCCATTGTGATCACTGTAGTTGCGCTGCTGATCTGCTCCATTGCAGGGTACGGCTTTGAAATCTATCACGATAAAGGAAAAGACCTTTTGATGAACATCCTGCTTCTTGCCATGATGCTCCCTTTTGTGGCTATAATGATTCCTTTGTTTAAAATGTTTTCCTCCTGGAAAATGGTCAACACCTGGATCGCACTGGCACTGCCTTCCATTTCCACGCCTTTTCTTATCATGATGTTCCGGCAGGCAGCTCGTTCCTTTCCTCACGATATTATCGAGGCATCGCGTCTGGAAGGACTTAGTGAGATTAAAATTTTCTTTACCATGTTCCTGCCTGTTATGAAGTCCACCTACGGTGCTGCTATGACTGTAACCTTCATGAATGCCTGGAATAATTACCTATGGCCAACTATCATCCTGCAGGACAGCAATCAGATAACGATGCCTATGCTGGTAGCTAATTTAAAGAGTGGTTACAGCGTAGATTACGGAATGTTAATGCTGGGAGTATTGATTTGTACCCTTCCTACCGCAATTATCTTTCTGTGCTTACAAAAAAGCTTTGCCAATGGAATTGCAGGAGCAGTGAAATAATGAATCAGAAATATTGTCTGGATAAAAAGGAATGGAAGGAGGCACAGGCAGCCCTTCTTCTTGCAAAACAATTAGGACTTATTGAAGATGCAGGCATCGGGGCTTTGGAGAAAAGACGGGCAGAAAAAAATGAAAAAAACAGGCAGGCAGAGAAAGCCGGGGATTTTTTTTATGGACCTCATTTTTACACTCCGGCTATGTATCTTCAATATGAACTCACCCGTTTTAAGCTGGATTTCGTGCAGCCCTCGGAAAAGATAAAAAAGCAGGGACGCTGTCCTGACTTTAGTGAAAAAGAAAAACGGGCATTTTATGAAAATAACCGGGATCTGTTCGGACGCTATCATGGGGATCTGTTCGATTATGAGGATGTCCGTCAGGTTATCGAAAAAAGACTGAGGGAGGATGTCTATGACAAGCTCATACAGGACATTTTATGTCAATCAGAAAACGGGGTGTGATACCAATGACGGATTGACCATGGCTTCCCCTTTTGCCAGCCTTTTTTCCATAAACAGATTGACACTGAAACCTGGCGACAAAGTGTTATTAGCTCAGAATTCTATTTTTACAGGGCAATTTTTACAGATTAAGGACAGTGGAACGAAGGAACATCCTATTGAAATTGGAGCTTATTCACCGGATGGGGAAGAGGGAAATATGCCCCTGATTGCAGCCGATGGACAGGGTATCTGGTACCAGGATTATGGAACATCCCTGGATTCCCCCAATCACGTGTATCAGGGCTATGTATCCTCAGCAGTACTTTTGTACGATGCAGAGCATATAATCATCCACGATATTGAGATCAGCAACCGGGCTTTGGAAATTCCGGGAGAAAGCTATAGTGCCCCTCATAAAATGAACCGTACTGGTGTGGCTGTAGTGGCAAAGGATAAAGGAATACGCAACGGCATCATCCTGCAGAATCTTTCTATCCATGATGTCAATGGTAACGTCTATGACAAACATATGAACAATGGCGGCATTTATATGACAGCTTTAAAGCCTGCCAATGAAAAAGCCACTGGTGTGGCACGTTTTAAGGATATTACTGTGACAGGATGCTTTGTATACAGAGTTAGCCGCTGGGGGATCGCCGTTGGTTATACCTATTCCCATGACAAGTTCAAGGGTGCAGAGCTGCCTGAGGATGCCTTCCTGAAATATGGACATGAGAATATTGTCATCCGGGACAATTATGTGAAAGCTGCCGGAGGTGATGGAATTACTGCGATGTACGCTTTACGTCCTTTGATCGAACACAATACAGCAGATTCTGTTGCCTGCGAGATCAATGACAGAATTTACAACAAGCCGGAAAACCGTGCCGGAAAAGTAGCAGCAGGCATCTGGCCCTGGAAGTGCAAGGATGCTCTGTTTCGTTACAATGAGGTCACGGATACCAGACTGAATCAGGATGGGATGGCTTATGATGCAGATTCTGGTGATGGCACCATTTACGAATATAATTACAGCAGACAGAACGAAGGTGGATGCATTATGTTTTGCTTACAGGAGGCAATTCACAATACCTTTCGATATAATGTGAGCTTTGACGACCTGGGTGGCACGGTGAGCCCGTCGGAGAACCCAGACGCTTTACTTGCCCATAATATCTTTTATGTGAGAGAAGGTGTACCCTTTATCCGTAACAAGATGGATGGTGGGAGCTACACCGAGGAGGATAATACGATTATCCCGTTGTAAGCTGCTGCCGCAATGACTTAATTTATTGCAGGAGGAAAATACCGATGAGTATAACAAAGGGACGGGTAACCATTCCAACTAATCTGGATGTTGTGCCTGAAACGATAGAATTGATGAACCGCTGGGGAGCTGATGCCATCCGTGACTGCGATGGTACAGAGTTCCCTAAGGAACTGATTATGACCGGGGCAAAAATATATGCTACTTATTATACCACACGAAAGGATAATGAGTGGGCAAAGGCAAACCCGGATGAGGTACAGCAATGCTATGTGATGACTGCTTTTTATACCGCTGTGGAGTCTGAGCTGTTGATTCCTCTTATGAAGGGTATTTCCAAAGAACTGATGATGGTCAATACCAGAGATGACAGAAAACGATGGTGGGAGGTTATTGACCGTTCGACTGGGGAGGTTGTGTCCGTAGATCACTGGGAATATGATGAGGAAAAGGGGTGCGTGATCGTTCACGATGCTATCCCTTTCCATGAATATACCGTCAGCTTTCTGGCTTATATTATCTGGGATCCGGTACATATGTACAATGCAGTCACTAACAATTGGAAAAACTTTGAGCATCAGATTACGTTTGATGTGAGACAGCCGAAGACTCATAAATATTCCATGGAGCGTCTTCGCAATTATTGTGCCGCACATCCTTATGTGAATGTAATTCGATATACTACCTTTTTCCATCAGTTTACTCTGATGTTTGATGAGTTAAAAAGGGAAAAATATGTGGACTGGTATGGTTATTCTGCTTCTGTCAGCCCCTATATCTTAGAACAGTTTGAAAAGGAGGCTGGCTATGTGTTCCGGCCCGAATATATCATTGACCAGGGTTACTACAATAATCAGTATCGTGTACCAAGTAAGGAATTCAAGGATTTCCAGGCATTCCAGCGCAGAGAAGTTGCAAGGCTTGCCAAAGAGATGGTGGATATTACCCATGAGTGTGGCAAGGAGGCAATGATGTTCCTGGGTGACCACTGGATTGGAACTGAACCGTTCATGGAAGAATTTGCCACTATTGGTCTGGATGCAGTAGTAGGAAGTGTTGGAAATGGAAGCACACTTCGCCTCATCTCTGATATTGAAGGGGTGAAATACACGGAGGGCAGATTTTTGCCTTATTTCTTTCCTGATACATTTCATGAGGGCGGTGACCCTGTGAAGGAGGCAAAGGAGAACTGGATTACTGCAAGACGTGCCATCCTGAGAAAGCCAATTGACAGAATTGGTTACGGCGGGTATCTGAAGCTGACTCTGGATTTCCCTGAATTTCTGGACTACGTGGAGAGTGTGTGCAATGAGTTCCGGGAGTTGTATGCGAATACAAAGGACACCATCCCGTATTGTGTTAAAAAGGTAGCCGTTCTAAACAGCTGGGGAAAAATGAGAAGCTGGGGATGCCATATGGTACATCATGCACTGTATCAGAAACAGAATTACAGCTATGCAGGAATTATTGAGGCATTGAGTGGGGCGCCATTTGATGTAAGCTTTATTTCCTTTGATGATATTCTGGCAGACAGGAAAATCCTAAAAGACCTGGATGTGATCATCAATGTAGGGGATGGAGATACCGCTCACACTGGCGGCAGCATATGGGAGAATCCTGATATTTCTTCTGCAATCAGAGCGTTTGTATATAGCGGCGGTGGTTTTATCGGTGTCGGAGAGCCTTCCGGACACCAGTTCCAGGGACATTACATCCAGCTTGCAGACATGCTTGGTGTGGAAAAAGAAACTGGATTTACATTAAACTACGATAAATATAACTGGGAGGAGCATCCAGATCACTTCATTCTGGCAGATACCATAAAAACCGTGGATTTTGGCGAGGGAAAAAAGAACATTTTTGCTTATGAAGGTACAGAAATTCTGGTACAGCAGGAGAAGGAGGTGCAGATGGCAGTCCATGAGTTTGGAAGGGGACGCTGTGTTTATATCAGTGGTCTGCCTTACAGCTTTGAAAACAGCCGCATCCTGTACCGCAGCATTCTCTGGAGTACTCACGGTGAAGAGGAACTGCATCAGTGGTTCAGCTCCAATTTCAATGTGGAGGTTCATGCCTATGTTAAAAATGGTAAATTCTGTGTGGTAAATAACACCTATGAAAACCAGAAAACCGTGGTTTACCGCGGCGATGGCAGCAGCTTCTCTTTGGAGATGGAGGCAAATGAAATTAAATGGTATAATATTTAATATATGAGAAAAAAGGATGGGTCACAGTCCACAGATAAATCTATGAACTGTGACCCATCCTTTTAAAAATAGAACTTTGAACCGTTATAAAATACGGAAAATTCCAAATACCTTTCCAAGAATCTGACAGTCATTGACAATAATCGGATCCATGGTATCATTTTCAGGCTGGAGACGGATATGTCCATCTTCTTTGTAAAATGTCTTGACGGTAGCAGAATCATCGATCAGGGCAACCACAATCTCACCATTTCTGGCAGTATTACAGGCATTGACAAAAATCTGATCTCCGTTAAAAATACCTGCATTGATCATAGAATCTCCCTTGACGTTCAGTATGAAGGATTCTCCATGAGGTACCACCTCTGCTGGAACAGGGAAGTAGCTTTCAATATTCTCTTCAGCCAGGATCGGCTGTCCGGCTGCCACCTGTCCGATCACGGGAAGACTTACCATTTCAGTACGTACCATCTGAAAATTGTCATCACAGATTTCAATCGCACGCGGCTTCGTAGGATCCCTTTTGATATACCCATTCTTCTCAAGTGTTTCCAGGTGGGAATGGACGGAAGAGGTGGATTTCAGATTCACAGCTTCACAGATCTCACGAACAGCCGGCGGATAACCTCTCTTTAATATTTCTTCCTTAATATAATCCAGTATTTCCTGTTGCTTCGCTGAAATCTTACCATATGCCATGCTTGATCCTCCCATATCACTGACCGATAACCTGCCAGTATCAGTTCTTTCAATTTTGATTCAGTAGTTGATAAATAAAGTATATCATACCTCATTTCCGAAAGCAAACATATATTCCAAATATTTGTTCGATTATTTGCACATAATCTATTGACATGGGAATGTATGTTCGATATAATCAAAACATAAGAACAAACGTTTGGAGCATACGTTCGATATTTGTATAAGGATGATTATCAGGGAGGCAGAATCATGAATAATCAGATCAGTGAAAGAAGGATCAGAAATAATAAGAAAAAAAGATGCCGTCAGCTCAGACGACATCTTATGATTACTGTTATAACCTTACTCTTAACAATAGGTATTTCCGGTGCTTTCTTCAGTATCGGTTCCAGAGCCCAGGCGGCAGGAGATCATAACATCAGCTATAAGTATTATAAAAGCGTTACTGTAGCCAGTGGAGAAACTCTCTGGAATTATGCCGATCAGTACGCTGACAGTGAATTCTATGATTCTCATGATGATTATATTAAAGAGGTGATGAATATCAATCATATGGAAAAGGATACTATTATCTATGGACAGCATATCATTCTTCCCTATTACAGCAATGTATTTGTAGAGTAAAGATTATGGTTCTCTGAGGCGTACAGCATTGGCAGCCTTCCGTTTACGCATATCAGACTGGGCTGCATAGTGCTTTCGGGTAGTATTCACATCCTTGTGTCCAAGAACATCTGCTACCAGATAAATATCACCGGTTTCCTGGTAGAGGGCAGTACCATAGGTACTTCTCAATTTGTGAGGAGTAATTTTTTTCAGTGTCGTTACGGTAGAAGCGTATTTTTTTACAAGATTTTCTACAGCCCGGACAGTGATCCGTCTGTTCTGCAGGGATAAGAACAGTGCATTTTCATGACCTTCAATCGGTATCATATGATGCCGCTTTTCCAGATAATCGTGTAGTGCATCTGCCACTTCATCTCCGAAGTAAACTACAGTTTCATAGCCGCCTTTTCGTCTGATCTTAATTCCATTATTTTTAAAATCCACATCATTGATGTCCAGTCCCACACATTCAGAAACACGTATCCCGGTTCCCAGTAGAAGAGTAAGAAGTGCCACATCCCGTATCACTGTTTTTTTATGATAGATCTGCTGGGTCTCACTCAACTTTGTTCCATCTTCGACCTGGTCAAGAAGCATGGCAACTTCGTCTGCATCCAGACGGATGATTTCCTTTTCATGCTGTTTGGGAAGAGGTACGAGGGCAGCCGGGTTTGTCTGTATCTGTTCTGCACAGAAATAATAATTATAAAAGCTCTTTAAGGCAGACAGCTTTCGTTTTTTCCCGCGTTCATTATTGGTATATTCCTTACCATCCTTTTTGTACAGACTCAGATAATCCATATATTCCTCAATGTCCTCCTTACAGATACTGTCCAGGATAGAAAGAGGATATTCTGTAATCTCCAGTTTTTTGCACATGCTGTTATTATCATGCAAAAATTCAAAAAATACCCGGAGATCATAGGCATAAGCAAGACGTGTCCGTGAAGAAGTATATTCCTGGATACCGCGGAAAAAACTTTTGCAGAAGCCCGGCAGTGTAGCAAGAACTTCTCTCATATGGGTTATGTTGATCATGCTTTGCTCGTCATGATAATTTTTACTGTTTTCCAATGTTCAGTCCTCCAGTTCCTATAAACTATGATAATATTATCATAAATCAATAAGAATCCATAGTATATTTTCAGAAATAATGGTATGATAGATTAATATGAGTTAACATTTTGAGGAAGGAACAAATATATAATGAAATTGAAATTTGAAAAAAAATACATCTACTTTGGAATTACTGCATTCCTTGTAATTGCAGCTTCCATCTGTTTTTATTATTTATTATTTCATTGGGATCGTTTTTCAGCTAGAATAGATTCCATTGTAAAGATTGCAAGTCCTGTTCTTTATGGTATGATTCTGGCCTATCTGCTGACACCATTGGTGAATACACTGGAAAGAAAATTTTTGATCCCGGCATTTACAAGGAAATCGAAAATCAGCTCAAAAAAGAAGAAAGGAATCCGTTTTATTTCTATCACACTGACAATTATTATTGTTATTTTAGTCGTTTATGGTTTCTTTTCTATTATGATCCCCAACCTGATCAACAGTATTCAAAGTATTTCCATGGCTCTTCCCATTTATGTGAACAATCTGATGAAATTCATGGACAAGTATTTTGAAGCCAATCCAAATATTGAGAATCTTGTACAGCAGCTTATGACCACATATTCTACCGAATTTAATCATTATGTTAATAGTAATGTGCTGCCCCAGATGGAATCTTTGCTGCGGACAGTTTCTCTAAGTCTGATCAGTGTTTTAAAGGCTATGTGGAACCTGATCATTGGTCTGATTATTTCCATCTACGTTCTGTTCAGCAAAGAAACCTTTTCTGCACAGACTAAAAAAATTATCTACAGTATTTTTCCTACATCAAATGCCAATGGACTGATCCACGATATGCGTTTTGTCAGTGATACTTTTATTGGATTTATCAGTGGAAAGATTGTAGATTCTATCATTATTGGATTGTTATGTTTTATTGGAACCACGCTTTTGAATATCCCCTATGCGTTGCTGGTTAGTGTAATTGTAGGTGTTACCAATGTGATCCCATTCTTTGGCCCTTACCTTGGTGCTATTCCAAGTGCACTATTAGTCCTAATGATCAGTCCCATGAAATGTCTGACATTCCTGATCTTTATTTTGATCCTGCAACAGCTGGATGGTAATTTTATCGGGCCAAAGATCCTTGGGCAGTCAACGGGATTGACAGGATTCTGGGTTATTTTTTCTATCACTATTTTTGGAGGATTATTTGGTGTACTTGGCATGATCATAGGTGTACCTTTCTTTGCTGTTGTTTATGCCTTTATCAAGCGCCTAGTTGAAAAAGTGCTACGTAAGCGGGAACTTTCTGTGAAAACGACCGATTATATTAACCTGAACTATATTGATGAAAGCAGAAATATGATTCCCAAAGATGAAAGCCTTGAGAAACCTTTCTTTAAATTTTCCTTTAAGAAGAAAGCAACTCATGATAACAATAGTGATAAGAAAGAAGATTAGTATCTTACAGTAAAACCTATAAAAAATGCTTGGAAGAAATAGGAGAGTAGTAAATTATGAAATTAGTCATTCAACGTGTTCAGGAAGCCTCCGTTAGTGTGGATCAGGAAGTTGTCGGTAAAATTGGTCATGGATTTATGGTATTGCTGGGGGTCAGTCAGACTGATACAGAAGAAATTGCAGATAAAATGTTCCAAAAACTTTTGAAGCTTCGTATTTTTGAAGATGAAAATGGGAAAACAAACCTGGATATTAAATCTGTAAATGGAGAATTGTTAATTATTTCACAATTTACATTATATGCCGATTGCAGGCATGGAAACCGACCCTCATTTATCGGTGCAGGAACACCTGATCAGGCAAATGCCTTGTATGAGTATTTCCTGTCACAGTGCAGGAAGGAAATTCCTGTTGTTGAACAAGGCATTTTCGGTGCACATATGATGGTTTCCCTGATCAATGACGGTCCCTTTACCATAGTGCTTGATTCAGACGAAATCATTAAATAATTCCATGAAATCAATATATAATATTGAAAGGCAGCTTATATGAAGATATTAATTGGTCTGATCGTGGTGTTTCTAGCAATTGTATATATCTATACCTTTCTAAAAATCAGAAAGAAAAGGAAAAACATAACACCAGATGCTGTACAAAGCTTTCATCAGAAATATGATCGTATTCGCAATAAACCTAAGCCAGATACTAAAATAAGGAATCATACTAAACAGATTACCCGTTACAATAGTGCTGTAGATTATATTACCAGGGAAGATCTGGCTGAGGACAAAAACCGCAACTGATCGTGATGGTCAATTACTATTATTTGTTAAACTTGTGATGTTTCAAGAAAGTGGACTTTCCGCAGGAAAGGAAACGGTAATTGATTGCGTGCGACACTCATTTTCCAACAGGAGCACGCAGGTTATCAATTATTTTTGAAATAATAGTTTAACAGAACAGTGAAATATCGAATGAAATCATTCAAGCGGTTTTTGACCGTCCTAGAAAAATCTAGGGCGGTTTTTTTATTGCTCGGAAAGGGGGTAAAAATGGAAATGCCGTTTACAGAACACTTTCAGGATGTTTTACAAGAATATAAAAAGGTGTTTATGGAAGTTACTGGAATTGATGAGTCTTTAATTGATGATGAATCTTTAATACTTGGAGTATTGGCTCACGATATGGAGCGTATGAAGAAAACCCAAAGATTTAGTTTACCTCAATAAGAATGAGTAGCCCCCACATGGGGGCTACCCCCTCAATAAAAGAAAAGGAGGAAAACATTCCGGCTTATCAATGCTGTGTTGTGGGAGGCCGGTAAGTAGTTGCCTGTTCTGAAAAATTCGTATTGACAGTAGGGGCGCCCGTGTTAGCCTTACCAAAGTTGATAGGCTTCTTAAAAAGACAGGAAAAAAACGGGAAGTTTTTCTCAAAAGCGATGCAGAAAGAATTAGTTACAGATTGTAATACCCTTTATGTGGGAAGCAGAAAGAATGCGCTTGATCATTTGGATACGGCATATGTGAATGGTTTTTCTCCGCTGCAGACAGGCTGTCATGTGTTGATCGGTGATGGTTTAAAAGGGACAGATGAGACGATTGTGCCTATTGATGGAGAATATGTAAAAGAAGCTAAAATCGGTCATGCAATCATGGATGCAGACGTATTTATTTCATTGACGTATTTTAAGGGACATGAGACTGCTGGTTTTGAGTGTATGCTGAGTTGCCTGCCTTCTGTTACATCAGTAGGAATGGCGAGTCTGCTTCCACATAAAGAGATGCAGGTGGATGGCAGCTTGAATGTGACTGTTGGCGTTTCCTTTTTGCTTGCATTGCTTTTTCGCACTTGTGGTGTATTGCTTTGCATTCATTATATTTTTTTGAGAACAGATTGTATAATACTTAAAAACATTGCTTGTTCATAGCTATAAACTATGACAAATGATTTTCCAGAATCATTTTCCGGAATTGTCGGGCGGCTGAGTTCAGCGGATGTTGGCAATCGTATAGCATGCATATATTTCTTTCCGGAATGTTTTCTTTTAGTGATATCTGGACAATTTCTCTTTTTTGAATAGAATCATGTGCCATTGCTTCTGGAAGAAAAGCCAGACCCAGCTCACATTTGACAAGAGGGAGAATCTGATCGGTCGTGGCGGTTTCGGTATCAGGGGCAAGTTCGAGTCCGTGAGAGAGAAAGAGTGCATGATAAAACTGAAACGTCGTTGTTTCACGTCCAAGCGAAATCAGCGGATAGTTTTTTAATTCTGAGAGAGATAATTCCTGGCTGCCGAGTGCGGTAAAAGTTGTACCACCGACAAGGATTTCCTGAAAAGGCTGCAGCATAATCTGTCTGAGTGGTGATTCCACGGAAGCTGGAGTTGAAACAATAGCAAAGTCGATTTTTTCACTTTTTACGGCATCAATGGCCTGTGGGGTGGAGTAATTGTACAGTTTCAGGCGGATGCCGGGATAGGTCATATGAAATGCTTTAAGTTTATTAAAAAGAAAAATATTTAATGCGGTCTCGCTGACACCGATCGCAATGCTTCCATGTAACAGCCCCGTACTATCCGATAACTCCTCTTCTGCGGCAAAAATCTGTGACATTGCAGCGGAAATATGGGTATAAAGTTTTTCCCCTTCCGGGGTAAGCTGAATGCCCCGGTTGGTACGTACAAACAAAGTTGTATTAATCTGCTGCTCCAGACAGTTCATGGCCCTTGTCACATTTGGCTGACTGCTGCCGAGTGTATGTGCGGCTTTGGTAAAGTTGTGGTATTTTGCAACATAATAAAAAATTCGATAGTATTCAAAATTTACATTCATCGATAGAACCCCCTCTGACATATCAAAATGTTATTTATAACATATCAATTATAGTTTTTACTTATCCCTAATGCAAAAGTATAATCATAGAAGATGAAAAAAGCAAGAAAGGAAGCGCATGAAGCATGAAGGAACAGACGATTTTTCCACGAGAGGAAAAGGCAGAGGTTTTGTTTCAGAAAATATTAAATGATCATTGGGCATGTGAAAAGTTACAGGAAACATTTTGTAACTGTTTATTTTGCAATGATGATTCGGATGCCGGAATTTCTCCGGCAGAATTTTCACTGGCTTTGTTCAATGCGTATACGAACCGGGACCTGTCGGCCTTCCTTATGGGCATATGTCAGAATACATTGTTTGACCTGTTGAGAAATTCATTTCTGATTCCCTATCGTTTTGATGCAGACGGAAAGCAAAATCCGGTCATTATGACGGATGAAAATGGGCAATTACTTCCTGCATACAAAGGCACAGCTCATGAAAAAGAATACCGGCATTTTCATGAGGTATACAAAGATCTCTGCAATCAGAAAAATATATATTTTGCACAGGCATACCGTTACAGCCATGAATATCAGTCGGATTACATGGATGTGAAACAAAAGATTCTTGAAAAAAATATGGGTGTGCTGCTCATTCGTGAACTGCCGGATACCGTAAAGGAGAAGGAGACAGAGGCAGAAGCATATTCTGCCGTGTGGGATCTTATGATTGAGCTGGAAAAGAATCTTCCAATGGCTTACGTATTTTATGGACAGGATTCGCTGATGGAGAATAACAACCGATATGATGAAATTGGAATTTTCCTTCCGAATTCTATCTTCCTGAAAAATCTCGAACGTCATGTTGCAAAAGCGGAGGAGATCATTTATGGCGAAAAATGATTATATAGAAATCATGGAAAAAAATCATATGGAGATTCCGTGGCACGATTATACAGAGAATGACAGTGAAGTGCTGATTCAGCAGGCAGGACTGATTGAAAAGGCATCGGTTGTCGGCCGGGTTGGTCTGATTATGCTTTCCTGTGGAACCGGAGCATGGCGTGTGCGGACTTCTATGAACAGGCTTTCCAAGGAACTTGGAGTAACCTGTACAGTGGATGTGGGACTGATGTCCATAGAGTTTAATTGTTTTGATGGAAAAGAGTGTGTTTCACAGTCTCTTAGTATTGCAAATACCGGAGTAAATACTTCCAAGCTTTATCGGATGGAACAGTTTGTAAATAGTTTTCCATATCAGGAAGCGCATTTGACCGGAGAAGAAATCCATAAGCGGCTGGATGAAATCGAGCAGATCCATGAACTCTATTCTCCGGTAAAACTCGGATTGGCAGCGGCACTTGCATGTTGTGGATTTACATTTCTGCTGGGTGGTGGCCCGGTGGAGATGATATTTGCATTTATTGCCGCTGGTGTTGGTAACCTTATCCGGATGAAGCTGATCAAACATCATTACACATTGTTTTTAAACATTGCGGTATCTATTTCAGCTGCATGTCTGACGTATGCTGTCTGTCTGCATATGGCAGAGCTGTTGTTACACGTTTCCGCAGTGCATGAGGCCGGATATATCTGTTCCATGTTGTTTATTATTCCGGGATTTCCGTTTATCACAAGTGGAATTGACTTGGCAAAGCTGGATTTGCGATCTGGTCTGGAGCGGCTTACCTATTCCATTATTATTGTTCTGGTTGCAACGATGTTTGCATGGATCATGGCACTTTTGTTAAAGCTTCAGCCACAGGATTTTGTAGCTTTGCATCTAGGAAGTATGATGCATCTGGTTTTACGTCTGATCGCAAGTTTTTGCGGAGTATTTGGATTCTCGATTATGTTTAACAGTTCAGTCTATATAGCAGCAACGGCGGCATGTATCGGTGCCGTTGCAAATACATTGCGGCTGGAACTGGTCGATTATACAGGGATGCCATCTGCGGCAGCAGCTTTCATAGGAGCACTGACTGCAGGTCTGCTTGCATCCATCATAAAGAGAAATCATGGATATCCGAGAATTTCACTGACAGTGCCATCCATTGTAATTATGGTGCCAGGATTATATTTGTATCGTGCGATTTATAATTTTGGAATTATGTCACTAACAGAGGCAGTTTTGTGGTTTGCAGCAGCGATCATGATTATTGTATCGTTACCGCTTGGACTTATTTTTGCGAGAATACTTACCGACCGGACATTCCGGTATTGCTCATAACAGATTATGCATGGGTTTATGTTCAAAGACAGTGTCAATAGAAGGAGGATAAAATATGCTTACAGCTGTAACAGGAATTAACTGGGGAGACGAAGGAAAAGGTCGTGTGATCGATCTGCTTGCGGAGAATGCAGATGTTGTTGTCCGCTATCAGGGCGGCAATAACGCTGGTCATACAGTGGTTGCCAAACAGCAGAAATTTGTCTTAAATCTGCTGCCATCCGGTATTCTGCATGAGAATGTAATATGCGTACTCGGCGATGGTATGGTGGTAGACCTGGAACATCTGACAAACGAAATTGCACAGATCAGGGAAAAAGGTGTTGTGGTCACACCAAACAACTTAAAACTTTCCAAACGGGCAACAATCTCTATGCCTTGGCACAAAATTCAGGATGAACTCGAAGAAACACGTCTTGCAAAAACAGGAGAAGCGTTTGGTTCCACAAAAAGAGGCATTGCCTATGCATACAGTGACAAATACAGAAAGAAGACACTGCGTCTTGGGGATCTGCTTCATCTAAAAGAGGAATCCGTACAGAATCGTTTGAAAATGATGCTCGAGGCAAAGAATCTGGAGCTTGCAGGATGCTATTATCAGGAACCGATGTCCTATCCGGCACTGCTTTCCTGGTGTGAAGCTCAGGCAGCAGAGTTATGGCCATATATAGTAGACACAGGTGCTTATCTCGAGGAAGCATTAAAGGAAGGAAAACGTGTTGTTTTAGAGGCACAGCTTGGAGCTATGCGGGATATTGATTATGGCATTTTTCCATATACGTCAAGTTCTTCAACGATTTCTGCCTACGGTCCGATAGGGGCGGGGATACCGGGAAAGCAACTGGACCATATCGTTGGTGTACTGAAAGCTTATTCAACCTGTGTAGGTGCAGGGCCATTTACAGCAGAAAAAGCCATGCCAGAATCCTGGATGGAACTTTTGCGCAAGTTTGGCGGAGAATATGGTGCTGCCACAGGACGTCCGCGCCGTGTAGGACCGTTTGATGCAGTTGCAAGCCGGTATGGATTAAAGTGTCAGAACGCGGACAAGATTGCATTAACTAAGCTTGATGTGCTCAGTATGATGAAAGAAATCCCTGTGATTGTAGGTTACAAAAAGGGAAATCAGGAAGTGACGGATTTTGATCCGATAGAGGATCTAGAAGAATATGTACCAAATGTGAGAATGCTTCCCGGCTGGCAGACAGACATCAGCGGTTGCGTAACCTATGATGAACTGCCGGATGCAGCCAAAACGTATGTAGAGACGTTAGAGGATCTTCTGCAGCATGAAATACAGTTCATATCCGTAGGTGCAGAGAGAAGTCAGTATTTAACAAAAGGAGAGTGGTTATGAGACATTTCGACTAATCCAAATTGGAAACCGGGACAAAAGTTTGATACAAGTATTCTTGATAATGTCAAAAGAGAATCAGTGGAATCTACTCTTGTCAAAAATGGTAATAGGTTAGTTCACAATTCTATTGATGTATCAGTATAAAATTAGGAGCTTTAGATAAATATCACAAGGGAAAAAGTTTTCAAAAACTTCTGGTAACTCTTTGAAATACGTATCATATCAATAGATACGATAATATAAATTATTTTTGTATTTGTTGATAACAGGTTTATATCGGAAAAATTGTAAATTTATTTTCTATGCAAATTTCATTTTTGTAGGGCTGGCATTAGACCAGCCCTTGATTTCATTATAATTGATAAAAAGATATTGAATATATGCACGGTAAAATGACTATTCTCAATAACGATGTTGAAAAAAGTAACTTTAGTGCTGTTGAAAAAATCACCATAGTTCTAATGAATCTTCTGCATCAACCCATATCTGCATTGTTCCATCAAGATATAATTTTGCATATTCCAGCGGTTTATCAATAGTAGCCGAAACCTGCAAGAGGTACAGATTGAGGATTATTGCCTGACACGTGAGGAAATAGATCAGATCATTGACAGCTTATCGGAAAACATAACTTATGCTAAAACGATTGATGTAGCAATTCTTGACCAGTCTGTTAGAATATTGGAAGTTAGTGAAAATAACTAAAAAACACACTAAGGCGCCATAGGAAAAACTGTGCAACATTCACGAAAAAGAAAAAACCGCTTTACATGGTGAGTATCAGGTGTTATCATCATTTCAAGAAGTCTGTCACTGTTCGTTAAACTTGTGTTTTGCGAATAGTTTTCTGTATCTTTCAGGCTTCTTTTCTTCGACCAGATTTCCTTTGTTTTTCTTTCTTTTCCAGTTTCTTTTTCCTTTTTCTTTTTTCCCTTTTTCCGTGTTTCTTTTTTTCTTTGTGGCAGACAGAAAAAACCTGTTGACTTCATGTACCCGTGCACCGAAAAAGCCATACCGATTTCTGACAGTATGGCTTTGATATCTTTTATATACTTCATTTACTGATTCTTAGCTTCAAAGTCTTCAACATACTGGACAAGGAGCTTTACTGTTCCTTCTACACCAAGAACACTGCTGTTAATGCAGAGATCATAGCTGTCAGCACGTCCCCATTTCTTGGAGGAATAATAATTATAATAGCTCTGTCTCTGTTTATCCTTTTTAATGCACATATCCTTTGCTTTAGCAGCATCTACATTATATTTACCCATAATTCGTTTGGTTTTGGTTTCTTCATCACCATAAATAAAAATGTGGACACAATTCTTCAGATCATTTAATGCATAATCAGCACACCGTCCGACAATAACGCAAGGGCCTTCACTTGCAATTTTTTTAATAGCATCAAACTGCGCCAGGAATACCTTATGACTGATAGGCATATCTACGAAATGGGATGCATTATAACCAAAGGAATACGTATCCATAACCAGATTATAAAGAAATGAGCTGGTTGGTCTTTCATCATGATTTTCCAGCATTTCTTCACAAAAACCACTTTCCTTTGCTGCTCGGCTCAATAACTCCTTATCATAACATTTAATTCCAAAATACGCTGCAACCTTTTCACCGATCTCGCGGCCGGCAGAACCAAACTGCCTTCCGATTGTAATAACTGTATTCATACGGAACCCTCCTTTTTTTTCACTGTCAGTGTTATTTCTATTATATCAAAAAAACGAAAAAAATCCAGTTTATTGTCTGAAAGATCATGCAAGGATTGTGAGCAAATGCTCAAAATATCCAGGAAGTGATGCATCTGTTTCAATATACTTTCCTGTGGAAGGATGTGAAAATCCAAGGATTTTTGCATGCAGACACTGTCCCTGTAGTTTATACTGTTTTGAAGGTGTTCCATAGATTTCGTCTCCGAGAAGGGGGTGTCCAATACTTGCCATATGTACACGGATCTGATGGGTCCGGCCGGTTTCCAGTATACATTCCACGTAGGTATATTTCTCGAACTGCTGCAGTACCCTATAGTGAGTAATGGCATCCTTTCCACCCTCTCTCACAACAGCCATTTTCTTACGATCTGTGGGGTGACGTCCAATTCTTGTATGGATCGTTCCCTCGATTTCCGGCAGTCTGCCGCACACAATGGCATGATACTTTCTTATAATACTGTGTTCTTTTAACTGCTCGGCAATGGAAGCATGGGCGGCATCATTTTTGCAGGCAATGATACTGCCTGTGGTATCCTTATCAATACGGTGTACGATTCCTGGACGTAAAACACCGTTAATACCGCTTAAATTATGGCAATGGTATAAAAGTGCATTGACCAGTGTACCACTGTAATGTCCGGGAGCCGGATGTACAACCATACCTTTGGGTTTATTGACTACGATAACATCCTCATCTTCATAAAGAACCTCCAAAGGAATATTCTCCGGAAGGATATCCGGTGTGATCAGGGGTGGCAGCAATACTCTTACTGCATCTTCAGTTTTGATCCGGTAATTCGCCTTTACCGGCTGTCCTCCTACAGTCACATGTGATTCCTTTAAAAGCTTTTGCAGATAAGAACGGGAAAGAGAGTCCATAAGCATCGTCAGATACTTATCGACTCTCTCCCCTTCTGATTCTTCTGAAACAATAAATTCATATTCCTTTAATTCTTCCGCCATATGTTTATTTAAGTTCCCTGAATTTTTTCTGATTAAAGCTTAAAAAGTTAAAATCATTGTCCTTATATACAAACAGAACCTGAATGATCAGTATCACTGTGGCAAATGTTACATACATATCTGCCACATTGAAAATCGGGAAATTAATGAGGACAATATAAATAAAATCTACAACATAATCAAATCTGAGCCGGTCGATCATATTACCAATGGCGCCGGCGGCAATCATGGTCAGCAGGATATGCAGCTTTCTGTATTTTCTGTCATCCGGGGTACGGAGCAATACAAATATGATAACGCTTAAAAAGATCACTGCAATAAATACGAAAAAGATTTTCTGATTCTGAAGCATACCAAATGCAGCACCTCTGTTTTCCAGATAGTTAAATTCCAGTACGCCATCAATGATATTAAACGCTGCCTGATTTTTCAGTTTGATCACAGCCAGGTATTTTGTATAATAATCGATCAGAACAAGTACGACAAGCATGACCAGATCCATACATAACAGTTTTATTTTCTCTTTGTTCAATGTTTTCTTCATTCTGCTGAATTCTCATCCTCCACATAAAGAATTTCTTTTACGGCATTCAAAATATCGTCATCTGTAACATTTCTGTCAATGACAGCTTTTCCAACCTTCTTAAGAAGTACAAATTTTATACTTCCGTTTTCTGCCTTTTTATCTGATTTTGTCAGAGTGAGAATTTCCGCAGGATCAATATCTTCTATCGTGATGGGAAGGTTAAATGGCACAAACATGTCACGGATTTCATAATATTCCTCCATGGAAAGCCATTCATGCTTCCAGGAGATATAAGCAGCCGCCACACAGCCAAGAGCAACACATTCTCCATGTGTCATATTAAAATTCTTTGCTTTCTCAATGGCATGACCGATCGTATGTCCAAAATTTAAAAGAGCCCTGTCTCCTTTTTCAGTAGGATCCTTCTCCACTACAAGCTTTTTGATCAGGCAGCTCTTTTGTACCATTTCCAGCATGGTTTCAGGATTTCTTTCATGGATCTCATACATTTTGTCAAGAAGCCATTCATAAAAATTGCTGTCCTTGATCAGTCCATGCTTCATCACCTCTGCAAACCCACCATAAAACTGTCTGTCGTCCAGTGTGCCAAGCACAGAAACATTCATATAAACCAGCTTCGGCATATAAAATGCACCAACCATATTCTTATAGCCTTCAAAATCAACACCTGTTTTTCCACCAATGCTGGAATCACACTGTGCCAGCAGTGTTGTGGGAATCTGGATAAAATCCACCCCCCTCAGATAGGTTGCTGCTGCATATCCTGTGATATCACCGGTCACACCACCGCCAAGTGCGATCAGCAGATCTTTGCGGTTAAACTTCTCTTCAATCAGAAAACGGTAAATATCTCTGACAGTATCCAGTGTTTTATTTTCTTCTCCTGCTGGAAAAGCATACATAACTGCTTTCAGGCAGAATGGAGTAATCCTGTCTAAAAGCTCAGTACCATAAAGGGATTCTACATGGGAATCCGTAATGATGCATACCTTACGGTCTTTCGAATCCAGCTTCAGAAGTTCTTCAGGAAGATCTTCAAAGGAAGCAGTGAACAGAATATCGTAGCATGGTTTTTTGTCATAATTGATTGTCATTCGTTCAGACATCGTTATTCTCCTTTAGTAACAGTAGTAAAAAAGCTTCCCGGCATCACCAGGAAGCTTGCTTCTATAATCCATTATTGATCGGTGGTACATCAAAGGAACCTGATAAGATTTCCTGAAAATCACCGGAAATATCTACAATAGCCGGTGTTATGATGAATATATAATGAGATATCTTCTGCAGATTCCCACTGATTGCAAAACAGGATCCTGAAGTAAAATCAATGATACGCTGTGCAATATCTACATCAAGACCTTCCAGGTTCAAAACAACTGTCCGGTTTGCCAGTAGTGTTTCTGTAATCTCTCTCGCATCTTCAATGGATGTCGGCTTGATCACACATACCTCCATGCCATTACCAGTCTTCTTATTCTGGCGCATGGGTGTTACCTTTGGCGTCACCTTCTTTGGTGCAGGCTTCTCATCTTCTATTTCTGCATTACTTTCTTTTGTAATAGAAGGAAGCTTCTTTGGTTTGGACTCTACTGGTTCCTCATCATAATAGTCATCATCATAGTAATCATCATCGTCATCGTTCAGTTTCATCGCATTGAGGAATTTATCCATTACTCCCATTTTAAGCACCCCTTTTTATACTGCATAATGCCTTTCACCAAAGATGCCTGTACCAATACGTACATATGTAGCACCTTCTTCTATGGCAACAGCGTAGTCTCCTGTCATGCCCATTGACAAAACATTCATATTAACATTATCAATGTTTTTTGTTGCAATGTCAACAGATAATTGCTTTAAATCAGCAAAATATTGACGATTTTTTTCCTCATCCTCTACATATGGTGCTATTGTCATAAGACCACATATTTTTATCCCGTCAAGCAATGCAATCTTGCGGATCAATGGTTCAGCTTCCTCCATGCTTACACCGAACTTGGATTCTTCCCCTGCAACATTCACTTCAATCAGAATAGAAACGGTAACCTGTTTCTTCTGTGCTTCTTTGCTGATCTCCCTTGCAAGCTTAATGGAATCTACACTGTGGATCATGGTTACCTTATCAACGATATACTTCACCTTATTGGTCTGCAGATGTCCGATCATATGCCAGTGGATATCCTTTGGCATTACTTCGTATTTATCAACAAGCTCCTGTACCTTATTTTCTCCAAACTCACGGCAGCCTTCCTGATAAGCTTCCATCAGATCCGGAACCGGTTTGGTCTTACTGACAGCGATCAGTGTTACTTCCTTCTCATCCCGCCCTGCTTTCAGGCAGGATTTCTGTATTCTTTCATTTACATATTTCAGATTTTCTGCGATCATCCTTGACACTTCCTATTCATTAATAATTTCATTATCTTCTACTGCCATAGCATCCAGTGCGATATAATCATATACGCTGAGACCATACTGTGTATTGGACTTTACAATTGCGTATTCTTCGTTCTGGTATAAAATGTCGATCTGCTTGAAATCGGCATAACCCTTGTTGATATTATAAACGCCCATCAGGCTTCCCTTTTTACTGACAGCATACTTTTCTGTAGAATCAGGTTTGATCAGATAATCGCCGCTCCTTAAGGTGCTGTCATCCAGATAGTATTCTGTTTCTGTGGCATTATAGATCGTTGTTTCAACAAATTCAGTCGTTGCGGTACCTTCTTCTGTATAGCTTTCCCGCATGACCCCATCACGACCGTATTCACCGCCCTGGATCACGTATTCACTGGGAACAATGAAAAAGTCCTTCTGTATAATGGAAGAAACCGG
The DNA here is from genome assembly GCF_025567405.1 of Suilimivivens aceti. Classification (NCBI taxonomy): domain Bacteria; kingdom Bacillati; phylum Bacillota; class Clostridia; order Lachnospirales; family Lachnospiraceae; genus Suilimivivens; species Suilimivivens aceti. Next base: position 119,515 of record NZ_JAOQKJ010000002.1, on the reverse strand, counting down.
GATCTTCAATCCTTTTTCATCTTCTGTGATCAGTTCGATCTCTATAAAACGGTCTGTGCAGAAGGTAACCATGGAATTGGTAAAGGTAAGGGATACAAAGGTATCTCCATCAGGATTGGTGTAGCTCTTTACCTCAGCCCAGGAAGTATCCTGATTTTTCAAAAATCTGATCTTTACATATTCAAGCTCAAGAAGCTCCTGTGCCTTTGCTTCATCCACCTGGATCACAATGGACCAGTCCTCATCCTCAGACAGCTTATATACAGGATCACCACGGGCGATAAGGTCATTACTGATGAGCTGTGTTTTTTCATAATCCTTGTTATCAAACAGATCTTTCGTAAAGTCTTCAAGCTTCAAAGCCTCATAACCATCTACAGAATAGATCACAACACCGGTATCAGGTGCATTACAGAAGGAAACAAGGCTTGTCGTTCCGGCATTGAGCTTATCAATATTTTTCAGAATATTGGCATTAGCCAGTTTCAGTACAGTCCCTTTAACGTCATATTTGAATTCATACACAGTTGAAAAGTTTGTTGCATCAAAACCAGAAACAAAACCAAGGATCTCTGATTTCAGTTCTGCCAGATCTTTATCAGACAGTGTTGTTTCTCCACTGTTTTCGGCAGAAACATAATCAGAAAGCTTACCAGATTCATCCAGTGTATAAACAAGATTTCCTACGCCGACACGTTCACCTTCTCTGGCATAGTAATTAATGTACCCCGCCTGGTCAGCTGTAATGATCTTTTCATTTCGCAAGGCGATTCCCTGATAAATATTATTGGCTGAGAGAGACCCCTCCTTTACTTCATAAGGGACTACATGCTTGGCTGTGAAGTATCCGAACACACAGATGATAATATAGATCAGGATAACAGCGAAAATGACCATTCCAATATTGATATTCAGAGGTTTTCTGTATTTTACCACATTGTTCCGGGATGCATTCAATGGTCAGACTCCAATCTTTTCCTTTTCAGAACAAGAACCCCAGATATTTTCCGGGGTTCCTGCTGTTACCTTTTCTACTGCTGATTATAATGAAACGATGATCTTTTCTTTCAGTGAAGCAGGAAGCTCCGCTTCGTCACGGGAAACACTAAGTACAAAATCAATTCCAAACTTTTCTCCAATAGCATCAAGCTTTTTGATGATAGGCTCGATCTCAGCTTCTTCTGCGCATGCAATCTTTAAGAAGCTGTCAAAATACATCTGCTGCAGATCATGATCCTGTGAAACAATACCGCAGACAAATCCGAGAAATTCCTCCGGACTGGTGATCAGATAAGAGGAAACGTCGATTAATCTGATCTTATTATTTAATTCATACATATGTTTGGTGCTTTTATCCAGATATACAATATTTCCAGATACAGACTGTACTTCACTATTTACTTTGTCAAGAAGCTGTTTTGTTTTGCCTTTTCCCTTTTTTCCTACAATTAACTGAACCATCGGTAAACCCTCCTGTAGTATGATTTGGTACTGCTTTTGACAGCACCTTCAAGAAATAACCCTGTTTTTATTATAAGATAGAAAGTGCCAAATGACAACCGTTATTTGTTAATTCCGGAAAGGAGGCTGCTCATCTCATCATACAGATCTTCCCTGCTTTCGGCTCTCATGATCACAGAAATGTAAGGATTTCCGGATGTATCTCTTGACACAAGCACAAGGCAGTGTCCGGCTGCATTAGTTGTTCCTGTCTTTCCTCCAAGTACTGTGATCCCGGAAGGTGCATCTGCATTTCCCTGCAGATAATAATTGGTACTGTTAACCGACAGATCCTTGGCGTTTCCGCTTTTGTCATAATATACTGTCTGATATTCTTTCATATGTATGATCTCATTGAACCGGTCATACTGAATCGCTGCATTGGTGATCAGATACATATCATATACCGTTGTATAATGGTCATTATCAGAAAGACCATGGGGATTTACAAAGTGAGAATTGGTTGCCCCGACCTCAAGTGCTTCCTGATTCATCATGTCGGCAAACGCTTCGACTGATCCGGCAATTCCTTCTGCAATCATAATGGCGGCATCATTGGCTGAATTGATCAGAAGTACATGAAGTGCCTGATCCAGGGTCATCTGATCCCCTTCCTTCAGCCCGCAGGTCTGCGCTCCGGATTCCAGATTCCTGACATTGGCAGATGCTGTCAGTGTGGTATCCATGGAACCATATTTTAATGCTACCAGTGCCGTCATGATCTTGGTCAAACTGGCCGGATACAGCTTTTCATATACGTTTTTGGCATATAAAGTATTTCTGCCATTTACATCGAACAATCCGGCACCATCGGCCTTGGAGGTATCTATGCCGGGAATAGATATATCTGAGGATACTACACAGAGATCAGAAGCAAACGGCTCTGCATTTAAATTTTTTTCTTCAATATTAACAAGACGCAGACTGCTGACATCTGAATTGACAGTATATGCCATATCATATCTGCTCTGTCCACAGCCTGTCAGTAAAAAAAGCATCATACAGGAGCAAAGAACTGATACGCTGCGCTTTATCTGCATTTTCTGCCTATTTGTAATTTTCACGCCACTCCATATCTCCTCTGTCCAGGGACTTGATCAAAAGCTCAGCGGTGGCAAGATTGGTTGCCAGTGGAATATTATATACATCACAGAATTTGACTACATTGTTTACATCCGGTTCATGATGCTTCTGTGTCAGCGGATCTCTCAGGAAAATAACAAGATCAAGCTGATTATGTTCAATCTGCGCACAGAGCTGCTGTTCCCCACCTAGGTGCCCTGCCAGATATTTATGTATCGTCAGATTGGTTACTTCCTCCACAAGACGTCCTGTTGTTCCTGTAGCATAGAGTTCATTTTTGCTCAATATGCCCCGATAGGCAATGCAGAAATTCTGCATCAGCTTCTTTTTGGCATCATGGGCAATTAATGCAATATTCATAAGTAATTTGCCCTTCCCTTCTCACAGATTTTCTCTTTTAGTATACACTATTTTTGTTTACATTGTAACCCCACATTTAAAACTAATCCAATTCCGATAAAGGAACTGATCAGCGATGTCAGACCATAACTGACAAACGGCAGAGGAAGACCGGTATTTGGCAGCAGATAAGTAACTACACCTATATTGATAAAGCTTTGGAAACCGATCAGGGCACCGATCCCGGTAGCAATCACCGCTCCTGCTGTATCTTTTGCTTTTCTTGCCACCGCAAAGCATTCAAGACTGATCAGGAGAAGCAGGATCACAACTGCGGAAGAACCAATAAACCCAAACTCCTCCCCAATGACCGCATAGATAAAATCTGTTTCCTGTTCAGAAATAAAGTTTGCATTTTTTACCGAACTGATCTGGTTTGTCTTATAGCCTTTTCCGGTAAGCTGTCCGGAGCCGATGGCCATTACCGAGTATTCCTGCTGATAGCCAAGGGTATTGGCATACTCTTCTTTGTTAAAGAAGGCAATGATACGATTGCCCTGATATGTAGTATCTCCGCTGAATATCTTCTGATCCGGCTGCAGAATGAGAAAGATCAGGATTACGGCAGCCGGAATGGCTACAGCCAGAACACCAGCTATCAGCTTCCAGCTGATTCCTGCCACAAACATGATGGATGCAAAAATAAGGCAGAACACAATGGTTGTAGAAAGATCTGGCTGTGAAACGATAAGAAATGCCAGAATACCGAATAAAACGACAGACAGCACAATATACTTTACTGTATTCAGTCTTTCCCTGTTCTTTCTCAGAAACTCGGCAAAGAACAGGATCATGAATATTTTGGCAATCTCGGACGGCTGGAACCGGAAACCACCGATATCCAGCCATCTCTGTGCACCGCCGCCTTCATCCCCGATGAAGATGACAAGAGCAAGCAATATTACATTTGCTGCATAAATGAGCCAGTAGAGCTTCAGTATGATCGAATAGTCAAACAGGGAAAGTGCGATCATGATAGCCACACCTGCCGCAAATCCGCCAATCTGTCTTGACTGCAGACTTTCCTGTGCACTTCCTACGGCAATGATCCCGATCATCGATATGGCAAGCACAAGAAATATCAGTTTGAAATTATAATTCCGTAATTTATACTGTCTCAGCATATAAGTAAATCCTTACCTCTTCTATCATTTGCTGTGAAGATCCAGAATCGGAATATTGGCATACAGTGTCGGCATTTTGCCATCATGCCCTTTTACTCCCGTTTTGCTGATCTGGATCTCCATGGATTTTGTATCTATCTGCATATATTTCGATATAACTTTTGCAATATCTGTTTTTATCATTTCCATCATTTCCGGTGAGCAGTTTACTCTGTCGGAGATCAGAAGAATCTTAAGCCTGTCTTTTGCAATTTCTCTGGATTTTTTCCGTGAAAAAAAATGTTTGAATCCCATATCAGCCACCTCCTAGTTCTTCCGAAATATTCCTGACACTCTGGTCCAGAAGGAAAAGCTTTTTTCAAATTCAAGAAAAGGCATTTCCTTTCCGGTTACCCTGTAGCATATGTTCTGATATGCTCTTCCTGCCAGTGTATTATTTCCAACCAGTGGTTCTCCCTGATTTGTGGCGATCACCACATTTTCATCATCTGGTACAATACCGATCAGTGGAACTGAAAGAATATCGATCACATCGGATGCACTCATCATTTCTCCGCGCTTTACCATATCCGGACGTAGTCTGTTGATCACCAGATCTATCTGTTTGAAGTCATTGGCCTCCAAAAGACCAATAATACGATCTGCATCGCGGATCGCAGATACCTCAGGTGTTGTTACCACAAGCGCCCTGTCAGCACCGGCAATGGCGTTCTTAAATCCCTGTTCAATCCCTGCCGGACAGTCCAGGATGATATAATCAAACTGCTCCCGGAGCTGATTGATCATACGGACCATCTGTTCCGGAGTTACTGCTGTTTTATCCTTTGTCTGGGCTGATGGCATCAGATAAAGACTTGGATGACGTTTGTCCTTGATCAATGCCTGCTTGATACGGCATTTATTTTCTACCACATCTACAAGGTTATAAACAATCCGGTTTTCCAGCCCCATGACTACATCCAGATTGCGCAGACCGATATCGGTATCGATCAGAACCACCCTTTTCCCCATTGCTGCAAGACCCGTTCCTACGTTTGCGGAAGTAGTGGTCTTTCCTACCCCGCCTTTCCCTGATGTGACGACAATTACTTCACTCATAGTTTATCCTCCTCAAACTGTTGTGAATCAATTTCGTCCCCTGAGGCATATCCTGTTTAAAGTGGCATGTCACTCAGTAATTCTTTGGTAAGGGAATCCATAACGATTTTTTTGTTTTTTACGTATGCGATTTTCGGCTGTACCTTTGGCTTAATGCCCCATTTTGATTTCTCTTTGGCATGATATTTGAAATCACCGATTTTTAATTTTTCCGGCGACATTTCAAGCGCTGCTACATAATGGCCATCACTGCCATTTCCTCCGGCATAGGCCTCTCCATATAGCCCGCCAAGAACGATAATATCCCGTGCGGATATAATGGCTGATCCGGGATAAACATCTCCTAGAATCACTATGCTGTATTCTGTTTCCAGTACTTCACCATTTTTTAATGTGCCTTTATAAAACTGGCCGGCACTGTTCCCATTTCCGTCTTCTGAAAAGTCTGTTTCAGAAATAGCTTTTATAAACATCCTGTCAGTATCTTCATCATCACTTACGAGACACAGGATATGAATATCAGAATTCTCTGATATGATATTTAAAAGGGTATTTTCTTCCTCTTCCGTCAGCTTCCGGCCCTTGATGGACAGAGCCATTTTTGCATCCTTGAAAAAATCTCTGGATTCCCGGAAACGTATTGCAGTTTCCTGCAGGATCTCTTCAAATGTGTCTGCTTCGGAAAGATGAAGCACAATACCATTTGGAAAACTTTTTATAATGACAGATTGTTTCAATGAATATAGCCGCCTTTCTGTTTTAGTCAGTCTGTGCTGTACTTGCTCCAAGCTCAGATGCTGTATCTGTGATCAGATCATCTTCATCTACCAGATCGAAATAATAACTGATCACATCCTTGGTCGTTCTTGCCGCATAATCAGAAGAATATCCATAAGCAATTCTGGTTGCTACTGCAATTTCAGGATTATCATATGGTGCATAACATACAAACAATGCATGGTTTGCCCTGTTTTTATTCTCTTCTGCGGTACCTGTCTTGCCCGCTACCTGAACCTTCAGATCAGAATAATAGGATTTTGCTTCCACTACCTGACGCATACCAGTATGAATGGCATTCCACTCACCACTGCTCAGTTCTACCTGATTACGCATCTGAGGCTCTTTTTCCATGAGAAGATTTCCACTTCTGTCAGTTACTTTATCGATCAGTGTCAGATCATAGCAGGTACCACTATTTGCTACTGTTGTAACATATCTTGCCAGACTGACCGTTGTATAGTTATTGGTACCCTGGCCAATGGCAGAACGGACAGCATCGGTATTTGATACCTGTGGTGCGTATTCTTCAATCTCTACACCGGAGGTTTCTGTAAGTCCATACATATCTGCATATTTCTGAAGCTTTTCAAGACCGGCTTCTGAAGAATAGACTCCATCCACCATACCAAGCCTGTATGCCATTTCATAAAAGAATACATTACAGGAATTTTTGATTGCTCCCGTCACATTCAACGCTCCATGGCTGCCTCTTCCGTAGATCCAGCAGCGGGGAGGTGGATCGATTTCATTAAACTGTCCATTACATACAAACGTCGTAGTTGTATTGATGATCCCTTCTTTGAAGCCGGCAGTTGCAGATACCATTTTAAAGGTGGAACCAGGTGCAGTTCTCTGCTGGGTTGCATAATTCAGCATCGGTGATGAAAGATCACTTCTCAACTGTGCAAAGTATTCTGCATCTACACCATTTGCCATCTTATTGTTGTCATATCCCGGGTAGGAAACCAGTGCAAGCACATCACCGGTATTGACATCCGTAATGACCATGGAGGCATTACAGGGATCCAGTGCAAGCTGAGCCGGTGTAATATCCAGGTTTTTGATCCGGTCCATCATAAAGGTATAGGAAGAAACAGCGCTGCTGATCAGTTTGTTCTGCTCTTCTTCTGAAATATCGATCAGGTTCTGCTCCAGCAGGATCATGCAGATCTGTCTGCCTGATATCACATCATCCTTGATCATATATTTGTAAATGCTCTTGGTAAAATCCAGGTTATTTTCCAGTTGTCCGAAAAGATAATCTACCAGTTTCCTATAAATTTCCTCCGTATCGGAATACTGGCTGTCAAGAGAAAGCTTCGTTACATCCACCCAGTTCTGTGCGATACAGTAATTCAGGTATTCATTCAGGCTGATCACCTCATCGGTTGTCCATGCAATATAAGTCTGATCTTCCGGATCCACCTTCTCCTTGTCGAGCACACCATTATTGTAAAGCATCCTGACAATATAGCTTTCGTAAACCTGATATTCCTTTTTCAAGTTTTCATAGGTTGTTTTCGTGTTAAAGAGTTCTTCCCTGAGAGTGGCAAATACATCTTCCTTTCTGGCAAGAAAGCTGTCATATACCGCCTTTTCATTTTCGGCTGCAGTTGTTTCTTCAAAATGAGAAAGATTAATAATATTGTTATTGATCAGTGCAAAATATACATCATAAATAGGAATCTTTATCTTACTGCTCGTAACATTTTCCGTATTGAATTCTTTAGTGTTGATAATATTGGAATACAGAATACCTGCAAGCTTCTCTTCCAGGATCTTGTAGCAGGCAATCTGCAGATCCTTATCAAGTGTCAGATAGATATCATTTCCGGCAGCCGGTTCCACATAGTTGCTTGTTTCAATTACTTTACCAACATTGTTGACAAATACCGTTTCACTTCCTTTTTTGCCCTGCAGCCAGGATTCCATGGATTTTTCAATGCCAAGCTTTCCAACCGTATCATTCAGGTCATAAGCATTGTTCTTAGTCTGAAGCTCCTTAAGTTCCTCCTGGTCTACTTTGCCGGTATAGCCGATGATCGGTGCAAAGTAAATGCTATCTACATATTTGCGTACAGTATCCTCTACAATGGAAACACCCTCCAGTTCATTACAGTTTTCCATGATCACTGCTACTGTTTCTTCGCTTACATCCGTTGCTACTGTGGTTGCAATATATTTCTGGTAGGAATTGGTATTCATATCATAGCGGATGGTCAGGATCTTCAGAACCTCCTCCTTGGTATAGCCATTACCGGGGATAAAGGTATCCTTAGTATCTTCAGAGGTATACTCTCCAATCCTGAAACGGCTCCAGCCGCACAGATATTCCACCACTTCTTCTGCTGTAGCAGTCCGTTCCTGCTCCTTCAGATCATCAATAGAAAGACAGCCATACACATCTGCCAGAAAACGCAGAAGCTGTGTATCCTCTACTGTAAATGCATATCTGCCATTATCATCCAGATCAATCTTAAAATCCCGTACAGTCGTGTCACCATTTTTTTCAAGCATCTGGATCAGCGTAGCAATCGTACTGTTCAGATTATAATTTTTCATCTTGCTGTTTTCATAGACATCTTCTATCGTCACAGAATGTGCCAGTTCATTGTACGCAAGAAGGTTCCCATTCCTGTCATAAATACAGCCACGGCTTCCGGAAATGGTTCTTTCCTTCATGATCTTTGTTTCAAAAGAATCAAGATATTCTTCTCCGTGTACTATCTGCAGATCAAAAATACGTTCAATGATAACCACCGCAATCAGAATCATTGCGATTGTCAGCACAAACGTACGGGATGTTATGGTATTGATCAAATTTTCCTTAAAATCCTCAAACAAATTTCCGCGCACTCCTTTGTTCTCTGCTTTCCAGCCTTTTATTGATCCAGAGGATCAGCGGATATAACAGCAGGGTTACCACGATGGTATAAACAGCCTCAGGCAGAATAATGTGAAGCAGGTAATATCCGAAATGAAATTTTCCTCTCATAAGGAAAAACAGAAGATAGCAAAGCAATCCATATGCCAGATCACTGCATAGGATCAGGGCAAGGGGAAGCTTGATATCCTCCGGATAAAAAATCCTGTTGAATTTGCCATTTAAATAACCAATATACATATAGATCAATGCATACAGTCCAATAAAGCTTCCAAAGAAAATATCTGCCAGAAGTCCGCAGAAAAAACCAAATAAAAGACCTGATTTTTCTCCACGCATAAATCCAAAGGAAGCAGTCAGGACAATCATAAGATTTGGCACAATCCCTCCAAAAGAGATTGCCGGAAAAACTGTGCTCTGCAGTACAAAGCAGAATATTGTCAGAAAAAATGAAACCAGAAATCTAAGCATGGATCAGTCTCCTTCCGCAACAGTCTGCTTTGTCTGTGTGATCACAAGAACCTCTTCCAGATGCTCAAAGTCCACTGCCGGTGTCAACACTCCTGATTTGGTCAGATTATTGGAATCCACATTAATGGCCGATATGTAACCGATCAGAATCCCTGGCAGATATTTGTCACTGACATTGGAGGTGACGATCTTATCCCCCTCTACCACTCTGTCAGCACTGTCAACCAGCTTTTCAAAGCTGATCAGACCATCTGCGTACAGCTCCAGGTCTCCTGTTACGATAAGATTATCGGATGTGGAAAGTACCATGCCGCTGACGTTGGAATTATCGGAAATGATCGCCATTACCTTTGCCCAGTCAGGTCCTGCATCTATGATCCTTCCGACCAGCCCACTTCCGGCTATGACATTCATATCCACGGACAGTCCATCATTCGTTCCTTTGTTGATGGTAAAAGAATGGAACCAGTTGCCAGAATCCTTGGCAATGATCCTTGCTCCGATCTTCTGATATTCATCATACTGGGAATCCAGCTCATAGAGCTGTCTTAAATTGGTCAGCTCGTACCGATCCTGCTGAAGGCTGATATTTTCCATGGTAAGCTCGTCCACTTTCTGCTTCAGCTCCTCATTTTCCTGAATCAGCGACCGGATCTCGACCAATTCTTCTGATCTTGTTGAAAGCCATGAGCCTGCCTTACTGATCCCGTCCTGCATGGGAACGATCAGAAAGCCTCCCACAGCACTTAACGGGGTACTCAGAAAACCGGTATAAAAAGTCAGAATGATCAGTGCGGTACATACAATTGTTAAAATAAAAAGGAGATATTTACTCGGTAATGTAAATTTTTCTCCTTTTCTCTTTACGACAGGACTCATTTACTCATTCCTTCAATAGCATAAGCTACGGACTTGTAATTATCTTCCTTGATGATTTTGGCAAGTCCAAGTGCAACACTGGTAACCGGATTCTCAGAGAGATTTACCTTTAGACCGGTTCCCTTGTGGATCAGTTCAGCCAGATGACTGACCTGGGAAGCCCCGCCAGTCAGATAAATACCATGACGGTAGATATCAGCAGCCAGTTCCGGAGGTGTTCTCTCCAGAATGACTTTTATACTGTCAATGATCGTATAAAACAGTTCCATCAGACATTCATCAATCATAGAGGTAGGAAGTTCTCTTTCTACAGGAAGTCCGGTTACAATATCACGGCCGTAAACAACTGCACCTCTTCCCTCTTTTTCAAGCTCTTTCAGCGAAATCTTGACATTTTCTGCTGTTTTTCCACCTATGATCAGGCTGAATTCCTTGCGCACCGCACTGCGGATCGCATCATCAAATTTAAGCCCGCCAATCTTGATCAGCTTGCTGAGCACAATCCCCCCAAGGGACAGAATGGAAATTTCTGTGGTATCATACCCTACGTTAACAGTCAGTACCCCCTGGGAATTCTTAACATCAATATCCATCCCAAGACCGTCAGCAACTGCCTTTTCCACAACAAGGATCTTCCTTGCCTTCACACCGGATTCCTTAATCAGATCATAAAAAGCCCTTTTCTCTACCTCTGTGATGTCAAAGGGGACTGCAATATAATAATCTGCAGGACGTACATTGCCTCTTGACAGGTCATTGATGAAATATTTGACAAGAAGCTCCATGTTCTTGATATCAGCGATTACACCATTGGACAACGGATAGGAAATATGAATGTTGGCCGGTGCTTTCTCGTACATTTCAAAGGCGGAATCTCCATAGGCAAACAGCGTGCTCTTGTTTTCGATGGCGATCATATTTTTTTCAACAAGGATTGTATCATCCGCCCTGTTATAAATTTTAATATTGCTTGTACCAAGATCGATACCAAAAATATTTGAAGACAAAATAAATACTCCTTTCTATAATAAGCCGCATTTCTTAAAGCTTGTATAAGCATTACTCCCTATAACGATATGATCTGTCAGCGGAATGCCAAGCAGTTCTCCGGCTTCTTTTATCTTTTCTGTAATACAGACATCCTGTCTGCTTGGTGTTGCATCCCCACTCGGATGATTATGAAGCAGCATAACAGACGATGCTTTATTTTGAAATGCCAGTACGAAAATTTCTCTTGCAGAAAGCAGGGAATAATTCACGGTTCCAATGGAAAGCACATCCTTTTCAAGCAGATTAAGTCTGGAATCCAGTGATAATAACAGTACCTTTTCTCTTTCCTCGTGCCGCAGCTCTTCCATAAAATAACGGGCTACTGTATCCGGTGAATCAAAGGAAAGTGTTGAGGCAGCCTGTTCTTTTGCCATGCGTTTCGACAGCTCTGCAAGGCTTTTCAGCTTCACTGCCTTGACTTCACCAATTCCCGGGATCTTCAGCAGTTCCCTTAAGGGTATATGGTGCAGTGCATTTAATCCCTTTTCCCTTCCCCTGGCAAGCGAAAGTACCTTTTCTGCCAGCTCTAGTGCAGAACAGTTTCTGGTGCCTGTCCGCAGGATAACGGCAAGCAGCTCTGCTTCTGTCAGTGCTTCAGCCCCGAAACGCATAAATTTCTCATAGGGCTGTTCCTGACTCATTGTTTCTGTGATAGCTTCCATATTTTCCTTTCTGCCCTTCTCTCATCACAGATACCTCCCGGCATCTGACTATGCAGAAAGTAATGTTTTACATATTTCAAAGGAAGCGGTAAATAATAATTCCAATAATAATCCCAAGAATACTGGCTACAGTGATCTTAATAGAAAGTCCAAATGTCAGGCACAGGATACCAAAATCCAGGACGACCGGACTGGAAAGCCCAAACGTCTGCCCATAGTTTAACCACTGTACCGGTAAAAGACTTCCTATAAAGCCACCTATTACAATTCCTGCCAGGATCAGCAGAAAGCAGGCCCAGTTATTCTTACGCATAAATCGTTACCCCCGGCTTCTCTTTTGCTTGTTCACAATGTCATTATTTTAGCATAGAAAAAAATCAATGTATACCGCTTTCGTGGAAATTTTATGATTTACAGATGTAATTTATTCCCCTGTTCCATCAAAATTCGAAGGGATCATTCCCTGTTCGACAAGACTCTGCAGGCTTTTCATGATACCGAATTTTCCATGCTGCCAGGTCAGTCCCCCCTGGAAGTAAACAGTATAGGGTGGTTTGATCGGGCCGTCTGCGGAAAGCTCAATAGAGGAACCGGAAACAAAGGCACCTGCAGCCATGATCACCGGGCTGTCATAGCCTGGCATATCCCACGGTTCCGGTGTTACATGCCCATCTACAGGTGCTGCCTGCTGGATTCCCCGGCAGAAAGCAATCACACCCTCCGGCTTCCCAAAGGTTATTGCCTGAATGATATCATACCGGGGCTCGGTACCATTCGGCACAACAGAAAATCCAAGCTTTTCATAAATGTTTGCAGCAAAAATGGCATTCTTCATGGCATTTGCCGTAACAGAGGGTGCCAGAAAGAGTCCCTGGTAAAAGGATGGAAGTGCCTGCAGGGAAGCTCCTACTTCTCTGCCAAGTCCAGGTGTTGTCAGACGGCAGGCTGCATTCTCGATACATTCTTTTTTGCCGGCAAGGTAGCCACCGATCGGAGCGAGACCGCCGCCCGGATTCTTGATCAGGGAACCGACTACCAGATCTGCTCCCACATCAGAAGGTTCTATGGTTTCCGTGAATTCTCCATAGCAGTTATCTACCATGCAGATAATATCAGAACGGATTTCTTTAATGAACCTGATCAGATCTCCGATTCTTTCGACTGACAGGGTAGGCCTTGTCTGATATCCCTTGGAGCGCTGGATTGTAACCAGCTTCGTACAAGGCTTTATGGCCTTTCTGATATTCTCATAATCAAAAGAACCATCAGGCAGCAGATCCACCTGGCTGTAGCTGATACCGTATTCCTTTAAGGATCCCCTTGAAGGACGGATTCCGATCACCTCTTCCAGAGTGTCATATGGTTTTCCAACAGGAGAAAGCAGTTCATCCCCTGGGCGGAGGTTACTTAAAAGTGCCAGTGCCAGTGCATGTGTTCCACAGGTAATCTGGGGTCGCACCAGTGCATCTTCTGTATGGAAAATATCTGCATATACCTTTTCCAGGGTATCCCTTCCAAGATCATTATATCCATAACCGGTCGTACCAAGAAGGCAGGCCTCACTCACCTTCTGGTTCTGCATGGCTGCAATGACCTTGATCTGATTATACTCTGATATCCGGTCAATCTCCTGAAAACGTCCAGAAAGAGCTTCCCAGATCTTTTCTCCATATTCGTATACTTTCCGGCTGATGCCAAGCTGTCTGTACATCATTTCTGCTGCACTCATTTTATAATTTCCTTCTTTCTTAAGTTTTCCAGTATGCAGGAAAGAACGGCATCCTCATCATAAGCAAACGCCTGCTTATCAATCCAGATCACATCCTTTTCCCTGCGGAACCAGGTAAGCTGCCGTTTGGCAAAATGTCTGGTTTCCTTCTTGATCTTTTCTACTGCTTCCAAAAGGCTGCATCTGCCATCCAGATATTCCAGTATTTCTTTATATCCAAGCCCCTGCATGGATACCATGGAGGCATTGCAGCCCCGTTCCTTCAGGGTTCTCACCTCGTCGACCAGCCCTTTAGAAAGCATCTGGTCAACCCTGCTCTCAATCCTTTCATAAAGCTTTTTTCTGTCATCCGTCAGGACAAAATAGCAGGAGTTATAGGCTGACGTCTTCTGCCGCTGTTCCTTATTATGGGTCGAAATAGGCTTACCGCTGTTCTCATAAAACTCCAGGGCACGTATCACCCTTTTCCTGTTATTTTCATGGATCTCTTCTGCGGACTTTGGATCTACCTTACGCAGCAGCTCGTGGAGATAATGGTTCCCCTTTTCTTCTCCGAGCTGCCAGAGTTTATCGCGGTAGGCAGTATCTGTTTCTTCTTCTGTAAAATCGATCTGATATAAAAGAGCCTGGATATAAAAGCCAGTTCCTCCGACCACAACAGGAATATGTCCTCGTTCATAAATCTGTTCCATGGCTTCCAGTGCAAGCTTTTCAAAAAGACAGACATTGAATTCTTCCTCCGGCTCCAGTATATCAATCAGATGATGGGGAATTCCACCCATTTCTTCCGGCTTTATTTTGGCAGAGCCTATATCCATCTGTCGGTAGACCTGCATAGAATCAGCGGAGATGATCTCTCCGCCGATTTCTGAAGCAAGTTTAATGGAAAGTGCTGTTTTACCAACAGCGGTCGGTCCGGTCAGAATGACCAATGGTTTCGTTTCTGTCACGTCACGATCCTCTTAAATTTCTTTTCAATTTCATATTTGCTCATGGTAATGATCGTTGGTCTGCCATGTGGACAATGATAAGGGTTTTCCAGCGTCAGCAGTTCATCGATCAGTGTTTCCATTTCTTTTCTGTCCATGGAATTATTTCCCTTTACTGCAGACTTGCAGGCCATGGATGCCAGCTTCTGAAGGATCACATCTGGTTCTCCCCTAGCAGGCACTTCAGAAAGCTCATCCAGAACCTGGAAGAACAGTTCCTTTTCATCACAGCCATAAAGGTCTGTCGGCACACTTCTGATGGCATAGGCACCAGTTCCGAATTCTTCGGCTTCAAAACCCATCTTTTCAAAGTATTCCCGGTATTGTCTGAACACAATTTCTTCTTTGCCGGAAAGATTTAAGATGACCGGAGGACTTAAAAGCTGGGAAGCTGCCTGCTTTTCCTTAAGCTGCTTTACCAGCCGTTCGTATTTTACTTTTTCGTGAGCCGCATGCTGGTCAATGATCAGGAGCTTATCCCGGTATTCCATCAGCCAGTAGGTATCAAAGATCTGTCCGAGGATCTTATATTCATCCCTAGCCTCTCTTGTCAGGATCTTTTCTTCGAACAGATTCATCTGTACTGGTTTTTCTACAAAAATATGGTCAGCAGCCTTGATTACATTGGATCGGATTTCACTATTGACTAAAGGAGTCCCGATTTTATGTGCAGCTGCACCTAGTACTGTACTGGTCAATTTGCGATCCGTCCAGTCAACCGGAGCACCTTGCCCTGTTTCTGGACCTGTAAGGTAAGTCTTTTTTTCCTCCTGCACCAGATTTTCAATCCGTCTGGTTTCGAAGGGCTCCGGTGTCTTTGCCTTCTGCGGTGCTTCTTCTTTTTCCTCTGTTAGAAGAACCTTTGGTATCATCTCCAGCTCGTGCAGTCTTTTCTTTATATTCTCCGAAAGAAAGGCAAACATTTCATTCCCGCGCTGGATCCTGATCTGCATTTTGGAGGGATGCACATTCACATCAATCTCCTTTGGATCTATGGAAATGTGCAGCACGGCAAAAGGAAACTTATGCTGCATCACATACTGTCTGTAGCCTTCTTCCAGTGCCTTGGACAACAGATCATCCCTTACAAATCTTCCATTCACAAAGAACAGCTCATAGGCTCTGCTGGAACGGTTGATCTCCGGCTTTCCAATGTAGCCGCTGATATGGCAGAGATCTCCTTCTTCTTCAAACGGGATCACACTATCTGCCATTTCCCTTCCATAGATCCGGTAGATCACTTCCTTCAGATCCCCATTTCCGGAAGTATGGAATCTGACAGCACCGCCATTTACAAATTTAAAGGAAATATCCGGTCTGGACATCGCAATGTGCTCCATCAGATCTGATACATAGCCGCCTTCTGTTTTGGGCTGCTTCATAAATTTCCGTCTCGCCGGTGTATTATAAAACAGATTATGCACAAGGAATGTTGTTCCTTTCGGAGCCCCGATCTCTTCCACGTCCTCTTCCATGCCGCCTGCAATGGCATACCGGATGCCGGTCAGTTCTTTCTCTGTTTTGGTGATTGCTTCTACCTGTGCCACTGCAGCGATACTGGAAAGTGCTTCGCCGCGGAAGCCAAGACTTTCTACGAAGCTTAAGTCATCTATGGTACTGATCTTGCTGGTAGCATGACGGAGAAACGCCCGTTTAATCTGCGATTTATCAATGCCGCAGCCATTATCCGTTACCCGGATCAGGGACAGTCCGCCGTCTTTGATCTCGACAGTAACTGCGTCTGCTCCGGCATCTATGGCATTCTCTACAAGCTCCTTTACCACACTGGCAGGCCGCTCAACAACTTCTCCTGCCGCAATCTGATCAATTGTGCTCTGACTTAAAAGATGAATTTCAGGCATACAGACCTCCCTTCTTTACAGCTGCCATCTGTTGTTCAGTTTATTCTGTAATTTATACAACGTATTCAGTGCATCCAGAGGCGTTAAGGTGGAAATATCAATTTCCTTCAGCTCCTTTATCACATCCTCATCCTTCACGGTATCAAACAGGGACATCTGGGACAGATCCACTTCATCATACTTGACGGGTTTATGTCTGCTCTCCTTCTGATCCACAGTGATGCTTTGCACTTTTTCCAGAATATCATTGTCAGAAAGCTGTCTTGCAATCTCTTTTGCCCTGTCAATGACCATATCCGGAACACCTGCCAGTTTGGCTACCTGGATACCGTAGCTTCTGTCAGCACCACCCTTTATGATCTTGCGCAGGAATACAATGTCATCTCCTTTTTCCTTAACAGCAATACAATAGTTGGTGACATTATTCATCTTGCCCTCCAGCTCTGTCAGCTCATGATAATGGGTAGCAAACAGTGTTTTGGCTCCAAGAAGCTTTTTATTGCTGATATGTTCGATCACTGCCCATGCAATGGATAGTCCGTCAAAGGTAGAAGTTCCCCTTCCAATCTCATCCAGTACAAGCAGGCTGTCTTTTGTTGCATTGCGAAGAATATTCGCAACCTCGTTCATCTCTACCATAAAGGTACTCTGCCCGCTTGCAAGATCGTCTGAAGCCCCGACTCTTGTAAATATCCTGTCCACGATACCGATATTAGCACTGTCAGCCGGTACAAAGCAGCCAATCTGCGCCATTAGGACGATCAGTGCTGTCTGACGCATATAGGTAGATTTACCGGCCATATTGGGACCGGTGATCACAGCTACACAATTCTTGTGATTGTCAAGGAAGGTATCATTGGCGATAAACATATCACCGTCTGTCATCTGTTCCACAACCGGATGTCGTCCTGCCCGGATCTGGATCACACCTTTTTCATTGATAGTGGGCCTGACATAATGATTCCGCTCAGCCACAAAGGAAAATGACGCATATACATCCAGCATGGCGATCGCCTTGGCTGTTTTCTGGATTCTCAGGATCTCTCCTGCTATGGTATCCCTGACACGGCAGAACAGATCGTATTCCATGGCCGTCAGTTTATCTTCTGCATTCAGGATAGTATCTTCCAGCTCTTTCAGCCTCTGATTGGTATAACGCTCGGCACTAGCCAGTGTCTGCTTCCTGATGTAATCTGCAGGCACCAGATTCTGATAGGAATTGGTCACTTCAAAATAATAGCCAAATACCTTGTTGTATTTGATCTTCAGATTTTTGATCCCTGTCCGGTTCCGGTCTTCTTCCTCAAGCTGCGCCAGCCAGTTTTTCCCCTCTGTTTTGGCATGACGCAGGGTATCTACATTTTCATCAAAGCCTTCTTTGATAATATCACCTTCCCTGATGGAAATGGGCGGCTCCTCAATGATCGCGCTGTCGATCAGATTACAGATATCCGTCAGCGGATCAATGTCTTGACCAATCTCCGGCAGAAGACCTGTTTCAAAATCATTCAGGATTGTCTTGATATGCGGCAGCATCTTCAGGGAATTGCCAAAGGCGATAAGATCCCTGGGGTTTGCTGTTTTAAAGCTAACCTTTCCAAGCAGACGCTCAAGATCATAGACTGGATTTAAATATTCACGGATCTCATCCCTGAGCATGGGCTTCTTTGAAAGTGCTTCTACTGTATCCAGTCTTTTCTCAATGGAAGCCTTATCGATCAGAGGCTGTTCCACGTACTGACGCATACATCTGGCTCCCATGGCTGTTTTTGTCTTATCAAGCACCCAGAGAAGAGAGCCTCTCTTCTGTTTTTCCCGTAAGGTCTCTGTAAGCTCCAGATTCCTTCTGGTAGCACTGTCAAGAAGCATATAACGGCTTGTCAGATACGGATATAAATGAGTAAAATGGGAAAGATCGTTCTTCTGTGTATCATAAAGATATTGCATCAGCGCCCCGGCTGCGATCAGCCCGGACGGAAAATCCTCGACCCCCATCCCCTTCAGCGTACTGACATGAAAATGCTTCATCATGCATTTCTTGCAGCGGTCTTCGTCATAATAATGGGAATCCAGTGTATTACAGATAATACCAAGTCTTCCTTTCAGATCATCAATATTGACCCCACTGACAAGAAACGCATCATTACAGATAATCTCACTTGGTACGTATTTATTGATCTCATCCAGAAGCTTCCGGTTGTCCTCCACCTCTGTCAGGTAATAATCACCCGTTGTCACATCAGCTACGGAAATTCCACTTTTGCCCTGAAAATAGGCTATACTCATGAGATAATTATTCTTACCTGCATCCATAGCCTGAATATCCATATTGGTACCGGGTGTAACGATCCTTACCACTTCACGCTTTACAATTCCTTTGGCAAGCTTCGGATCCTCTACCTGTTCACAGATTGCCACCTTGTAGCCCTTCTGGATCAGCTTGTTCAGATATCCTTCTACCGCATGGTAGGGAATCCCGCACATGGGTGCTCTCTCTTCCTGTCCGCAGCTTTTGCCGGTCAGGGTAATTTCCAGCTCTCTGGATGCTGTCAGGGCATCCTCATAAAACATTTCATAAAAGTCACCCAGTCTGTAAAAAAGGATGCAGTCCTGATAATCCTTTTTTGTTTCCAGGTACTGTTTCATCATAGGTGTTACTTCAGCCATTTGTTCACCATCCGATTTCTATACTCGTTCTCCCAGATAATAAAATCCGTGACATTCCTTCAGGCAGACTGGTACGATCTGTCCGATCAGATCTTTTTCTCCTTTGAAATGCACGATCATATTGTTTGACAGTCTTCCTGTCAGAAGCTCCGGATCCTGGTCATTCACATCCTCCACAAGAGCAGAATGTGTCTGTCCCTGCAGAAGTGCCGCCCGTTTCTTTGCAGTCTGCTGTACGGTTTCCAGTACTCTTGCAAAATTTTCCTTTACTTCCTCTTCCGGCACCTGTTCCATTGCTGCAGCAGGTGTTCCTGACCTCTTAGAATAAATAAAGGTAAACGCATTGTCATATTGTACTTTATTGATCACATCAATTGTTTCATCCACATCTGCCCTGGTTTCCCCCGGGAAACCCACGATAATATCTGTGGTGATCGCCATATCCGGTATCTCCCTCCGGATCTTTTCTACCAGTGCCAGATACTGTTCTTTGGTATACCGGCGGTTCATCTTCGTCAGGATCTCTGTAGAGCCTGACTGCAGAGGCAGATGCAGATGCCTGCAGATCTTTTTCGATTCCTTCATCACTTGAATCAGTTCATCTGAAAGATCCTTTGGATGGGAAGTCATGAATCTGATTCTCTCAATGCCGTCGATTTTTTCCACCTCCCGAAGAAGCTGCGCGAAGGTAATGGGCATATCCAGATTCTTTCCATAGGAATTGACATTCTGTCCAAGGAGCATGATCTCCTTCACCCCATCCCCGGAAAGCTTCTCAATTTCCCTGATGATATCCTTCGGGTTCCTGCTTCTTTCCCTGCCTCTTACATAAGGTACGATACAGTAGCTGCAGAAATTATTGCATCCAAACATGATATTAATTCCGGATTTGAAAGGATATTTTCTTTCTACCGGAAGATCTTCCACGATCTGGTCAGTATCCTTCCAGATATCCACGATCATGCCATCTGACTCAAACATGGCTGTCAGAAGCTCTGCAAATTTATAGATATTGTGGGTTCCAAAGATCAGATCCACAAAGCGGTAGCTTTTCCTGATCTTTTCAATCACTGCCGGTTCCTGCATCATGCAGCCGCACAGAGCGATCTTCATATGAGGATTTTTCTTTTTCAGTCCATTCAGATAACCAAGTCTTCCATAGACTCTCTGATTGGCATTGTCCCTGACGGTACAGGTATTGTAAATAACGAAATCAGCCTCTTCCCTCTCTACCAGTTCATAGCCCACCTTTTCCAGGATACCGGAAAGCTTCTCGGAATCTCTGGCATTCATCTGGCACCCGAAGGTAACTACACAGCAGGTCGGCTTTCTGCCAAGCTTTTCTGAAAGCTCCTGCACATAACCGGCTGCCTTTTCCATGAAGGCGATCTGTCTTTCTGTTTCCCTGGCACCATCTATCTTTTCTGTTATCTGTGTAATTGTTTTCTGTTCTGTCATGTCAGTCTCTCATTCTGTATTTATTATTTTTCAGACCTCTGGAAGCTGCCTTGTTATTTTCTTTCAAGGAACAGCTTCCTGGAAATAAAATTGTATACCATAACAATACCGGTTGCCACCACAGAACTGATGGATACCATCAGGCCATCTGTAATCATATCCTGCAGGAAAGCGCTGTGATCATAGATCACGTCAATGCAGAGATACATCACGATCTCATTGATCAGAAGCCCAAAAGCAGACAGGATCAGAAATATAGTGAATTCCTTCTTCTTGTCCATTTCCTTTTTATCAGTAAATACAAACTTGATACTGAGGATATAATTGACGATTGCTGAAACTACAAATCCAAGGAACTTGGATACCAGATAATGGATACCAAACCAGTTATAAAATCCACTGGTGATTCCAAAATCGATCAGGAAGCAAATAAATCCCACTACGCCAAATTTCAGGATCTGTTCTATCAGTTTTTTCATTGTTTTTCAAAATTTCCTTTCTTTTCATTTCCTGCTGGATGATCTGTGACATGCTTTAGCTGTTCACAACAAAATGCCATGTTAAAAGGCACACAGGCTATTATAACATGACATTTTATATTTGAGACATATTATTTTTGCATTTATTTGATGCTTTTTCTTATTTTCAGTTTGAAGAATTCTCACAGCCGCAGGATGACTGGCTCTGGAATGAGATAAAGTTCCTGGTTGTATCACTGCAGGAAGAAGATTCTCTCCGCTCCGCTTCACAGCCACAGGAAGATCTTCTGCCAGAAGAACAACTGCTACCATTACCGTTTCCGTTACTGTTGTTTCCACTTCCCTGACAAGGTCTGTTTCCGGTTTTAGATGGACACTGGTTATTCTGGAAGCAGCAAAGTAATAATAAAATAATAAGACAATCCATATTTTTCCGCTCCTTTATTTTATACTGTATCCTATGCAGTAAAGGAGCAAAGAGTGAGCCATCAGCGTTTCTTATGAAAAATTTCTTTGCGGATATAGGAAAAAGTTTCCTTTTCTCCCTTCTGTGCCAGCATGATGAGCAGCTTTTCAAGAAGGGCTTTGGTTTCAGGGTGCATCATTGCATTTGCCTTTCCCTTACTGAAATAGGCAAGGGGATCTCCGTCCGTATAACTGCTTCCGTGATAGGTCTTGCAGGCTGCGATCCGGTCCATAAGCATTTCCACAACATATTTATCAGGCATTCTGGCTGGTGTCATACCTCCCTTGATATCAGAAGCACTGTAATCGATCCAATATTCATAATGATGCTTGTTT
The DNA here is from genome assembly GCF_025567405.1 of Suilimivivens aceti. Classification (NCBI taxonomy): domain Bacteria; kingdom Bacillati; phylum Bacillota; class Clostridia; order Lachnospirales; family Lachnospiraceae; genus Suilimivivens; species Suilimivivens aceti. The sequence continues at coordinate 97,600 of NZ_JAOQKJ010000002.1, read as the reverse complement.
CGTCCCTTATGGTGCAGCCATGCACTGGAATAGCCGACAGCTTCTCTCTCTGCATTATTGGGACTTCTGTCACCCTGATAATATCTGGCTCCCACCAGAAATTCTGCCGGACTGTATTTGGACATATCATGAAGAAGCCCCTGCCCGTAAAGGCCGACTTTAAAGCATCCCTGCATGACCAGTATCTTATGATGGGTTATGGTTTTAAAGTGGGAAAAGGCTTTCATACATTCTCCTTCTGACTGACATACACAGCAATGCTTCTTCCGGGTATCACAATCTTATTTTCCGCTTTTTCCCCAGAAGAATCTTCTTTTTCTGCAGCCTCATTTTTTCCCACAGAGTCATCAGAAACCGGTCTCATAATTTCTTCAGACCAGAGAACCGGGACAAATTTTTCACCCTTTGGCAGCTTTGGAAGTGCCAGCTCATGCTCTATCCAGTGCATATTATACGCAATATAGATAGATGGTTCATCCTGTTTTTCAGCATAATTTCCACAAAGCATAATACCGATCATACGGCTGATATAGGACAGATCCGGTCTCCAGGCTTCTGTCCCGTGGTAAGAAATATCCGGGTAGCCGCAACCAAGCGTATCAAGTATTTTTAATTCCTTCTGGCTGTGCAGAATGGAGTGTTCCTTTCGGAAACGTATCAGTGCCTTCGTAAAGCCAAGGATCTCATCCTGAAGCTTTCCGGTCTTCCACTTTATATAGCCGGTATCATTGTCCTGACAGTAAGCATTGTTATTTCCATATCTGGTATTGCCAAATTCATCTCCACTGAACAGATATGGTACCCCCTGGGAAAGAAATAAAAAGGCAAGCGCATTTTTTATCTGCTTCTTTCGAAGCTCCAGAACCGATTTCTTACGACACTCTCCTTCAAAGCCGCAGTTCCAGGAATAGTTATGGTCAGTACCATCACGGTTGTATTCTCCATTTGCTTCATTGTGCTTCCGGTCATAGGAAACCATGTCATACAGGGAAAATCCGTCATAATCTGCCAGATAATTAACAACAGCACAGTCTCTTGGATTATTCCGCTGGTCAAAGATCACCTGTCCGACCAGATTCTCATCCCCCTTCAGGAATCTGCGCATATCATTCCTGTAATTACCGTTATCAGCTGCAAGATTTCGGTAATAAGGTATCTTATCACCATAGATCTCTTCTAACGGGAAATAACTGCTTCTGATCTTGGTTTCCTGCAGAACTGGTTCTTTGGCAATGATCAGATACGGGATCTGAAAACCACTGAGGCGCACACCATCAATATGATACTCAATGACCCAGTATTTCAGGATATCCAGAATCACAGACTGATTCATTTCTGGTGGAAAATAAAACTGCATCATAACCTCTATGCCATTTGCATGCAGCTCCTTTACCATATTTTTGAAGGAAACCTCAGGATCCCCACCGGCACTGTAAGAAGCCTTAGGCGCAAAATAAAATCCCTCCTGATATCCCCAGCAGTTCAATCTTACCTTCTCCTTAAAGGCTTCCGGAAGATTTTTTACTTCCCTTGCGATTTCTTCTTTAACCGGTTTATCACTGACAGCTCCGGAAGCCGGGTAGATACACTCATCATATTCATAGCAGGGCATCAGTTCTACTGCCGTAATACCAAGTCCGTTCAGATAGGAGGCTTTTTCTGCAACGCCTTCATAGGTTCCCCTGTTTTTCACATGGGAACTCTTATGCATGGTAAACGCCCTGACGTTCAGGCCATAGATCACGCTGTTGCTGTACGGGATCAGGAGTGGTTCATCCTCACCCCAGTCAAATTCCTTATAAGTAAGAGAACCCCGAGTTTTTCTTTTGGCAGTCAGGCCATGTCCGAATTTCGACAATCCGTTGACCTTTCTGGCAAATGCATCTGTATATACAGTATTTTTATGATAATAATTGTACTCCAGATAAGGGAATTCTCCGGAAACAGCTTCTACCATAATACCACAAAGAGATCCTCTTTTTCCTTCTTTCTGAAAGGGGATCTTTTTCTGTTCTCCATTTTCTGCATATAAAATCAGGCCGCTGTTCCCATCATCCAAAACTTCCTCTGCAAAAGAGAATCCATTCTTAATGGGATATACGCCCTGCTTTGTCGGTTTAAAATATGTGATTTTCAAATTTTTATTCATGGATTTATTATAGCATGAAGTCGTAAAAGGGGCAATAAAGCCTTTTAAAAGAAAACAGTTGTATCTCATCCTGTTATTCTGTACAATAGAGGCGGTAACCAATAACATACAGAAGCTGAAGCTTCAGAATGGAAGGAAAAATGGGCAGACAAGAAAATTACGAAACACCGGAAGAAAACGATGAGGAAATGACCGTCACCCTGGATCTTGATGATGGCACCAGTGTTACCTGTGCGATCGTTACGATCCTGACAGTAAATAATCGGGACTATATCGTCCTGCTTCCTCTGGAAGAGGATGGGGAAAACCATGATGGAGAAGTCTGGTTTTACCGTTACAGCGAAGATGAAAATGATCCCAATGCTGAGCCTGTTCTTGACTATATCGACAGTGATGAGGAATATGATCAGGTTGCAGAGGCCTTTGATGAATATCTGGATAATGCAGAATTTGATGAGATCATGGACGATTCCACGGAAGACTGATATCACACAGGAAGCGGGTCAGTTTCCGGTTCCGTTCTCCTGTATAATACAGAAACAGTTGTTCTCTGGCTCTTGTTATGGCAACATACAGGAGCCTTCTTTCTTCTTCAAGCTCTTTTTCTTCCTTTACCTTCCTGTCAGGAATAACTCCTTCATTCAGATCCGGTAAAAACACACTTTGAAATTCAAGCCCTTTGGCTGCATGCATGGTAAGCACGGTTATGCCTTCTTCTGTCTGCTCTTCTTCACATGGCGTTTTCTTTCTCATCTTATCAAAGAAATCATCCACACTCTCGCCTCTTTCAGCCAGCCGGCATCCTTCCTGTAATTCATCCAGTATTTTCATGGTTCCTGCTTTATCCCCGGGATATTTTGAAAGAAGATAGTTTTCATAGCCAAGCTGCTTCCGAAAGCAGCGGACTGCCTGTGAAAAAGACAGTTTTTCAGCAAGCAGAAGTCCGGTAAAAAGGGTTTCTATCCTTGCACACATTTCTTTGTTCTGTCTGTAATAAGAGAGTATCTCTTTCCTGGAAACACGCTCTGAAAGAAGTGCCTTGCTGGAAAGATATCTGTCTGGTTTATTCATGAACCGCAGAAAATCACTTCGTTTTTCTCCCTCCTTACAGAACTTGAGAAAGGAACGGATATCCTCTGCCACTTCTCCTTCAAAAACATTTTGAGCTTTTTTCCCTTTTCTTTTCACCGGTATTTTATGTTTCGTAAGTAATTCTTCATATAAAATTGCTTCCCGGTTTGTTCTGAGGATCACAGCACTCTCAAAAAGCTCCTTTTTGTCAAGACTCCTGATATCATCAAGAAGCTTTTCTTCCTCCAGCATTCTTGTTTCACAGCAGTATCCTTTTATTTTGCCACCGGCCTTGCCGGCATGTATCTCCTTCCGGATCCGATCTTTATTTTTCTTTACAACTTCTGTTGCAAAATGGACGATCCTTTCACCACTCCGATAGTTATCTGTCAGAAATAATACCTTTTCTTCCGGATAATCCTGTGAAAACCGTTTCATGATCCCTGGAACGGAACCCCGGAATCCATAAATGGACTGGTCATCATCTCCCACCACAAAGATATTTTTCTCTTTACCGGCAAGAAGTTTTATCAGTTCATACTGTGTCAGGTTAACATCCTGAAATTCATCCACCAGAAGATAGCGGATGCGATGCTGCCATTTTTCTCTGTAAGCTGCATTCTCCTGTAGTAAAACAAGACTTTGCAGGATCAGGTCATCGAAATCGCAAAGCCCCCGCTCATTCATGAAGGCAGTGTAATCATTTAAGAGAAGCTGCAGGCTTCCCTGCGGAATTCCGAAGTCCTTCCCGGAAAAAGAAATGCCATTCTTTATACGGCTGATCTCAGACAGAAGCTCTGCTGCAAATCCGGCTGAACACATACGTTCAAAACCTCTGTTTTTCAGAAGCTCTTCCATGATTCTGATTCGTTTATTTTCACTTGTAAGGGAAGCCTGATAGCCCCTCCGCTCTTTCAGAATAGAATAGCAAATACCGTGGATCGTACCAAAGTGTGCCACATTTCCCAATCCCTTAGTAAGGCACTGGCTTCTTTCATCTGCAAGGAATCTGCTTTGCATTTCCCCGGCCGCTGCTTTTGTATAAGTAATTGTGAGTATACTGTCAGGACTGATCTGACGGTTGAATATAAGATAAAAGATTCTCTGAATGATCGTAAAGGTTTTGCCGGAGCCTGGACCTGCAACGACTCTTGCAGGTCCTTCTCCGTGCATAATTGCTTCCAGCTGAATTTTACTTGGCTGCTGCATTTTGAAGTAATTCAATTCCTTTTTTGATTCGGTTAATAGATTCCTCTTTACCGAGGATCTCCATGATCTCTGTTGCACCCGCAGGTGTCATCTGCTTACCGGATACCGCTGTTCTTACCGGCCAGAGTACATAACCGTTCTTGTACTCATGTTCTGCTGCAAAGGTTGTCAGAAGCTGGTACAGGGCATCATTGGAATAGTCCTCCTGCTGTTCGAATACTGGACATAATTCCTGAAGTACAGCAAGCGATGTTTCCTTATTGGTCTTCATTTTCTTATGTGTATACATTTCCGGATCATATTCCGGCAGTGTCTCAAAGAAGTCTATCAGATCACAGATATCCGGGAAAACTTCAATTCTTGTTTTCACCATGGCTGCGATCTTGTGAAGATCCAGATCCTTTTTAATGACACTCTTTAAATAAGGCTCTGCCATGGTATAGAAAGCCTCGTCAGCCATGGCCTTGATATATTCCCCATTCATCCATTTCAGCTTCATATAGTCAAAAACAGAAGGAGACTTATTGATTCTATGATAATCAAATTCTTTGATCAGTTCATCCAGAGAAAAGATCTCACGATTATCTTCCGGACTCCAGCCAAGCAGTGCAATGTAGTTCACAACTGCCTCAGGAAGAAATCCCTGCTCAAGCAGATCCTCAAAGGAAGAATGTCCGCTTCTCTTGGACAGCTTCTTGTGATTTTCATCCGTGATCAGCGGCAGATGGATATAAACCGGAGATTTCCAGCCAAATGCATCATAGAGCCGCTGATATTTCGGTGAGGATGACAAATATTCATTTCCACGTACCACATGGGTGATATTCATGGTATGATCATCCACTACATTGGCAAAATTGTAAGTCGGGTAGCCGTCTGACTTGATCAGTATCATATCATCCAGCTCTGCATTTTCTACAGTAATGTCTCCATATAATTCATCATGGAATGTAGTGGTTCCTTCCATGGGGATATTCTGTCTGATTACGAAGGGCTTGCCCTCTGCCAGATTCTTCTCTACTTCCTCCTTGCCAAGATGCAGGCAGTGCTTGTCATAGATCATGATCTCTTTGCCTTCTACTACCTCTGTCTTCAGCGTGGAAAGACGTTCCTTATCACAGAAGCAATAATATGCCTCTCCCTTTTCAATGAGTTCCTTGGCATATTTCATGTAGATGCCAGTTTTCATACGTTCACTCTGTACATAGGGACCGTAACCGCCATCCTTATCTGGTCCTTCGTCATGGGTAATACCGGCTTTGGCAAGCGTATCATAAATGATATCTACAGCACCCTCTACAAAACGCTCCTGATCGGTATCTTCGATCCTGAGCATAAAATCTCCACCAGCATGCTTGGCAATTAAAAACTCATACAGGGCGGAACGCAGATTTCCTACGTGCATCCTTCCTGTCGGACTTGGTGCAAATCTTGTTCTGATCTTTGTCATGATTTTCTGTTCTCTCCTGTCCCTATTTATTCTGTTATATCCCTGTCAGGGATCTTCTTATCTGCTGCAGCTTTGAAGCCTGCCACTTCCTTCATGGCCTGTGGAATGGCTATATTCGTGCCGGCTCCGGCAACACATCCGCCAGGACATGCCATACCTTCGATCAGGCAGCCGTTTTTCTTACCGGCCTTCGCAAGCATCAGGATCTTCTTGCATTCCGCCAGACTTTCTGCATGCTCAATATGCACATCGATATCCGGATAATATTCCCTGATACATTCTTCGATCGCACTGGCTACACCGCCTGCCACTCCATATCCTCTTCCGGCTCCGGTTGCATCGTTTAAAGGCTCTCCTGGCTGAATATTATCAAGCATCAGTCCTTTTGCCTCAAACATTCCCTGAAGCTCTTCAAAGGTAATAACGAAATCCACATCGGAACGTACTGTTCTTCTGGATGCCTCCAGCTTTTTGGAGGCACATGGACCGATAAACACCACACTGGCATCAGGATGTTCCTTTTTAATTTCTCTTGCAGTGGCTACCATAGGCGTCAGAGCATTGGATATATTGTCAATCGTTTCCGGGAAGAACTTCTTAGCCAGCATTGCCCAGGATGGACAACAGGACGTCAGAAGAAAGGGTACTTTTCCAGTTGCTACTTCCTTCGCATAATGCTCTGCCTCTGCCATGGCACCATAATCAGCTCCGATTGCTGTTTCGTATACGTCATAGAAGCCAAGCTCCTTTAAAGCCTCTTTGATCATATCCGGTGTCACCTTGCTTCCAAACTGTCCAACAAAGGAAGGTGCCACCTGTGCAATGATCTTTCTGCCTGACTGGATCGCACGGATCAGCTGGAAGATCTGGGACTTGTCTGCAATCGCACCAAAGGGACAGCTTACCATACACTGGCCACAGGATACACAGATGTCAGTATCAATATATGCTCTGCCCTTTTTATCACTTTTAATAGCATTCACACCACAGTTGGCAAGACATGGCCTTACCTGATGGGAAATGGCATCATAGGGACATACAGACTTACATTTACCACATTTGACGCATTTTTCCTGATCAATGATGGATTTGCCATTTTTCATGGAAATGGCTCCTCTTGGACATACCTCACGGCAGGGATGCGCAACACAGCCCATACATTTATCTGTCACTTCATATCGGTTCTCCGGACAGGCATTGCAGGCTGATGGTATTACCTGCATCAGGGGCGGCTCATAATACTTTTCATCAATATTACTTTCCTCAAGTCCCTGTGTCACATGCACCGGCTGATCCTCCGGACGCAGGGAAAGCCCCATTGCCAGACGGATGCTCTCTCTGACAATGGCCCTTTCCCTGTAAATATTCCCTGACTCGGATTCGTCATAATCTACTATTTTATAGGGAAGTGCTTCCACATCATCCTTCAGATTCCTGGATTCATAGGCAAGTGAAGCTACTTCCTTGAAGATTCGTCTTCTGTTTTTACGAACCTGTGTGTCAATTCCCCGCATACTCATACTAATGGTCTACATCCTTTCTGCATCATCATTTTATTTTTGCACAAACCTGCGAGGAAATCAAGCACTATTCTGTTTCAGATCCTGTTTCTGTCTCCGTTTCTGAATCAGCTTCAGATGTTGCAAAATCATCCATTGTCTTCTCCAGGGCATAACGTACAGAGTTTTCTATTGTATAAACAGTATCTTCGTCATTAACCCTGACATAGAAAAACCCGCCGGCATTACTGTTCTGGTCTCCAATGGTGATCACATACAGATCATCATCCCACTGCAGGGATATAGTATTCTCCGAATCTGTCAGACCATACTGGTCAAAATCTGTCACATCCGGAATCACAAGATCTGCCGGTATTTCACAGGCATCTGTAAGAAAGCTTTCTACCTTGTCACTATCTATGGAAATACTGTCATCATCTTCTGAAGTCCATACGTCCCCCTCTTTTTTCAGATTGACACTGGTTTCTCCCTGCGTGATCCCGATCTCTGTTACTTTGGATGAATCAATCTCCAGTACCTTTGCTGTTACCGGCTCTTCTTCCGTCTGATGGTTTTCTTTATAGTATCCATATCCCAGATAACCGGCCATCAATATCAGAAATAACACAATAAGGAGAATCAGATTTCTCTTTTTCTTTTTATTCATTTCCTCGTACTCCTTTATTTCTTTCTCCGTCTAAACCATACGATAAAACCACCCACAATGAAGAGAACCGGAAGTAATACTACGGTAACAAGGGCAATGATCATGATCGTGCCCTGCGGTACTGTCAGATAGTCTGCTTCCATACTCTTGACCGGAATAGAAACACTGGTCTCATGAGAGGCGAAGGTTCCAAGCGATGCTGTGAAAAGCTTTACATTGGTTCCTGATACGATCATATTGGCATCATTTGTGAACATATTACTGCTTGTATAAATGATGGCTGTTGAGGTTTCCTCTCCTGCACTCTTTTCGCACTTAACACCAATTTGGAACGGTCCGTCCTCATCACTGTCCTGTTTCTCATAGCTGTCCACACCGGAAATATCATTTCTTAAATAGCTGTTGTCAGAAGAGCTGAGCAGCTCTGCTATTGTCACATCCTCCTTCTCTTCTGTTGTGATTCCCTGCGCATAAGGTGCAAATACATAGCTTCCATTATTATAAATGCCCGATGTAATATCATCATAGCTGATCTCAGGCAGGATATAAAAAGGATCCTGATAATAATGCCCTCTGTCAGTTTCGATGATGAGTCCTTCCTTCACGTTTACTCCATAATAATCCAGGAGTCTGTCAATATTTTCATGGGCTTCTCCTGTATAACAGGAAACAAAGAAAATATCACCGCCCTTTTCCATATAAGAAAGCATCTTTTCTGTATCATCCGCCGAAAAATCTGATGTCGGTGCATTGATCACCACGCAGGAGGCATCCTCTGGTACTTCATCATAATCCATCAGATTAATGGTTTCATAATCCAGATTTTCCTTTTCAATCGCATTGCTGAAGGTACTGTCAAAGGAAGACTCCCCATGACCTTCCAGCAGGTAAATCTTCGGCATTTCATTACTGGTCACATAGGCAAGGGCACTGGTAAGCTGTCCTTCTCCGTCATAACCGGTCACGCTCTGTGTATAATTGGTATAGTCATAGCTATATTCATAAATATCACTGTAATCAATGACACGGCTTCTCTTTCCACTCTCCACGATCAGGCTGTTTGAAGAAACACTGCCATCCGTATACTGCAGATAAAACTTTGGATTTACCGCAGGATCCACATAAGAAACCTTAATATGGGAATTGAGTCCTTCATACTTTTTCAGAGTCTCATCCAGTGTGGTATCTGCATTGTCCTCATTTGCCAGTACATAAATCTGGATATCATCTGTAATACCATCTGCAATCTCCTTTGTTTCCGTTGTCAGGGAATACAGCTGATCTGACGTCACATCAAATACAGTATATTTCTCAGGAAGCTGTGCCACAAGCAGATTCAGTACCACGATAACAGCAAGGGAAAGCACAACCACAGAGCTGCTGTAGGTTCCAAGACTCAGTGTTTTTCTGGATAACTGGTACCTTCTCTTCTGAATGGACTGTACCGTAAGGATCAGTGCCAGTACGATCACAGAAAGATAATACAGCACACTGGTCAAATGGAAGGAGCCATTCAACAGATTGCTGAATCTTTCTGACATATCAAAGACTGACAGAAATCTCGTGAACAGATTTCCCGTGGAAGAGATCATGCTGCAAAGACCGTTTACGATATAACCAAAAAACAGCACACCAAAAGAAACCACTGCTGCGATCACCTGGCTTTCTGTCAGGGACGAGATAAATACGCATACGGCAATGCTGGTAAGTCCATACAGCAAAAAGCCGAATACGGCCAGATAGGATTTTCCGATATCCACGGTGCCAAAGAAGCTCATCACAACAGGATACAGGGAAACAAGCCCTACTGGTATAGCAAAGATCGTAGCAAGAGCCAAAAACTTGCCAAGCACAATTCCCGTAACACTGACAGGTGAGGTTAATATAAGCTGATCCGTTTTCTGGTGCCGCTCTTCTGCCAGGATCTTCATGCAAAGAACCGGTATGGCAATCAGAAATAAAAAGGTTACGGAGGAAAGAGCATATCCGATATAAGGATAGCCCATGAACAGATCATATACTGCAAAGTAAATGCCAAGCAGCAATAAAAATGCCCCTATAAATAAAGGTCCAAGGAACGAATGAAAATAGGACTGTAACTCCTTTTTATAGATTGCCTTCATCTTCATTTCCTCCTTTATTTTCACTCATATGTTCTGCTGTATCCGGATCAGATATGCTGCTTTGATCCTCTGTCAGTTCCAGGAAAATATCCTCCAGTGATTTTTCTACCCGGTTCATGGAAAGGATCGGCATTTTATTTTCTGCCAGCGCATAAAAAAGATCTTCTCTGATATCCTCACCCGCTTCTGTCCTGATCACTGCTTTCACTGCACCCTTCTCCGGTGCATTTTCTATGGAAAACTCTGCAATTCCGGCAATAAACGGCAAAATTTTCCGTAACGCCTCTTCGCTTCCGAGAATATGTACCTCCAGTGCTGCATTTCCTTTCATCAGACCGGTGAGTCCTTCCGGTGTATCGCAGGCGGCAAGTTTTCCCTTTGACAGGATCATGATCTCATCACAGACTGCCTGCACTTCTGAAAGAATATGGGAGCTTAAGATCACCGTATGCTTTTCTGAAAGACTCCTGATCAGCTCCCTGATCTCAATGATCTGTTTGGGGTCAAGACCAACCGTAGGCTCATCCAGGATAATCACTTCCGGATAACCCAGGATTGCCTGTGCAAGACCAACTCGCTGCTTATAGCCCTTGGACAGGTTTTTGATCAGCCTTTCACTGACATCAGTTGTCATGGTCATTTCCATAATATCCGCAAGCTGCTTTTCCACTTCCTTCTTTGGAATCTTCTTCAGGGCTGCTGCGAAGCGCAGGTACTCAAGTACCGTCATATCCTGATAAAGCGGAGGAATTTCCGGAAGATAACCAATGCACCGCTTTGCCTCCTCTGCATTTTTCTGGATATCAAAGCCATTTATCCTGACAGTTCCCTCTGTAGGGGCAATATACCCCGTCATCATATTCATCGTGGTACTTTTTCCGGCACCGTTCGGTCCAAGAAAACCATAGATTTTTCCAGGCTCCACCTGAAATGTCAGGTGATCGACAGCAAGGTGATTTCCGTATCGTTTGACAAGATTCTCAACTTCTATCAAAATAAGCTCCTCCTTTTTAACCCTTTGGGAAATTCGTATTTACCGGGTTGTTTTTATTCTCTACCACTGTAAAGCATAATTGTGTTCGAAAATGGGAAAATTTGTGAACATTGTGTGTTCCCTCTTTCGGTCTCTCTGAAAATACAGTATATGAAGCAGCTCGCGCAAAAATGATTGCAGGATCATTCTTTCAATGATATAATCAAGCCGTTTGTTTTTTATTATGAGGGAGAGAAAAATTATGAAAGAATTAAAACCTATGTTATTTACCTGTCTGAAGGGCTACACAAAGGAACAGCTTCTGAAGGATGTAGTCGCAGGTGTCATTGTAGCGATCATTGCCCTGCCCCTTTCCATCGCCCTGGCACTGGCTTCCGGTGTTGGTCCTGAGGAAGGTCTGTATACCGCAATTGTTGCCGGATTTCTGATTTCCTTTCTTGGCGGCAGCCGGGTACAGATCGCAGGACCTACCGCTGCCTTTGCTACTATCGTTGCTGGAATTGTTGCCAGGAACGGTATGGATGGTCTTATGCTTGCCACACTTCTTGCCGGTGTTTTCCTGATCCTTATGGGTCTGTTCCACTTTGGAAACCTGATCAGATTTATCCCCTATACGATCACCACCGGTTTTACTGCCGGTATCGCCGTAACCATTGTCATTGGTCAGTTGAAAGACTTTTTTGGCCTGACCTATGCCGAAGGAGTAAAACCGATCGAAACCATGGAAAAATTAAAAGCTGTTGTCAGCAGCTTTTCTACCATAAATCTTTATTCGGTTCTTGTGGGAGTCATCTGTCTTGCCATTTTGATCCTGTGGCCAAGGGTCTGCGCAAAGATTCCCGGATCCCTGATCGCTGTCCTTGCAGGGATCCTTCTTATAAAAGGTCTGCACCTGCCTGTCAATACCATTGGAGATCTTTATACTGTAAGTAACAGGCTGCCATATCTCCACGTTCCGTCATTCAGTCTTTCCATGGCACAGACTGTATTGCCGGATGCATTTACCATTGCCATACTGGCGGCGATCGAGTCTTTGCTTTCCTGTGTGGTTGCTGACGGCATGACAAACTCAAGGCACCGCTCCAATACTGAGCTGGTTGCCCAGGGAGTTGGGAATATAGGCTCAGCACTCTTTGGAGGTATTCCGGCAACAGGTGCTATCGCAAGAACAGCAGCCAATATCAAAAGCGGTGGCAAGACACCGGTAGCCGGTATGGTACATTCCATTACTCTGCTTCTGATCCTTGTTGTCCTGATGCCCTATGCAGCCCTGATCCCCATGCCGGCCATTGCCGCTATCCTGTTTCAGGTTTCCTATAACATGTGCCAGTGGAGACCCTTTTTCCATCTTGTGAAGACAGCGCCAAAGAGCGATATTTCCGTTCTCGTCCTGACCTTTGTCCTGACCATCGTCTTTGACCTTGTCGTTGCTATTGAAATTGGACTTTTACTTACCTGTCTGCTGTTTATGAAGCGCATGAGTGATGAAACGGATGTCAGAAGCTGGAAATATGCAGAGGATGAATGGGATGACACTGCAAAACTGATCCATCTTCCCCTCTCTGTCAGAGTCTACGAGATCAATGGTCCTCTTTTCTTCGGCGCTGCTGGAAGAATTGCAGAGATCAGTGTCAAAGATTTTACGAAATGTCTGATCATACGGATGAGAAGTGTCCCTGCGATCGACGCCACTGCCATGAACGCACTGGAAGAATTATATAACCGCTGTTCCCGCCAGGGAATCATTATGATCTTCTCCCATGTTAATGAGCAGCCAATGCATACCATGGAAAAAGCGGGATTCCTTGACAAGGTTGGCAGGGAACACTTCTGCACTCATATTGATGATGCGATTGCCATGGCTACAGAGATTTCAGGAAACGTTCCATCCTGTTAAGTCCATCTTCAATTTTCTCCATGGAAGTACCATAGGAAATTCTGACATACCCGGAAGCATTTTTGCTGAAATTGCTTCCGGGTATAACTGCCACATGTTCTTTTTCCAGTAATCTTTCTGCAAACTCTTCTGCAGATAACCCTGTTTTCTTTATATTGGCAAAAACGTAAAATGCTCCTTTTGGCATGATACAGCTGATCTTATCCATTTCATTAATCCTGCTTACCAGAAAATCCCGTCTTTTTTTGTATTCCTTTTTCATAGCCATCATAGCCTCCATTCCTTTATCAAATGCAACAAGAGCCGCATACTGGGATGGGGTTGCAACTGCTGAATATACATTTTCCACGCATTTTGTCATAAGCTCGATCAGATGAACGGGACCTGTGGCAAAGCCGACCCTGAACCCTGTCATGGCAAAGCTTTTTGATACACTGTCGATGATCAGAGTACGTTCCTTCATGCCTGGCAGCGTTGCGATACTGAAGATTTCATCACTGTCAAAATTCAAATGTCTGTAAACCTCATCCGAAAAAACAAACAGATCCTTCTCCTTCGCGAACTCTGCAATTTTCTGTAGTGATTCCCGGTCGATCAGTCCTCCTGTCGGATTACATGGAGAATTCAGAAGAAGAATACGGCTTTTTTCTGTCACAGCCGCTCTCAGATCTTCTACGGAAAGGATAAAATCATTTTCCTCCTTTACCTCTATTTCCCTGACAGTCCCTCTGCACATAGCAACCATCGGACCATAATTTGAGAAGTAGGGAGCCGGTATGAGAACCTCATCTCCAGGATTGAGCAGGCAGAAGAACGCAAGGTACAGAGCTGCCATGCCACCGCTTGTTACCATAGTTTCCGGCATACTGTAATCACTGCCTATCATTTCATTCAGATATCTGATATATCTTTCCCGCAGAGGATCAATTCCGGCTCCCGGCGCATATTTGGTATAGGAGGATAAATGCTCTGCCGTCTCTTTTAAAATACATTCATCTGTAATAAAGTCCGGCTCTCCTACCCCGAAGGAAACCACATCCTCCATATGGGCTGCTTTCACCATCATGGCCCTGATTTGGGATGCTACGATACTTTCTGCCAATTTTCCATATTCCATATGCTTTTTCCTCCTCAAAATAAAATGTGTACTTGTATTGGAGAACAGTATAGTATAAATTAATATATAAGAAAATTTAAATGTTTTTATATTATATATAATTTTTTGCTATATAGGAGGACTTATGGAAATCCGTGAACTGAAAACATTTGTTACAGCCGCTGAATACATGAATTTTTCGAAAGCAGCTGAAAAGCTCGGATATACCCAGGCATCAGTCACATTGCAGATACAGCATCTCGAGAAAGAGCTTTCAGTCTGTCTCTTTGACCGGATTGGGAAAAAGGTGTATCTGACTGACAAAGGCACACTTCTGTTGGAGCATGCCCAGATCCTTATACGGAATATAGAATCCCTTACAGCAAAGCTGCAGGATAACACAGCAAGCATGGAAACGATCCGTATCGGTATTTCAGAATCTCTTCTTTCCTGTGATTTTTCTGATCTGATACATACCTTTGAATCCCATTACAGTAATATATCTCTTATCCTTAAAACTGGTGTAAGGGATCATCTATCCGAACTCATGATGCGGAATGAGCTGGATTTTTCATTTATTATTGACCAGAATGTTGGCGATCCGGACTGGAATGGCACTGTCCTTGGCAGTGACCAGGCCTACTTTACTGCTGCTCCATCACATCCGCTTTTTCAGAACCGGAATCTTGCGATAACAGACCTGCTTTCCGAAAAAATTATCCTTACAGAACAAGACTTCGGATACAGTCAGGCTCTTCTTCAGCTGCTTTCCAGGGAAGGCATTTTCTTAAAGGCAAGTCTGGAAACAGGAAATACGGATTTTATCCGTGCCATGCTTCTGAAGGAAAACTGTATTTCCTATCTTCCCAGATATGTGATCGAAAAAGAACTTTCTTCAAGACAGCTTGCCATTCTTCCGCTTCCCCAATATAGCGTCACTGTCTACAGACAGATCATCTATCGGAAAAATAAATACCTGACTCCTGCAATGTCATCTCTGATCCGCCTGATCAGGGAACAGTATGGAACATCAAAATAGCCCTTTCATACAATATATTAAATAGACAGAAAAATATGAGAGGATTTTATGCAGGATTACAGCTTCAACGAATATTTTGAACGATTTCCTATTGCTATGGCATATGTTCCATGGCAGCATCTTACAAGCATTTATGAGGATCTTGAAGAAGGCTATTGTAATGGCACCATCTTTCCTGAGCTGACAAAACCATTTACAGGAAGGAGATGTGTGAATCCATGAATAACCGTAGTAAAATGACAGATCAGCAACAGCTTTATCACGACATAGGTGTGATTGATTTTGTTGTTGTGGAAATGACAGAATATCTGGATACCCACCCGACTGACCGTGAAGCCATGGAGTATCTGAATCATTACGTCAGAATGAAAAACCAGGCCATGCAGGAATATGCCATGAAATACACACCCTTGCGCATTTCTGATGCACAGTTCTGTAAAAAAGGTGAATGGGAATGGGCGACAACCCCATGGCCCTGGGAAGGAGGCTGCTGACTATGTGGAACTATGAAAAACGATTACAATTTCCGGTAAACATCAAAACCCCAAATGCCATGCTTGCACAGGCAATCCTCAGCCAATATGGTGGACCAGACGGTGAGCTTGGCGCTTCTATGCGTTATCTTTCACAGC
Organism: Suilimivivens aceti; assembly: GCF_025567405.1. Taxonomy (NCBI): domain Bacteria; kingdom Bacillati; phylum Bacillota; class Clostridia; order Lachnospirales; family Lachnospiraceae; genus Suilimivivens; species Suilimivivens aceti. The sequence goes on along the minus strand of NZ_JAOQKJ010000002.1, from coordinate 81,774 downwards.
GTTACTCCATGCCTTATAATGAAGTGGCAGGGGTACTGACTGATATTGGAACAGAAGAGCTGGCACATCTTGAAATGGTTTCTACCATCGTCCATCAGCTTACAAGAAACCTTTCCATGGAAGAAATTGAGAAATCCGGCTTCGCCAATTATTATGTGGATCACACTGTCGGTATCTGGCCTATGGCAGCAGGCGGCATTCCCTTTAACAGTTGTGAATTCCAGTCAAAGGGCGATGCCATTACGGATCTTTTTGAAGATATGGCAGCCGAGCAGAAAGCCCGCTCCACCTATGACAATATCCTCCGCCTTGTCAGGGATGATCCGGATGTCTATGAACCCATAAAGTTCCTTCGCGCCAGGGAAGTCGTACATTTCCAGCGTTTTGGCGAAGCTCTCCGTATTGTCCAGGATAAGCTGGACTCCAAAAACTTCTATGCCTTTAACCCGGAATTTGATAAATGTAAATCCTGATATTCGCATATGACACAGAAGCATTTCTGATGCCATAAAATAATGCAGGGGAAGCCTGTTTCAGCGGCTTCCCCTTGTATTAACTTTTTACGGTATTCATCTGTTTTGGGTCGTTTGTAAAACTGTTATAAGTGCATCCTGTAATACTTTGGACACATTAAGACCTTCCCTATCTGCTGCTCGATTTAACCAGTTCGGAAGTGTTACATTTCTCCGGACTGTTCTCCTATCAACCTTCTTTCTATACTCAGCAAGATCAACATCTACATAAGTTACACAGGTTTCCCCTTCACCAGAAAAGATTCCTTCGTCTTTATTAATCTTCTCAATAGCCGAGGGTTCTTTAATGTCAATTCCTTCATCTTCTCTTGTAATAATTTCCAGACCGATTGCATCCCTGGCCATTTCTATAGCATCTGCAATTCCATAGCCTTCTGTCTGAATATTCAGATCCGGAACCTCAACTAAAATTGTATTTTTCGTGTCCTTCGTTTTGGTCAACAACACCGGATATGCTTCTTTCATCTCTGCTCCTTTCTACAGTCCCCATTTCCGCAATATTGCCATTGCTAATTTCTCATGTATTTCCTTATGTCTTGGAATTTGCTCCGTATCCCCATTTCTGATATATACATCATGATTTCCACCATGACGTAAAAAACGAAAGCCAGCCCCTTCAAGCTTCTTTATTAAGTCCCTTCGTTTCAAGTGTAACTCCTTTCTCTTATTATACACATTGAGTGTGTATAATACAATTGCATAACACTGCAATTTTTATAAATAAATACAAAATCAACCATGTTGGATTTTACTGACTGCATGAATATTTCCAGCCAAACAGATTTTTAAGATTCTATCAGATCACTGTTTTGAATATCTTCAAAGACACTTTTATTATAAAACAGGGATCAAAAATGTCAATCTGATCATTTTTGATCCCAGGCTTTTCCTACAACTCCATTACTTCCAGGTCATCTGGCACGAACAGGTTCCCATTGTAATAGCTTTTCCCCTCTTCCAGATACTTTTCTTTCCGGCAGGCTATATTTTTATCCTCGGTATGATACAGGACGAGATTTTTCACCTGCAGCTTTTCTGCCAGTTCACAGGCATCCTTTACCGTAGAATGATGCTTCTCATAAGGTTTGAAGATATCCGCCTGTCCATACAGACAAAAAGCCTCATGGAGAAGCCATTTGCTTCCCCTCGCATATTTCTCTTCACATTCCTTATAAGGTTCATCCCCGCAGCAGGTCAGCTTTTCTCCGTTTCCAAGATCCATGCAGAACCCAAACTGCTTCGCCTTGGTGGACTGGATATCGAAAAAGGTAACCTTTCTTCCAAGGATTTCCTTTTCTTCTCCATCTGCTACCGGTATGAGATGCATCTTTTCATCCAGATACTGCACTTCTTTTTTGGCAAAAAGCATCTCTGACATACTGCGGATCAGCCGGATCACTTCCTCATGCCCGTAGATCACAGCTTCCCCCTCATAATTTCCCCTGCTCATATTCTGACAGATCATCCTTACCATCCAGAGGATCCCAAGCAGATGATCCACATGCTTATGGGTTACAAAAATCGTCCGCATATCCTGCCAGTTCAGATGTGCGGCTTTAAGCTGATGTAAAAGACCATTTCCACCACCACCGTCAACCAGAAAATATCTGTCATTTTCCTGCAGTACAAAACAGGTATTATAGCACTGTGTCACTGTTGCATTGCCAGTTCCAAGCATAATCATTTTCATAATCGTTTCTCCTCATTTGCATCATTATAATATGATTATAGCAAAGAGAGCTTTTAGTTAGAACAGCAGATTTTCTCACTTATTTATCCGCCTTCCGTCTTTATTCTCTGGCTCCTGGGAGTCTATAACGGATAAATCTTCTGGCAAGACGTTTCAGATTTAATGGAAGCAGCGGATAAATATAGCTTTTCCCGGAAATTGTTTTATTAGATACCAGCGCAATGACCATAACGAGCAGTGCAGCTATATACCCCCATATATCGAAAAGCGCTGTCAGGATCAGAGCCAGGATCCTCATAAACTTGATCGCATATCCGAGTTCGTAGCTTGCCTGTGTATAATTGGCGATCGCCACGAAAGCCATATACAGCATAACCTCTGAATTAAACCAGCCGCTATTCACCGAAAACTCCCCAAGCACCAGTGCCGCCATGACACTTAATGGTGTACTCAGCATATTAGGGGTATTGACCGCCGCAAGCCGCAGACCGTCAATGGCTAGCTCCAGGAGCAGGAACTGCCAGATAAGCGGAATATTGACCGTATCTTTGACTTCAATAAAGGTAAAACCTGCAGGAATCCATTCCAGATGCTGTGTCAGCAGAAGAAAGGTTGGTGTCAGAAGATATGTCAGAATGGCGATCAGAAACCTGGTCAGACGTAAGTACGTTCCAGTGATGGGAGGAAAATAATAATCATCTGCTTCCTCGATCACATCAAAGACAGAGGTCGGTGTGATCATGGCTGAAGGGGAATTATCAACAAGTATGACCACATCCCCCTCCAGGATCTGTGCCGATGCTGTATCCGGCCGTTCTGTAAACTTAAACTTTGGAAAAGGATTATACCATTTTTTCTGATACAGACACTCTGCCAGGCTCTCCTGATTCATAGTCAGGGCATCCACCTTGATATTCTGGATCCTCTTCCTGATCTGCTCCAGGAATTTCTGGTCTACTCTGTTTTCCATATAACAGAGCACAATATCTGTCTGGGAGCTGTTGCCAGCATGGAACATTTCCATTCTGAGATTGGTACTGCGGATCCTCCTGCGTATCAGCGCTGTATTAAATACGATAGTTTCCACGAATCCATCCTTGGATCCACGGAGTGCTTTATCCTTCTCCGGCTCTGACACACTTCTTGCAGGATAGGTTCTGGAGTCGATCAGAATACACTGATCATATCCATCAATAAAAAGAGCAAATACCCCGGACATGATAAAATAAATGATCTGACTGAAATCAGATTGCAGATCCACTTCAACATACGGGACACATTTTTTTGACATTTCATGGGCATTTTCCGGAAGTTCTTCCGGTTTGATATCCATAAAGCGCTGCAGCATTTTCTGCATCAGCTCGTCCTTACAGAAACCATCCACAAAGTACATACAGGCTTCCCTTCCCCCGATCTGGATCACACGGTACACCAGATCGAAGTTTTTATCAATATCAAGCTTCCGGTTCAGAAAATCCATATTTTCCTTCAGCGAAGCTGTCATGGCATCCTTTTGCTGTCTCAGATTATCAATTCCATTAACATCCATAATAAAAAGACTCCTTTTACGCACATACTGATTACCTCACCATTATGTGGCAAAAGAAGTCCTTTTATACTCATTTTTTCATTTTTTATTGCTTTCCTGTTGTGCCAAAGCCGCCTCTGTCCACACCGGTAAGCGCTTTTACCTCTTCAAACTGGATCTTTGGCTGATTTTCCATAATACGGAACTGGCAGATCCTGTCATTCACTTCAATATGTGTATCTCTCATAGCATAAACCGGCATTTTCCATTCATCATTGTCCCCACAATAAGAACTGTCAATCACACCCTGATGATTAGTCTGGATAATCCCGAAATTCTTAAAAGTTGAGCTTCTTGGCACAATATGCGCCTCATAACCCTTTGGCAGCTCCATGGCAACACCAAGAGGGATCAGTTTAAATTCTCCCTTTTTCAAATCCACCGACTCCGCTGCCCGAAGATCGATCCAGTCAGATTTGCCGTCAATGTAGGTCAGTTTTTCAATTTTGTCTGTAAAATATTTGATTTTAATGGTTTCCATAGCTGTAATCTCCACAATGCAGAACCGGGATCACTGGATCTGTCTGTTTTAAACTTTTTTGTACATCGATCACTCTTTGGTTACTGCTTCCTTTCCAGAGAAGCTTCACATCCTTTTTATCTGCCATAAATTCTCCGTCTACCAGGACATCAATATATTGCATCATGGCATAATGAAGCACATTTTCCCATAGATCTCCTGTATAGAGCCATATCGTCTTATCCGGATATTTCTCCCGTATCTCGGCCATGAGGTTCCTTACCTCAAGCCGGTTTGCTGAATGCAGCGGATCTCCTCCAGAAAAGGTAATCCCGGAAATATAGGGCTTATCAAGCTGGTCAAAGATCTCCTGCTTTGCTGCCTCATCAAACGGGATTCCACCGTTTGGATCCCAGGTGATCGGATTCTGGCAGTCCTTGCAGCAATGGGAACAGCCCGCTACCCACAATACAACCCGCAGACCGTCACCATTCAGCATATCGTCTTTCGTAATATTGTGATATCTCATTCCCTACATGCTCTTCCTTTCTGAAATTTCTGCCATTTTTGCCTCATTCAGTCTGGTATCCCCATGTACTCTGGAATAGGAAAGATAACCATTCATTCTCTCTATTTTTGTCAGATTCTTGCTGCCGCATTTAGGACATACATCCATTTCAAGCTCCTGATGCCCGCAATCATCACAGTATGCCAGTGAAAGATTTACTCCTTCATAAAATCCCATTTCCATTGCCCTGCGGATCAGGGTTTTGATCGCTTCTATATTGTAATCAATTGGATACTTCACATACTGGATCTTACCGCCATTGGATAATTCCCAAAAACGGTATTCCAGATCCTGCTTCTGGATCGGTGTAATATCTTCAGTCACATGGCAGTGAAAGCTGTTAGAAACATATTCCCTGTCAGAAACGCCTTCGATAATGCCATACTTGGCACGGAACTGCTTCACCTGAAGACCGCAGAGACTCTCTGCCGGTGTTCCGTAGATGGCATAGAGATTGCCATCCTCTTCTTTAAATTCATTGATCCTTTCATTAATATACTCCAGCACCTCCAGTGCAAATGCCCCGTCCTCTACCAGAGATTTCCCATTATAAAGCTCCTGCAGTTCATTAAACGCAGTAATGCCAAAGCTTGCTGTCGCTGTTTTCAGGATCGGCTTAATCTTGTCTGTCAGCTTCAGATGTCCGCCAAGGAATCCACCTTCACAGTAAGCAAGCGGATTAGTGGACGCCCTCATTTCTCCAAGGTAAGCATAGGTTCTGATATGAAGCTGTCTGATCAGGTTCAGGTAATAATCAAGAACCTCGTAAAAGTCCCTTCCTTCCTGCCTTGATTTGGCAAGGATCATCGGAAGATGCAGGGACACGGCACCGATATTGAATCTTCCCACAAATACAGGCACATCATTTTCATCTGCCGGATGCATACCGCCTCTCTCATACCAGGGAGACAGAAAAGCACGACAGCCCATGGGAGAAATAACCTTTCCGTACTGCTTATACATACTGGCAATATAACCTTTTCCAGTAAGGGAAAGCCAGTCAGGATACATGGTTTTGGCAGAACATTTCACCCCAGCCTCAAACACATCCTCAAGCTCCTTTCCGGGACCATGAAGATTTTCATCATAAAGGAATACAATTTTCGGGAAAAGCACCGGTTTTTTACAATCCTTTTTCCCCTGTCCCTTTCTGCGGACATTCAACAGGGAGATTGTAGCAAGCTTTGCAAATCTGCCTGTACCGATTCCTGCAGTTACTGTAATAAATGGATAATCTCCACGGCTGCTGGCTACTGTATTAAACTTATACTCCCAGCCCTGGAAGCCCTGCTCGAACTCTCTTTTTACATCTGCATAAGCCTCTGCTTCTGCACTTTCTTCATCAATTCCCAGTCTTTTATACTTTTCAAGGCTCTTATGATAGGTCTTCTCTGCATACGGCTCCAGGATCTTATCTACTTCCGGAACTGTGAAACCGCCATATTGCTGGCTGGCTGCACTTAAGACGATATCACCGATCACGTCAAAGGCAACATCCAGTGTCTTTGGCTCATTATACCAGATATTTCCCATTTCAAAGCCGCCTGTCAGTACGCTTGCCACATCAAAAAGACAGCAGTTCATGGTATCTCTTCTTGCAGACATATCATGGACATAGATATAGCCATCCCTGCAGGCCTGGATCTCTTCTGTGGTCATAAAGAACTTCTGATACAGCTCTTTGTTAAACTGATTGAAGATCAGACTTCTCTTGGTTGAAACCAGTGCACTGTCGGTATTGGCATTTTCTTTATCACCGACATACATAATGGACTGACTCTTTTTATAGACATCATCCATCATCCTTACAAAATCCTGCTTATAGTTACGGTAATCCCGGTAGCTCTTTGCTACAATAGGCTTCACATCCTCCAGGGCACTCTCTACGATATTATGCATGATCGGAATGGGGATCCTGTCCTCTTCCAGTTCATCTACTTTATCGATCACATACTGGCAGATATGCTTTTTTTCTTCTTCCGTGAATTTGGTCAGGGCGCGGTAAGCACTCTTTCCAACCGCATCAATAACCTTCTGTACATGGAACGCTTCCAGGCTGCCATCCTTTTTGATGACCTTAACATCTCTCTTTGGTCTGTATGCTTCATCCAGTGCAGAAGCCTCCAGTTTTTCCTCTGTTTCAATACTCATCTGTTGCTTTCATCCCCTTTTATCTGTTATTTTCTGATCATACCGCTGTTTTCAATCGCTTTTACCGCTTCCTTTATCCTTTCAACAGGCATGGTCAATGCAAAGCGTACATGTCCCTTTCCCCGTTTTCCGAAGCTGCTTCCCGGTGTACATAAGACACCTGCCCTTTCAAGCAGCTCCATAACAAAGCTGACATCATCCGTATAGCCTTCTGGAATGGCTGCCCAGGCAAACATACTGCCCTCACTGTCCTCGATATACCAGCCTATCGAACGAAGCCCGCTGCAGAGAGCATCTCTTCTCTTCTGATACTCAGCACACTGTGCCTTTACTTCTTCATCACTGCCGGTAAGGGCTGCTACCGCACCGTACTGCACCGGAAGAAATGCACCATAATCGATCTGTGACCTGAGCTTCTTAAATGTCTGTACCAGGAATTCATTTCCCACAATGAATCCCATTCTTGCGCCTGTATAATTAAAGCTCTTTGACAGAGAGTAAAATTCTACACAGATATCCTTTGCCCCTTCATGAGAAAGGATAGACTTGCCAACGTGTCCATCATATACAATATCAGAATAAGCATTATCATGAACGATAATGATATTATTCTCCTTTGCCCAGGGAATCAGCTCATCATAAAAGCTGTCCGGTGCGATCCTGCAGATCGGGTTTAACGGATAGGAAACGATCATCATCTTTGTCTTCTTTAATAATTCAGGATCCATTCCTTTCAGATCTGGCAGATAATCATTCTCTTTCAGCAGAGGATAGGTTCTTACATCTGCCATGGCAAGGGATGGTCCTATGGAAAAGATCGGATATCCCGGATCCGGAACCAGCACAACATCTCCCGGATTACAGTATGCCAGCGCAATATGGGCAATTCCTTCCTGAGATCCGTAAACGGCTGTAAATTCAGCTTCCTTCAGTTCTACCTGATATCTTGTCCGGTAACGCTCTATCAGTGCCTGCTTCAGTTCCGGGATCTCTTTCAGGGAATATTTGTAGTTTTCCGGCTTTCTGGCTGCTTCTTCTACAGCTTTCATAATGCGTTCTGACGGTGGAAAATCCGGTGTACCAACGGAAAGGTTATATACCTTTTTCCCTGTCTTTTCTACTTCCGCCTTCTTTTCATCCAGAAGCTGGAAGATTCCTTCCTCATATTCCTTCATTCTGTCTGCTACCTGTAAATTAAGCATATCTCTCCTCTTTTCCTGTGCACATTTCTGCCAGGGAACTATCCTTTGCAGCTTTTTTACGCACGTATAGTATAGAAAAAGTGTTCATTGGCTGAACACTTTTAAGGGGTTTGTACACTATCCTGTACATCCTTTTCTTTTTCGTTTTTACTTTTGCGGAGCTTAATGCCGATGAAAATTGCCACTCCTACGATTGCTGCTATCAGAAGCAGTAATAAAAAATAAGACATAAAGGAATTAAAAAATAAAATCAGATTATTCATGTCTACCGCCTTTCTCAACTGCTTTTTATTTTAGCATGACCAGACTCCTTTTTCAAGAAAATCAGAAGCCATCTTTTCAGCTGTTTCTGTTATTTTTTTGTCATATCCCATTCCTGCCAGCAGTCTGATCGCATTTCTTGATCTGACACGTCCCTCCTTTAGCTGATATGGGAAGATCACTTCTCCATTTTCTACCACTTCTACGAAATGATAATTATGATATTCCTTCTGCAAAAGCACAGTCAGCTCTACATCATGTGTTGCGGCAAAGCAAAATACACCCTCTTCCTTCAGATATTTCAGGATCTGGGCAGCTGCTGCTATCCTCTCCACAGTATTTGTCCCTCTCAAAATCTCATCTGTAAATGCAATAACGGGTGTTCCCTTTACTTCTGCTGCATCTATTATTCTCTTCAGCGCCCTGATCTCCGCAACATAAGTGCTTTCCCCGTTCAGAAGATCATCACTGATAGAAATTGAGGTATACAGTCTGTAACAGGGAGCTGCAAATGCTTTGGCCATGCAGGTATGAACTGTCTGTGCCAGCAGGACATTGATTGCAGCCGTTCTTAAAAAAGTAGACTTTCCTGAAGCATTGGAGCCTGTGATCAGTACGCAGTCAGTGGTATTCATGTCATTTACTACCGGCTTCTTCAGCAGCGGATGATAAAGTCCCTCTGCCATGATCCCCTTCTCCTGGTATTCCGGAATACAATTTCCGCTGTTGCCTGCCCGAAATGCCACGATCGCTATGAATGCTTCTATCTTTCCCGTAATACGGATCAGCTCTGCAGCTTCTTCCTTGTACATAAGAATCTGTTTTTTTCTGTGATAAAAAAACAGCAGATCCATATGCAGCAGCATATTTATATAATCAAGCAAAACAGAAAAGGGATCAGATGAACTTCTGATATTTCCTTCAGGCAGAAGAAAGGCTCCTCTTTTCAGCCTCTGCAGCTTATTTACAATGTTTGTAAGTTTATTTATATCTCCCTGCCACGGTCCTGTAAGCTGTGGAAATTTTTCTGCCTGCTTCACAAATAAAATCAGATACGAAAAGCAGCTGATGTAAGGCGTGATCGCTGCTTTCCTTTTAAAATACGACAAAATATTATAGATGCAGACTGCCACCATCATGCAGATTCCAACCGGAAAATTCCACAGGATCATAATCACAGAAAAAAACACAAGCCACACTGCCAGATACTCGGATACAGCCTTCTGCTCCGGTGCTTTCTCAAGCTGCTCCAGCTGTTCATACAGAGAACGGGAGCATTTCTTTACTGACAGCCTGTGAAATAACATCTGGCATGCTGCCCTTTCCCTTGGATGTTCCTGAAAATAACGGATCTGCAATTCCCTCTGTGCAAGAAGCTCAGGATCTGTCAATGGTGTTCTCAGAATTTCATAAAGAGACTCTTCTCCGGCCTGTGTTTCCACAAAAGCAAGCCGGTCATAGACCTCATCCATCTGAAGATCTTTCCAGGTAATATCGTCTATATAAAACTCCCTGTTCCTTCGTTTATAGCCATCTGCGATTTTCTGCTTTCTGGCAGCACTGACCTTTTCCGGGGGCTGTTCACCAAAATGATATAAAATGCGATCCCTATATTCTTTTTCTTCTCTGCGGCTCTGCAGATATGTTCTGGTGATCAGGAGCAGAAAAAACAAAACAATTACTGCCAGAAACATAAGATAACCCATATTTTTTACCTTGCATTATTCAAAGATAAACATTTTTACACAATCTTCCAGACTGACAGCAATTTCATGCAGATTATTGGCATTTGCAGCAATATTGCTGATAACAGCATTGACTTCCTCTGCAGATGCTGATGTTTCCTCTGTACTTGCAGCGTTTTCCTCTGCAATGGCCGTCAGATTCTGGACAATATCCACAACCTTGATCCTTGCTTCATCAAGTCCGGCTGTCCGTTTCGCAATCTCACGGATTCCTTCTACAGAACGGTCTATTCCGTCCTTAACCTTATTAAACGCATCCTGTGTATTTGTTACATTGACATCCTGCTTATCAATAACTTCCTTTACGTTCTTCATCGTGTCTACAGACTTTTCTGATTCCTCGATCAGCGTATTAATGATCGCTTCGATCTGTCTTGCAGACTCATTGGACTGCTCTGCCAGCTTCTGGATCTGGGCTGCTACTACAGCAAAGCCCCGTCCCTGTTCACCGGCTCTTGCAGCTTCAATAGATGCGTTTAAGGAAAGCAGATTAGTTTCTTCTGCGATATCCGTAATGATCTCTGTCGCCTCTTTGATCTTCTGTGCAGACTCATTGGTTACATTTGTCTGTTTATAGATCACTTCCATAGCATCCTTTGTCTGCTGATTGATCTGTCCAAGCTCTTTCAGAATGGTAACTGCAGAATTTCCGGCATCACGCATGGCTCTTGCATTGGTACGGAGATTTTCAACCTCTGTATTGGCTTCTTCGATCATGTTCCCCATTAAAACCACATTTTCAGATGCTGACTGCGTTTCCTGCGCCTGGGAGGTTGCGCCCTTGGCAATTTCTGTGATCGCATTTTCTACCTGTTCCACTGCTGTAACTGTTTCACTTGTCCCTGTGCTGAGTGCTTCAGAAGATTCATATAATTCCTGGCTTTTTCCCTTGATCTGCTTTGCAATATCAATCAGTTCCAGACGCAGAGTATTGACTGCATGTCCCATTATGCCTGTTTCATCTTTCTGCTTCAGCATATGCTTCTGATCATCATTTTCCCTGAAATCCATATCTGAGATTTTATTTATCACTCTGGTAATCACGCCAATCGGTCTGAACATCAGTGAAGTTATGAAAAAGGTAAATACACTGCAGACGAGGATCAGTACAAGTGCTCCTATCAGACTGTAATTTGTAGTTTCATTCAGACTTGCAAATACCTCATCTCCATCGGCTGTAATGATCAGGACAAACGCTGCTTCATTTCCTATATAATAAGCTGCATATTTCTGTTTTCCCTTAAACTCATACTCAATTACGGAAGGCTCTGGTTTCTTTCCCTCTCCGATCTCTGTAAGAAGCTGCTTTGCCGCTACATTCTCTACCGGAAGGCCGATCTTGTCTGCTGTCGGATGATACAGCATGGTGCCGTCTGTCCCTGAAAAAATATAAGCGTAGCTTGATGGCATCCCACTGATCGAAATGCCTTTAAGATCGTCCTGCAGCGCTTCTGCGGAAAGAACTGTATCAGCTCCTTCACTTGCCAGCTCCCTGTCCAGATTTTCGCCTTCGACAACAGTAATATCCTTCATATAATTTTCAATAACCGTCTCAAGATTATTCTTTGATTTTGGAACGATCATCAGCAGGCAAAGACCTATGGCAAATATGATGGCAATAAATACCAGTAAGAAGATTTTCATTTTTAATGAATGCATCGTATTTGCTTTTTTCCCCTGTGTTTTGTTTATTTCCTGATTATTCATGGCTTTTCCCTCCTTATATCACAACACATTTTTTGAAATTTTCTGTTTCTTGTCCTTTATGATCTCTTCTGCTCTCTCATAGATGGCAGCCGGACCCTCCGCTGTCTGAAACACTCCATTTTCATAGAGGATCTTTCCGCCGATCATAGTTAATTTTACATTTATCTTGCTTCCACTGTAAACTATATTCTTGGAAATATTGTTAAATGGCCTCATATTAGGCTGATCCAGATCGATCAGTATCATATCTGCCAGTTTCCCTCTGGCAAGCACATCTGCATCCGGAAGTCCCATGGCATGAGCCCCGTTCACTGTCGCCATTTTCAGAACCTCCATCGCATCAACGGCTGCTGCATCCTCCTCCTTCAGCTTGGCAAGCCCTGTTACCAGGAACATCTCCCTGAACATATCAAGACAGTTATTGCTTGCCGGTCCATCTGTTCCGAGTGCTACAGGTATTCCTTCCTTCAGATACCTGCTGATCGGCGCTGTTCCACTGGCCAGCTTGGTATTGGAACCCGGATTGGATATCGCATACAGCTTTCGTTTTTTTAATACTTCAATATCTTCTTCTGACATGTGTACCAGATGGTAACCGCCTCCGCCGTAATCAAACATGCCAATGGAATCCAGAAATGCAGCCGGTGTCATCCCATACCGATCCCTGCATCCCTCTACCTCAGCCTTCGTTTCACATAAATGGGTATACACCGGCGCCTGATATTTATGGGAAAGCTCTGCGATCTTCAGCAGCAGCTCCTTTGAACAGGTATATTCAGCATGAAATCCAAGCTTAAAGGACTGCAGCGGACTTTTATTATTCAGTCTTACATACCAGTCCTCCAGTGCCTCCACTGACTGGCTGAAATTGTTAACGCCGCCAACCTGTACGCCTCTCATTCCCATGGAATCAAAGGCTTCAAATATTGTATCCGGTGTCAGATACATATCAAAAACCGCTGTAATACCACTTGTCAGGTATTCCAGTACGGCAAGCTTCGTCAGCTCACCAATCTCATCTCCGGTCAAAAGTGCTTCCACCGGAAAGATCTGCTGATTCAGCCACTGGTCAAGCGGCAGGTCATCTGCAAAGGATCTCAGCAGGGTCATTCCTGAATGCGTATGTGCATCCTTGAATCCCGGCATCAGCAGATTACCATTACAGTCAATTTCGCGATCCCAGATAATCACAGGTATCTTAAGCTCCTGAAAGATATCATCGTTGCTTCTGCCCTCTCCCACATACAGGATACGATCACCACTCACCCATACCTCTCCGGAAAAGATTTTCCTTCCTTCTTCCATGGTGAGGATCCTGGCGTTAAAAAAACGAATGTTCATTCCGTGCCTCCCTCCAATTCTTTAGCTGACAGATTCTCCGGTCCAAAGCTGTTTGGCAAAAGCTCCTCCAGGCTGAAAATCTGAAAATCTGTTATATTCCTTGCTACGATCACCTTAAATGCAGCATCCTTTGCAAATTCACGCATGACCTGTCTGCAGACACCACACGGGAATGCATATCCGCTCAGCATATCTGTTTCCTTTTCGTTTCCTCCTGCAATGGCAATCGCCTTCAGGGAATGTTCCCCTTCACTTACTGCCTTAAAGATGGCACAACGTTCTGCACAGATGGTTGGTCCATAAGCTGCATTTTCAATGTTGCATCCTGTATATATCTGTCCACGTTCTGTCAGAAGTGCTGCTCCTACCTGAAAGTGGGAATAAGGTGTGTACGCATTTTTTCTGGCTGCAAGTGCCTTCCCTATCAATTCCTCTACAGGAAGCCTGTCCTGATCCGGGTCTTCACACTGTACTTTTTCCATTTTCATCCCATCCTTAAAACAGCATCAATGATTCCGTGATCAGCTTTTTGAACAGGGGTGCTGCAATATCTGCAGCTTCCTGAACTTCTTCATGCGTCAGAGGCTGGTCTGTCATACCGGCTGCAAGATTGGAGATACAGGAAATCCCACATACCTTCATTCCCATATGATTTCCTGCGATTGCTTCTACCGCTGTACTCATGCCAACTGCATCTGCCCCAAGTGCCCTCAGCATCCGGATCTCTGCAGGTGACTCAAAGGAAGGTCCGGTAAGCTGTGCGTAAACCCCTTCCTTCAGTGCTATATTATGTATACCTGCAGCTTCTCTGATCTTCTGCTGCAGCTTTTTATTGTAAATCGTACTCATATCTGGAAATCTGAGTCCCAGCTCATCAATATTAGGACCTACAAGCGGATTAGGAGCAAAACAGGAAATATGATCTTTAATCAGCATAAAATCCCCTGCTCCAAAAGCAGGATTAATTCCACCGGATGCATTGGTAAGAAACAAAATTTCAGCGCCCATCATCTTCATCAATCTGGTTGGAAGTACCACATCTGAAATCGGATATCCTTCATAATAATGGATTCTTCCCTTCATGCATACAACAGGAACCTGTCCTACATAACCGAAAATAAACTTTCCCTCATGTCCGGGTACTGTAGAAACAGGAAAATCTTTAATTTCACAATATCTGATTTCACCTTTGACATCAATAGCATCTGCATAATTGCCAAGACCTGATCCAAGAACAAGTGCAACTCTTGGAATAAAAGGAATCCTTGCCCGTACACTTTCGTAACAGTCAAGGAGTTTCTGGTATGTCTGATTCATAAAGGAACCCTCCATTCATTTTCTAATTACTTATTAATTCTATCACAAAACGGCATTTGCTTCAACCAACGAAGCACCCTTTTGACAGGTCTTTACAGCTTCTTAACACTAGCAAAAAAGTACTGTCTTCTGCCTGATTTGCCGAAAAAATGTTGAATGATATTTGCAAAAACAGGGACTGCTGTTCCGGGCAGTCCCTGTTCTTCTCAGATAATAATGCACACCATGCCTCCGTTGGAATCGTTCACGATCTTCTGCATGGTCTCCTGCAGCTTCACCTGACTTTCTTCACCGATCATCGTCAGCTTCCCGGTAATACCGTCATTTACAAGCTGTTCTACTGTTTTTCCGAAAATGTTGGTTTCCCAGATGCCTTCCTTTCCGGTTTCGGACTCGGAAATATACCGTATCAGATCCTTTGCCTGTTCCTCACTTCCTACGATCGGAGAGATCTCTGTTTCAATGTTGGCACGGATCATATGGATGCTCGGGCTCTCTGCCCGGATCTTTACACCAAACTTGTTGCCATGCCGGATCAGCTCCGGTTTATCTAACAGGATTTCTTCTCTCTGTGGCATAACAACGCCATATCCTTTTTGTCTCACTGACATCACCGCACTCAGAACCCTGGAATACTCTTTTTTCATAGCCGCCATTTCTTTCAGTGTTGATAAAAGCTGGTATTCATTGTGAATGTCTTCTCCTACCAGACTGCTCAGCATCTCAAAATAGCAAGCATCATCCACATCAATATAGATTCTTACGCAGCCGTCTGCCATTCCTACCTGATCCATCTTACATTTTCTGACAAAATCTCCTTTAATGGAAACCGGCCTCTGCAGTACATCCCGGATGCAGGTGTATTCCTTCATGACCTCTCTGACCTTTTCTACAAGCTGTACCTTAAGGGGGTGATCCCTCTCCAGCATTTCCACCCACTTCGGCATATAAAATTCCATAACTGTAAGTGGAAATTCACAGAGCAGCTTTTCAAGAATCTGCCGAATATCTTCTTTTTTTAACTGTTCACAATTTACAGGCAGCACAGATACCTGATACTTTTCAGAAAGAACTTCTGCCAGCTTCCCTGTTTCTTCGCTATAAGGCTTTGTGGTATTCAAAAGTACGATAAAGGGTTTGTTCAGCTTCTTCAGTTCCCGTACCGTACGCTCCTCTGCCGGTTCATACTGCTGTCTTCCGATCTCAGTAAAGCTGCCGTCACAGGTCACCACGATCCCAACACTGGAATGATCTGCGATTACCTTTCTTGTACCCGTTTCAGCCGCCTGCGTAAAGGGGATCTCTTCCTCACTCCATGGTGTCTTCACCATCCTCTCTTCCCCGTTTTCCATATGGCCTGCAGCACCTTCTACCATATATCCCACACAGTCGATCAAACGTACCCTGGCCTGTGCCCCTTCCCCAAGGGAAATACTTGCTGCCTCCTTTGGGATAAATTTGGGTTCCGTTGTCGTGATCGTCTTGCCTCCAGCGCTCTGTGGCAATTCATCATTTGCACGTTCCCGTTCAAATTCATCCTCTATATGAGGCAGGACAAGCAGATCCATGAACCTCTTGATAAAGGTTGATTTTCCTGTCCGCACAGGTCCCACCACACCTATGTAAATCTCCCCGTTGCATCTCGTCTGTATGTCCCTGTATAAATCATAATCCCTTTGATTATCCATATAATAAACCCCTTCCATATTTATTTAAATGTATGAAAGGGGTGTTTGTTTTATGAACAGAATATTCAGCTTTATTCTTTGTGCTTAAGGTTCATCAAATAAATCTGTCTGCTGTCAAGATTGGTATCATTTAAGAACTCAGAAAACGCTTCCTTCCCTGAATGTCCTCAGGAATCTGAAATATTCCTCATCGCACTTATCAAAGGTGCCATCCTCTTTAAACTTCTGAAAGTATTCCCAGTATATGGAAGAAAGGCTCTCCTGGTAAGGCAGCCAGTCCTCTGCCATCTCATCTGCCCCGTAATGCTGGATACAGTGGCCATCCGGTCTGCTTTCCAGATACCTGCCGCCCTTTGGTCTGTCCTCTTCTGATAATATGCAGCCGGCAGCAGTCAGTGCAGCACAGATCCCTATGGCATCCTCTCCGACAAAGGTATAGGCATGATGCCGTATTCTCATATAGTAGATCTCTTTTCCCTCCAGATGAAACCGGTCAATGGCATACAGATTCCCGTCCTCCTGTAAAAAAGAAAGAATCTTCTCCCTCTTATTTCCTGTAAGTCCTCTTTTTTTTATTGCTCTTTCCAAGTCGGAGGGTGCAAGGCTGCAGCCCTTTTCCCGGCAGCAGCGCCCCTTACAGTGACTGCACTCCTCTCCCGGTCTGTAACCGTCTGTATTTTGCATTATACCCATAATTCATTTCCCCCGGCTGAAGCTCAGAACAGATACAGTTCATTTCCGTGTTCTGCCAGCCATTTCTTCCTAACTTTATAATCCGGACAGAAGGCTTCGACCATCTGCCAGAAACTCTGCGAGTGATCCATATACCGCAGGTGGCACAGCTCATGGATCACCACATACTCTGCCACAGCTGCAGGTGCCAGCATGAGGCGGAAAGAAAAATTCAGGTTGGAAAGACCACTGCAGCTTCCCCACCTGCTTCTCTGATCCTTGATGTGGATCTCAGAAAAGCTCACCTGCATCATTCCGGCATAAAACACGGCCCTTTCCCTGATCCACTGCGCAGCCATCTTCCGGTACCATTTTTCTATGGCCATTCTCCTGATCTCATAGTCTGCTTCATAGGGAACAAATAAAAGAAGTCTGTCTCCTGCCTTCTTTACCCGGCATCTGCTGCTTTCCTCCCGGAAAACTGACAATGTCAGATGCTCGTCAAGGAAAGGAAGCTGATCTCCGTTCACAAGCTGCAGCCGCACTGCTTCTTTTTTCTTTTCCTGCATGGCAAGCCGTTTTGCTGTCGCAAGGATCCATTCCGCCTTGCTCTGCACAAATCTTTCTACCTCCCTGTCGCTGACAAACCAGGGCGCTTTCACAACAAGATTGCCACCCCTGTCAAAAGAGATGGCAATCGTTTTTCGTTTGCTTTTGATTAACTGATACTGCATACTGTCCTTATTTCACAATAATCCTGCGGAAGTTCTTCTTTCCACGTTTTACAACAAGTCCTTCTCCTGCAAAAGCATCCTTTGCATAAGCTGCCTTTACATCAGTCACCTTGTCCTCACCTACTGTTACGCCGCCCTGCTCGATAGCACGTCTGCCTTCAGATCTTGTATTTACCAGTCCTGCCTTGCACAGTACAGAGATCAGATCAATGCTTCCATCTGCCATATCCTCATCTGTCAGCTCACAGGTGGGCATCTGTGCTGCCACACCAGTACTAAACAGTGCTCTTGCACTTTCCTGTGCTTTCTTTGCTTCTTCCTCACCATGCACAAGGTTTGTCAGCTCATAAGCCAGGATCTCCTTGGCCTGATTGAGCTGGCTGCCTTCCCAGTGATCCATCTCATCAATCTGCTCAAGAGGCAGGAAGGTAAGCATACGCAGACACTTAAGTACATCTGCATCTGCCACATTTCTCCAGTACTGATAGAATTCAAATGGAGAAGTCTTCTCTGGATCAAGCCATACAGCCCCCTTCTGTGTCTTACCCATCTTCTTGCCCTCAGAATTCAGAAGCAGGGTAATGGTCATGGCATAGGCATCCTTACCAAGCTTTCTTCTGATCAGTTCAGTTCCGCCAAGCATATTGCTCCACTGGTCATCACCGCCAAACTGCATATTGCAGCCGTATTTCTGGAACAGTTCATAGAAATCATAGCTCTGCATCAGCATATAGTTAAACTCAAGGAAAGAAAGACCCTTTTCCATTCTCTGCTTGTAGCACTCCGCTCTCAACATATTGTTAACTGAGAAGTGAGGTCCTACCTCTCTTAGAAATTCAATATAATTCAGATCCATCAGCCATTCTGCATTATTGACCATCAGGGCCTTGCCCTCTGAGAAATCAATAAAACGGCTCATCTGCTTCTTGAAGCAGTCACAGTTATGCTGGATCGTCTCTGGTGTCATCATAGTACGCATATCACTTCTTCCGGAAGGATCTCCGATCATACCGGTACCACCGCCGATCAGCGCGATTGGCTTATTCCCTGCCATCTGCAGTCTCTTCATCAGGCAGAGTGCCATGAAATGTCCAACATGAAGAGAATCTGCGGTAGGATCAAACCCGATATAAAAGGTGGCCTTTCCATTGTTGATCAGCTCCTTGATCTCCTCTTCATCTGTAAGCTGTGCAAGAAGTCCTCTTGCTTTTAATTCATCAAAAATCGTCATCGTTTTATCTGCTCCCTTTTATTTTTCTAATTGTACTGTAACAGGGTCTGTATCATCTCCACGTTGGGAAATCTTAACTTCCCTGCAATCCTTATCAACTTCTATGATCCGTTCACTGACAGCCGCCTTCCCTGCCGGGAAGTATCGTCCATCCTGCCATCTGTCAAAGGCTGATGTATGCTCCATCTCCTGAATATAGGCGTTACTGTTATCTGGCTTCTTATATGTGAAATATAGTGAGCTGTCCCAGTATCCATAATTACTGTTATTTTGCAGCATCAGCTTTACTTTATAATAGTCCCTGTCATCGCGCACATTTTTCAGCGTCCCACTGTCTATACGCTCTGCTGTAGCAGAAACCAGCTCCGGCTTCACAGCAGACTCAAGCTCGTAGGATGCATATTTCAGTTCTCCCGATGCATAAAGAAGAAGTGCGATCAGGCAGACAAAGCCACAGACTGCAACAACCAGTACAGTGATCCCGTTTTTCAATACCTTACTCATAATGATACCCTCCCTCTTTTGCAAGTCTGCCTGGGATTTCCTCATCATAAGGAAGAACACCCATGTTCCATGACATAACCGTTTCTATTTTGTCTATCGTATCATGCTGCAGATCATATTTTTCCATATACAGTGTAATTTCCTGTACATCTGCCGGAATCAGGAAGAAAAAATAACCGGTAATATCAGCTCCATTACCACATCCGTAATCTGAAAGAAAGCTGCTGCTGTCAAATCCATATCCAGCCACATAGGGATAATAAACATCCCTTCCAAGCGACTGTTTATATTCCACTGTTCCGTTCTCTTCGTAACCGATATAACAGTTTTTCATGACATAGGCATTTTGGACATAAGCACTGCTCTCCACATCTACCCTAATGGCAATCAGGGAATAGTCTTCCGGAAAGCCTGCATAAATATCATGATTTACGATTGTATAACAGTTATTCTCCAGTGTTACCGTATTGTTATCATAATAATCAAATACCGGCGAAGTAAGATTTTCTTCTGTGTAGGATACCACACGTGCTTCCTTTTTCTGTACGTTTTTTGTAAGAGATGCTGCCGCTGCAACCGCCAGAATGACAAATACCATAATACATATACTGATCAGACAGATAATAGTATGTACATGTACTCTTTTCTTCTGTTGCTCCGGTACTTCTCCGGTATAAATATTGTCCGATTTCTGTTCACGGTAAACATTGTCTGCTGCCTTGTCCCAGTAAGTACTGTCTGTGTTTTCCTCATGAAACACACTGCCCTTTACCTCATCCTCATGGACATGGCTTTGGTAATACGGGTTTTCATTCCAGGAAGGCTCATTTGTTTCAGGCTTTGGCTCGTCCTTTTTTAACCAGTCATCACCGACCGGCTTATTCCAGAAATCATCATTGGATGATGAACTCCAAAAATCATTTTTCTGTTCGTCACTCACCTGCAGGTTCCTCCCTCTGTTATCACTATCCTACCAGGATATTTCTGCACTGTTCTGATACAGATTCCTGAGATCAATATTTTCTACCTTCTTGTCACGGAGCATCAGCTCCTTTACTGCATCGGCTGCACTTGCTCCTTCAAAGAGTACCTTGTTTACCTGTTCAATGATCGGCATGCTTACCTGATACTTTTTAGAAAGTGCATAACCGGCCTTAGCGGAATATACCCCTTCCACGACCATCTTGACCTCTGCCATGGCTTCTTCCATAGTTGCACCCTTACCGATCAGGATACCGGCTCTTCTGTTTCTGGAATGCATGGAAGCACAGGTTACGATCAGATCTCCTATTCCTGTCAGCCCGTAAAAGGTTTCAATCCTTCCGCCCATTACGATACCAAGCCTTGCAATCTCAGCAATACCCCGGGTGATCAGTGCAGCCTTGGTATTATCACCATAGCCAAGTCCGTCTGCAATACCGGCAGCCAGAGCCACAACATTTTTAAGTGCTGCACCAAGCTCTATGCCAAGCACATCTGAGCTGGTATAAACACGGAAAACCTCACTCATAAACAGATTCTGCAGATACTCTGCTGTCGCCTTATCCTTGGATCCTGCCACGATCGTTGTCGGCAGTCCTCTTCCTACCTCTTCCGCATGGGAAGGTCCTGAAAGCACTGCCACATTTGCCTGTGGAATCTCTTCTTCTATGATCTCGGAAAGCGTCATCAGTGTGGTCTCCTCGATTCCCTTGGCCACGTTCACAATGATCTGTCCATCCTTTACATAAGGCTTCATTTTTGCAGAAGTACTTCTGGTGAAGGGCGATGGTACTGCAAGCACAAGCACATCCTTCCCCTTTATTGCTTCCTCCAGATTGGTTGTAAAAATCATATCCTCCGGCAGCTTCACTCCTGGAAGCTTATCCTTCTGCTCCCGTTCCTCCTTCAGCATCTGAATCTCATTTTCCAGTGCTGACCAGACAGTTACCTGATTTCCGTTTTTATACAAAAGCAGGGATAGCGCTGTTCCCCAGCTTCCTGCCCCTATGATTCCTACTTCAGCCATATCTCCGGTTCCTACCCTTTCTATGTAATAAACTATTTGATCGCTTCTTTATTCTTCTTCGTCAGATAAGTCTTTCTTTCCTCTCCCTTAAGAAGACGCTTAATATTCTCTCTATGCTTATAATAAGCCATGATCGTAAGAAACGCTGTGATGATATACATTTCATTCAGTATCCCCTGCGATGTATGGAACAGTCCCATCTGTCCGCTTACTACCATCTGGATCATAATACCTGCATAGACCAGCAGTGATCCAAGGGAAACATAATGCGTCAGCAAAAATGCACCAAAAAACAGAACCACACCTACAGGAATAAAGGTCGGATGGAAGGAAAGTACCAGGCCTGCCGTTGCTGCGATTCCCTTACCTCCTTTAAAATGAAGATAAAAAGGGAAATTATGTCCAAGGATCGCTCCAGTTGCCGCATACAGCTTAAGCAGATACAGCTCCTCCGGATGTGCCTTGCCAAACAGGGCACCACACAGTACAACCGCCAGAATGGTTTTTATTATGTCACCAAACAGAACAAGCAGCCCTGCCTTTGTACCAAATACACGTAAGGTATTGGTGGTTCCTGCATTTCCGCTTCCATAGTTTCTGATGTCGATCCCATGCAGCTTTCCATATATAAAGGCTGTCTGGAACAGACCAAATACATAGCCGATCAAAATACAATACAGACGTTCCACTTTACTTGTTTTCCTTTCTTTCTCTTATAATGAATTTCAAAGGTGTCCCCTGGAAATCAAAGGCCTCCCTGATCTTATTTTCAATATATCTGGTATAAGAAAAATGCATCAGGTTCTTATCATTCACAAAAATAACAAAGGTAGGCGGCTTCACAGACGCCTGTGTAATATAGAAAAGCTTGAGTCTTCTTCCCTTGTCTGAAGGAGGCTGCTGCATGGCAACGGCTTCTGCCATGATCTCATTCAGTACACCGGTCGCAACTCTCATGGCATGATTCTCTGCGACCGTATCGATCAGGTCATACAGCTTCACCAGACGCTGCCCGCTCTTGGCAGAAATAAAGGTGATCTTGGCATAAGGCATAAAGGACAGTACCTCACGTATCCTGCTTTCATATTCTCTTACCGTCTTTTCTGTCTTCTCAATAGCATCCCACTTATTCACAGCAATGATCGTCGCCTTGCCTCTGTCGTGGGCAATTCCTGCGATCTTGGCATCCTGTTCAGTTACACCTTCGACTGCATCAATTACAAGTACAACAATATCTGCACGTTCTACGGCGCTGACTGTACGCAGGATCATGAAATGCTCCAGCTCTTCCTTGATCTTGTTTTTCCGGCGCAGCCCCGCTGTATCAATAAACACATAATCCTTACCATTGTGAGTGACCGGTGTATCTACCGCATCTCTTGTCGTACCGGCAATGTCAGATACGATCAGCCTGTTCTCCCCAAGCAGTCTGTTGATCAGGGAAGATTTTCCTACATTTGGCTTTCCAACAATGGCCACACGTATCCTGTCATCCTCTTCCTCTTCTGTACTGTCCTCATCAAAATACTTGATAACCTCGTCCAGCATATCACCAATTCCCATCTGATTGGCTGCCGATATAGGAATCGGCTCCCCGATCCCAAGGTTATAGAATTCATAGACATCTGCCATATACTTTTCAAAGTTATCTACCTTATTTACCACAAGCACCACCGGCTTGCGGGAACGTCGCAGCATATCTGCCACCTTGGCATCTGAATCCACAAGTCCCTGCTTCACGTCAACCATAAACAGAATCACATCTGCTGTGTTGATAGCAATCTCAGCCTGCTCCCTCATCTGGGACAGGATCACATCACTGCTGTCCGGTTCGATACCACCGGTATCGATCAGGGTAAAGGAACGGTCAAGCCAGCTGACATCGGCATAGATCCTGTCTCTTGTGATTCCCGGTGTATCTTTTACGATTGATATTCTCTGCCCTGCCAGCATATTGAACAGGGTCGATTTACCCACATTAGGTCTGCCTACTACTGCCACAACAGGCTTTCCCTTTCTTTTACTCATGTAGTACCTCCATTATTTTATGCTCTGTCAAGCACTGCATTTACAAAATCACGTCCGCTTGATTTTATAATATCTACCTTCACTTGTAAAGCCTTTTCCATCTCTGTAACAGTTACGTCATCCAGGAACACCTCTTCGCCGCTCCTTAAGACATTCTGTGGCAGATACAGGGCTTCTCCCAGTTCCTTGCCGGTAAGCTGGGCGATCAGATCCTGTCCTGTCAGAAGTCCGGATACTGTGATCATCTCTCCGAAGAAATCATTTCTGATCTCATAGACATGGATCATAAGTCCGGGAACCATCTCCATCATACGTGCTGCCATATCACGGATAAAGGGATATGCCAGTCTGGCTGTTGCCATAGATATTTCCCTTGATGAAAAATCCAGGGTACCTGCACTGATCTTCTCCTGCAGTTCCTTCACTGCTTCTTCAAACTCATTAAGCAGAAGCCTCATCATGCCTACACCATTTTCAAGCTGCAGATAGCCGTCATAATTTTCTTCCTGTGGCAGTTCTTCTCCTGCCAGAATATACCATTCATCACTGGCAT
The DNA here is from genome assembly GCF_025567405.1 of Suilimivivens aceti. Taxonomy (NCBI): domain Bacteria; kingdom Bacillati; phylum Bacillota; class Clostridia; order Lachnospirales; family Lachnospiraceae; genus Suilimivivens; species Suilimivivens aceti. Next base: position 57,793 of record NZ_JAOQKJ010000002.1, on the reverse strand, counting down.
GGATAAAATGATTTCCATATTTCTGATAGCTCTCATTCTGGTAATGATGGATCGTAGAAAGTACCTCTCTGGCATCCTCCCTTGTGAACGGTTCCAGTGGAAACAGTCCGTCTCTGTATTTTGAAAGCCCGACCGGCACCACAGATACACTCTGCAGATTGGGAATATATCTCATCATCTCACGGATGCTGAATGCCAGTTCTTCTCCGTCGTTGACTCCCTTACACAGTACGATCTGACCATTCATCTCAATTCCTGCTTCATTTAATCTGTCAACCTTTTTAAGTGCTTCTCCGGCAAATCTGTTATTCAACATTTTACATCTCAGCTCCGGATTCATGGTCTGAAAGGAAATATTGATGGGTGAAAGGTGATACTGGATGATCCTGTCAAGGTCATGGTCAGACATATTCGTCAGAGTCACATAATTTCCCTGCAGAAAAGACAGACGGGAATCATCATCCTTAAAATACAGGGTGTCCCGCATTCCCTTCGGCATCTGGTCAATGAAGCAGAAAATACATTTATTATGGCATGATCTGTATTCATCCATCAGACCATTATCAAATTCGATTCCAAGATCCTCGTCCTCTTCCTTGTCTACCTCCAGGATCCACTGTTCTCCGTCTGGTTTCTCTATTAATATTTCTATATAAGTATCTTCTGCATAAAACTGGTAATCAAAAATATCCTCGATCTCATGCCCGTTTATTGAGATCAGCCTGTCTCCCGGTGCCAGTTCAAATTCCTCTGCGATACTTCCCGGAAGGATCTTTTTGATCAAATGTCCCTTACTTTTGTTCATGTTATTTTACTCCGCTATCTCTTATTCTATTATAAATTTCTTGACGTGTCACTAGCAGAATGATATAAATTAAATGAAGTTTTATCATATTTTTTCACGCTGGAGGGTTATCATGCCTAATTTACATGAACTGGAAGCAGCCATTCCTGTTGCTCCCTTAAAGCTTATCGTGCTGGATTCTGCCGCCAGACTCGGCAATCAGATCAACAACTATCTTGTAGGTTTCCGCAGAGACATTAAGAATATTGCCAAAAATGATCCCGCCTTTGAAGGCTATGTATCCGACAATTACATTGTTGACTCCACCTGCTATCGTTTCGGTACCGGAGAAGCCAAGGCTGTCATCTCTGAATCCGTCAGAGGTAAAGATCTCTTTATTCTTGTTGATGTATGTAACCACAGTATTTCCTATACCATGAACGGCTATACCAATTACAAATCCCCCGATGACCATTATCAGGACTTAAAACGAGTGATCGCCGCTGTAAACGGTAAGGCACACCGTGTTAATGTCATCATGCCCTTCCTTTATGAAGGCAGGCAGCATAAGCGCAGCGGACGGGAATCCCTTGACTGTGCTTACGCCATCGAAGAGCTCGCCAATATGGGTGTCAACAACTTCATTACCTTCGATGCACACGACCCCCGTGTGCAGAATGCAGAGCCCTTACGGGGCTTCGACAATATCACCCCTCCGGTTCAGTTCATAAAAGCTCTGCTTCGTGCCAAAGAAGATCTGATCATTGACAAGGATCATCTGATCGTCATCAGTCCAGATGAAGGGGCACTTGACAGAGCGGTTTACTTCGCCAATGTTCTTGGTGTCGATACCGGCATGTTCTACAAGCGCAGGGACTATTCTAAAATTGTCAATGGCAAGAACCCGATCGTTGCCCACGAATTCCTTGGTGACAATATTGACGGTAAGGATGTCATCATTATGGATGATATGATCTCTTCCGGAGGCAGCATGATCGATACCGCAAGACAGCTTAAGGAAATGAATGCAAACCGTGTTTTCATCTGTGCAACCTTTGGTCTGTTTACCGATGGGCTCGCAAAATTCGATGAAGCCTATGAAAAGTGCTATTTTGACAAGATCGTTACCACAAACCTTACCTACCAGCTTCCTGAACTAAAAGAAAGGCCTTACTATGTAGAAGCTGATATGAGTAAGCTGATTGCCTCTATTGTTGACTTTATGAACCATGACTCATCCATGTCGAACGTTTATACATCCACAGAAAAGATCCATCAGATCCTGGATGCCTATAACCGCCGGGAAGATTTAAGTCAGCATCATCTGTAAAAATACTATAAAAACCAAGGACGGGTTCCTTTCGGAGTCCGTCCTTTTCTTTTGTTTCCAGTTATTGTTCTGTCTCCTTCTGCTCTTCCAGCTTCGGGAACTGCAGTATCACCTTGAACAGATCACCATCTACCTTCACATTCAGCTGTCCATTCATGGCAACCGTCAGATTCTTCGCAATCGAGAGTCCAAGTCCGCTTCCTTCTGTAGTCCTCGATTCATCTCCGCGTATAAAGCGTTCTGTCAATTCATCCCCACTGACAGATACCGGGTTTTCTGAAATATTCTTAACAGCTACCTGTACCAGTGTTCCACTCTCACTGTTCTTATCTTCTACATCAATATAAACCCTTGTACCTGGCAGAGCGTACTTGATTACATTGCTAAACAGATTTTCAATGACTCTGAAGATCCTTCTGGAATCTGCCTCAATACAGGCACTTCCATTTTCGGTACGGAGTACGGGGATCAGCCCTCTGCCTTCAAACTTCTCCGAAAATTCCCCGATCGACTGATGCAGCAATTCGATCAGATCGATCCTTTCAAAATGGAGTATAATATTTCCTGAAGAAATCTTGGAAGCCTCAACCAGATCATCTGTCAGCTGCTTGAGCCGCTGCGATTTGGCATCCAGAACAGCAATATATTCCTTCACCTTTTCATCTTCTATATTCTCACGCTTCAGCAGGTCAACATAATTGATGATCGAAGTCAGCGGTGTTTTGATATCATGGGATACATTAGTGATCAGATCCGCTTTCAGTCTTTCATCCTTCATGCTGATCGCTACTGCCTCCCGGATCCCGTCTCCAATATGGTTCACCTCCCTGGCAAGAACCAGATTGTCTCCGGTAAGCCCTTCCTCCGGAATCTGATAATTCATATCCCCTGCATTCATTTTTTTGATCCCTGTCAGGATCCTATCCCTGCCAACCGCTGCACGCAGCAGAGAAATAATCACCAAAATACCAATCAGGATAAGCATCAGTATGAGCACCACCGTCGTACCGGCAGTTGCTCTGTAGGCAATCAGTATGGAAATCAGTACTGCCATAAGGAGCACACCTGATGGGATCAGCACCCGTAGTGTTGTATTTGCATGCCCGTACAGATAGCTGCCTGCCCTTCGACTTATCCTTACCAGCTCTGCAAGGAGACTGTCTTTCCACAGTGTTCCTGCCTTGATCCTCCTGACCAGACTGAAATAGAAGAAGGAAAAACCACCGCTTACAAGCAGAGCATATAACAGGGCAAGACCGCAGGTCAGTGGCCTGCCTTCTGCAAATTCATCTGTCACTGTCTTAAGAAGTCTGTTTCCCTGATATCCGAGGATCACAAGAAGCTCTCCTGTCACAACTGCCAATATCAGCATGATCTCTGTAGGAATCTTATCCTCCCATTTCAGCAACACCTTCTTTTCTCCGTTTTCCAGCATGACTGCTTTTCCTTCTGCTGCAGTCAGTACCACCATAAGCAGGAGATATAATCCGCCAAGCAGTACAATCCAGATCAGATTCTGCCACAGATAAGGGGAATACTGGCTGTATGCGTTTTTCGCAGTCTGAAACGCGTCTGCCTCCTTATATCCGGTTTTCACGCCAACCAGGATCTGGGTATCATCCGGATAAGCATACGAATAGCCATTCAACACATAACGCGGTGTCTTTTCCTGTACCTTGGTATTAGTAATAAAGGACATATTCTGTGGATCATAGATCAGATACCTGCTGCATTCCTCCTGAAGCTGTGCTGTCAGTGCATCCATGCTTTTATTCTTTATATTTTCATTGCTGTAGACAACAGTCTGATCTCCTGTGGTTCTGCGGACAAAGTAAACAAAATTGCTGTTACCACTGTCATAATAATCCTGATAGGTCAGATATTCATTATAGTTGATCAGCAGATCCTCCGCGGCTGACTGTACATGATCCCGGAGAGCTGTATATTCCTCCCAGGAAGAAACGTAATCTTCAATATTCTTACCATCCACTGTATGATAACGGTTCTTCAGTATATTAACTGTCACATTATCCCGGATTGGATTCTCCGGGTCAGAAAGCACATTGCCGGATACATCTACCACTCTTACCTTCTGCTCCAGATCCGTATTCAGATAACTGTCACCATCCACATTTCCCTCTACATAAGTGACTTCTCTGGTACGGCTCAGAAACTGATCTGCTTCTTCCCCTGTCATATAGGTTTCTTCTGTTTCAAATCCATACTGTGCCCACTTCAGCAGATCCTCCAGATAATACCTTGCTGTAATATATTCTCCAGCGATTCCGGAATACCTGTTATCAAAGGCAGTTACATCAATGACCTTCTTCGGATCAAACTTCCCGTCAGTTTCCATCTGCGAACGGATCGCCCCATAGCAGATGATATCTGATATATCCCTGCCAAGAAGCTTATTGAATACCATGGAATCCTCAAACTCCGTATTGGTATCCCCCATATCAAAAAAGAAGGTTTCTGTATCTTTCCTGCCTTCCACCGTAACAAAGGAAGAAAGAAGCACCACCGTTGCAAGGCAGGCTGCTCCTGCAAAACAGATATGCTGAAGAAGATGCAGCGTGCCTAAAGCACCCTTCTTTTTCTTTCTGACCTTTTTATCCTTTTTTTCTTCGTTTTCTTTTTTCATTTACACTCCCTCTTCTGCCGCAGGGGATCTACTGCTTTTCCACCTTATAGCCAACACCCCAGACTACCTTCAGATAACGTGGTTCCTTGGGATTGATCTCGATCTTCTCCCTGATATGCCGGATATGTACCGCAACCGTATTGTCAGCGCCGATTGCTTCTTCATTCCAGATATTTTCATAGATCTGATCAATGGAAAATACCCTTCCCTGATTTTTTACAAGAAGCAGCAGAATGTTATACTCGATCGGTGTCAGCTTCACCGTTTCCCCATCCACCGTTACTTCCTTGGTATCATCATTCATGCAAAGACCCCCAGCGACAAAGAGAGCATTATTCGTCACATTCAGGCTGCCAAGACTGGTATACCGTCTCAAATTGGACTTGACCCTTGCCACCAGCTCCAGCGGATTAAAGGGCTTAGTCACATAATCATCTGCCCCTACATTCAGTCCGAGGATCTTGTCAGTATCCTCTGACTTGGCTGAAAGGAAGATAACCGGCACACTGTTGGATTCCCGGATTTTAATGGTAGCTCTGATCCCATCCAGCTTTGGCATCATGATATCAATGATCACAAGCTGTACGCTTTCTGTTTTCAGTACCTCAAGAGCCTGCTCTCCGTCGTAGGCCTTCAGCACACGATATCCTTCCTGGTTCAGATAAATTTCAATGGCATCCACAATCTCCCTGTCATCGTCGCAGACAAGAATATTCATCATCTTTTTCTCCTTATGCCCCGCAGGGCTTTCTTTTGCTTCCTGTGTTTATAGTAAAACACAGGATTGTTAAGTATTATCAGGGAATTTCTTTAAGATTTTCTTAATTCCATAAAAGCAGCCAGATTCCCCCGTTTTCCATGGCTTGCCCGGTGCGAAAACAGATAATCCGGATTATGACAGGTACAGATATCAGTAATTTCCAGATGCTCTTTTAAGATCCCGGCATCCAGAAGTACCTTTTCATTCGCCTTCCAGAGATCAAGCTGGTATTTTCCTTCTCTTTTCCCCGGAAGAACAATTCCCTTCTGCTCCGGGAATTCCTTTAAGAAGGGTTCTGCCACATCAAAGCCAACCTCATAACAGTCTGCACAGATTGACGGGCCTATGGCAGCATACACATCCTCCGGTCTTGTTCCAAAAGCATTTTTCATGGCAAGCAGCGTCTTTTCCCCCATTCTTTCTACCGTACCCCGCCAGCCGGAATGGGAAAGTCCGATTGCCCTATGTCTGACATCCACAAAAAACAGCGGCACGCAGTCAGCATAAAAGGTGGCAAGTAAAAGCCCAGGTGTATCCGTGATCAGTCCGTCCACATCCGTAAACTCTCTTTCCCTTGTAACACCCTTCCCAGCATCTTCCTCTGTTACCAGCCGTACATTTGTCGTATGAGTCTGATGGGAGCATACAATCCTGTCCGGTGTCTCATCGAAAATGGCTGCCACTCTCCTGAAATTTTCATCTACAGCTCCCGCTTCATCCCCTCTTGTATAACTGAGATTTAAGGATGAAAAAATGCCGGTACTGACACCGCCCATTCTTGTTGTAAACAGATGGTCTGCAATACCGGTTTTTGCAAGCTGCGGAAAACATAAATATTCCAGTTCACCATATTTTTTCTGCTGTAATATCTCCGCTTCCCCGATCCTTATAACCGGATAACAGGAAGCTGCTTCCTCTAATAACATAACCTATACCCTTTCCGGAATCCGGTCTTAATCTACCAGGCACATGCCCCTGTATAGGGGAATGCGTTCTGATACCAGCTGATTTCTTCTCCAAGTATAGCCACTACATCATACCTGACCTGGTATCTGAAAAAGTGGCGGTTCCTGCTTCGGTAAAAATCAGATGCCCTGCATATCTTTTTCTGTTTGGCTGCAGTTACTGCTTCCTCCGGAAGTCCCTTTCCTTTGCTCTTTCTGTATTTTACTTCCACAAATACAAGATATTCCCCGTGGATACCAACAAGGTCAATCTCTCCCTGTCTGCAGTAAAAATTCTTTTCAAGTATCTGAAACCCCTGCTGTATCAGATAAGCTGCGGCTCTTTCCTCGTAAACCGCTCCCGTTTCTCTTTTGTTCAATCCTTCTCCTATCGTACCTTATCCATTTTTGCCTTGATCTTATCCATGGCATCCACAAAAACAAGGATCTCCGCTACCACCTCATAAAGTTCCGGCGGGATCATTTCTCCGATTTCCAGTCTTGACAGCGTTTCTGCCAGAGAATCATCCCTGTGTACCGGTACCTTGGACTCCTGTGCTCTCTCTATGATCCTTTCTGCCAGCATGCCTTTTCCGGACGCAATGACCTTCGGCGCTTCTTCTGCAGGGTCATAGGAGAGGGCAATGGCCTGTTTTACCTTTTCTTTCTTTTCTTTCATAGCCTGTCTCCTATGCTCTGGCATCAAAGGAGCTGCTGGATATCAGAACCTTTTCCTTTGATGATACCTTTTTATCCCTGTCCAGCATTTCATCTATTGGATGCTGTGCCTTGTCCTTCTGTTCAAAAGAAGCGTCCATGGAATATCCTCTCTTCATCAGTCTCTGGTTCAATGTATCAATATTGGCCGCCACCAGATCAAGTGCCTTTTCATCTGAAAGGCAGAATTTCGTTGATACATGGCTGTCTCTCAGGCTGACATGGATATCTATCTCACCAAGATGCTCCAGGTCAAGGTGCAGGAGTGCACTGACCTGCCCATCCTTCTTTGCAAGATTCTTTTTATTGGTATAAACATAGAGCTCCCCGGCAGCTTCCTGCCCTGACAGCTTCAGCGGAAGCTGTACATAGGTAAACATCTGGTTCAGCTGATTCATAAACTCTACATTAGAAGAAAGATTCTGAATTGACTGGGACAGTGCAGGATTTTCCTTTGCCATTCCCTGCAGTGCCTGATTCATCCGTGAAAGCTGACTGTCCAGTCTCTCATAGAGCTTTTCCACCTGACCATCCTCTCCAACCTCGTCCGGTGTCAGAAGGAATTTCTCTGTCAGGCCCTTTTTCAGGTTTTCAAGGAACTCATTATCCTTAAGCAGCTCCAGGATACCATTCTTCTGTTCGGTTGACAGCCTGCCATCCTTCACCAGCCTGCCAAGCTCTGTAAGAAGCTCCTTTGCCGGCAGTTCCCCTTTCAGACAGGCATTTACCGTTTCTTCAGAAAATCCGGCTTTCTGCAGGACATCTGAAAGCGCCATTCCTAAGCCTTTCTCTCCTGCCTGTTCTGCCATTCCCGGCATAAACGGGAGCTTTTCCTTCCCTGCATTTTCTTCTGGAGCTTCTGTCATTACAGCATTTTTGAAGGTCTGAATGACATTGTCATCTCCTGCCATATTTTCCTCTGTCTGTACATTCTCTGTCCCGGAAGGCTCACCAAGGACTACTTTCAAAAAAGTAAATACATCCTCCGGATTATCTGAAGCAGCCAGAGAAGAAAGCTGCTCCGCCACCTCTCCCATCAGGATTTTTACCCCCTCTGTTACCTGACCTTCATAATTTTTGTAGGACTGAAGCTGCGTGATATTCTCTTCCGTCACCGGAAGCCCCATCCTGTTAAGCTGTACCAGTGTGGTAATATCCGCATCCATATGGGCATTCACAGTCCTGTACATGGAAGAAAGAGAATCCGGATCCAGCTTCATTCCTTCCTTCATCATGGCTTCCACCATCTTCATGGTTTCTTCATTTCTTGGAAGTCCTGCAAGCTCAAGTGCTTTCTCTGCTCCTGAACCGGATGTCATATTTTCAAAAAGAGGACTTAAGACCACCTTCATCCCACCGATGGATTTAATTCCAAAGGTCAGCTGCTGGCCTGCCTCCACATCCATGGCAAGTGAAAGCCTTGCCCGAAGGAGCTGGTTTTTCCCTATTGCAAGCAGGATATCCTGTCCATCTGCTTCTATGACCTCTCCTGTCACAGACTGCCCGGGCATCTTGCCCTCCATCTCCTTCATGCCGTTTCTCAGACCCTTTTCCAGCGTGGAAAAGGACATATCACGACTGTTCTCCTGTATCTGCTGATTTCCCTGTGTAAATAAAGAAGAAAGCCTCATAACGCCTCCTATAGAAAGTTCCTGATAAAGCTCCTCCGGTGGATTGGTGTCGGACCAAGTTCCCGGATGGCTGCAATATGCTCTGCGGATCCATAGCCCTTGTTGGCTGCAAAGCCATAGCCCGGATACGTCTTCTCATATTCAGTCATCAGCCGGTCTCTTGTCACCTTGGCAATAATGCTTGCTGCCGCTATGGAAATACTCTTGGCATCTCCCTTGATGATCGGTACCTGTCTGATCGTTACCTCAGGTATGGTAACCGCATCATTCAGAAGAAGATCCGGCACAGGATCAAGTTCTCCTATGGCCATACGCATAGCTTCATAGGTAGCCTGCAGAATATTGATCTCATCGATCCTCTCCGGCGTCACAAAGCCAAGTCCCGTACTGACCGCCTTTTCCATGATCACCTCATAGAGCTCTTCTCTCTTTTTTTCGGATAACTGCTTGGAATCATTTAGATATAAAATATCACAGTTCTTTGGCAGGATCACGGTCCCTGCTACCACAGGTCCTGCCAGTGGTCCTCTTCCCACCTCATCAATTCCACAGATATAAGAATAACTATCATATTCCTTTTCAAAGCGTTTCATTGACTCAGTCCGTTTCAGTTCCTTTTCATAGGCATCTATCTGCTTTCCGGCCTGTTCTACCAGCTTTTTTACACCGCTTCTCTCATCTGTTTCATAAGTTCTGATAAACGTTTCGTGATCCTTTAAAAAATCAGGCAGCCCCGGTAAACTGGCTGCCTGTAATTGTTTCTTTATCTCTGCAATGCTTTCACTCATTTTCTGCTCCTTTACTGATGCCGGATCAGTCCTATCTGATCCAGCGGCCAGATCCGCATCCACGCTTTTCCTATGATCTCACTACGGTGGATATTCCCCACTACAGGATCCCGGCTGTCAGAACTGTTATTCCTGTTATCACCCATGACAAAATATTCATCTTTTCCAAGTGTGATCGGTTCATAAGCCCGGCCAGGATCAAGAATAACCTCTTTTCCATAGTGCTCCTCAAGCTCCTCACCGTCAATGAAGATCGTACCATTCTCATCAATATAGACTGTCTCACCCGGAAGACCTATGATACGCTTGATATAATATGTCTTATCCTCATAGCGGAATGGAAATACTATAATATCGAATCTTTCCGGATCAGAAAACCTGTAGGAAATTTTATCTACGATCAGATTGTTCCCATCATGAAGTGTCGGCTCCATGGAAGCACCGCTGACCTTCGTCCGCTGTCCAACATAAGTAACTACCAGAAATGTAAGGACAAGAACGATCAGTAAATAAATACTGGTGCTGAGTATCTCTTTTAATGTATTGTTTTTCACTTCCACTCCTCCGGACTCTCCAGCGTGATCCTGCCAAGTCTGCCACCCCTGAAATCATCTACGATGATACGGGAAGTCCTTAGAAGATCCGGTTCCTCTCCCTTCAGAAAGCACTTTCTCTGAATACTGATCTCCTTTAACATGGCATAAGCATCCCCGGATTCCTCTGTTTCATATCGTTCACGGATCTTCCCCTGATAATTCTTTTGCAGATAGATAAGGATGGCAGCTGCCAGCTCATCCGCATGAAGTATCTCATCATTGATGGAGCCAATCATGGCAAGCCTTTCACCTACCTGCTGATTTTCAAATCTTGGCCAGAGAATCCCCGGTGTGTCCAGAAGCTCCAGATTCTGATTCAGTCTGATCCACTGTTTTCCCTTGGTTACACCTGGCTTATTACCGGTTTTGGTACACCCCTTTCCGGCAAAAGCATTGATAAAGGTTGATTTCCCCACATTGGGAATACCGACCACCATAGCCCTGATAGGCCTGTTCTTAATACCTCTTCTTCTGTCTCTTTCGATCTTCTCCTTACAGGCCTCCTGCACAAGTCCCTGTACAGCACGCACACCGGCTCCTGTCCTTGCGTTGATCTCAAGAACATGAAAGCCCTTTTTCTTAAAATATTCCGTCCATGCCGCATTTCCTGCAGGATCAGCAAGATCTGCCTTATTCAGCAGGATCACCCTTGCTTTATTACCTGCCAGAGAATCGATATCCGGATTCTTGCTGCTCATGGGGGTTCTGGCATCCACTAACTCGATCACAAGATCGATCAGCTTTATATTTTCCTGCATCATCCGGACAGCCTTCGTCATATGCCCCGGATACCACTGATAATTCATTAATTTACAAACCCTGTCCCTTCCTCATCACAGGAAAGATGGAACCATACTTTTCCTGCGATTGTATCCTTCTTTACTGCTCCGATATTACCGGACCTGCTGTCTTCACTCATATTCCGGTTGTCTCCAAGAACAAAATATTCATCACTGCCAAGCTGTATCTCATTCCCGGCAATTCCATAATCTGCCATTTTATCATATTCATCCTCTGGAAGTCTCTCTCCATTGATGTATACGTACCCGTCTATGATCTGTATGCTTTCCCCAGGCAATCCCACGATCCGTTTCAGATAATAATGGGAGTTCTGATTGCCGTTTGGCAGAAATGCTATCACATCTCCCCGCTTCGGTGATGTGATTTTATAAATAAAACGGTTAATCAGTACTTCCTGTCCATTATACAGGGCAGGTTCCATGGAAACTCCTACCATACTGATCTTCATGCCAACAGAAAATACCAGCACAAAAGCAAGAAAAACCGCCACTCCGCAATAAAACAGTGTGGAAAGGATCTCATGGATCGTAGATTTGTTAATTTTCTTTTCCTTTTCATAAAAGGTCAATCCCTTTTTCCTTGCCATGCCATTTTCCTCCCTGGCCATTACAAATTATTTTAACATACATCAAAAGATAAAGAAAGAGTAAAAAAAGACAGCCACCATGCAGCAGCTGTCTTTCTGAAAGCTCTTCTTATTTAACGATCTCTTTAACCTTTGCCTTCTTACCAACACGATCTCTTAAGTAGTTCAGCTTAGCTCTTCTTACTTTACCCTTACGGACAACTTCGATCTTCTCTACGTTAGGGGAATGTACAGGCCATGTCTTCTCTACGCCTACGCCATTGGAAGACTTTCTTACGGTGAAGGTCTCTCTTGCGCCGGTTCCCTGTCTCTTCAGGACAGTTCCTTCGAAGATCTGGATTCTTTCGTGGTTACCTTCTCTGATCTTACCGTGTACTCTTACGGTATCACCTACGTTGAATTCTGCTACTTCAGCCTTTAACTGAGCATCTTCAATGTTCTTAATGATTTCGTTCATATTTGCCTCCTTGAATCAACTGGATGTTCTTAATACCTTGGTAACAGAGGACCATCTCATTTTTGCAACGTTAATAATTTATCATATAACCCATATAAAAGCAAGTGTTTTTCACCATTTTTTCAAAAATGCTCCTCCTCAGCTTTTTTTCTGGCTTCCTTTTGAAGCTTTCTTCTGAGTCGTTCTTCCTTTTTTGCCTTTTTCACGAAATACTCCTGATGGGACTCTGCCCAGCTCTCATATAGCTCTGGTCTGACCTCTTTTGTTTTTGCAAGGGATTTTTCAAGCCGCCATTCTTCGACCTTTGCGTGATCTCCTGACAGCAGTACTTCAGGTACCCTTTCCCCTTCCCAGATCTCCGGTCTTGTATACTGTGGATATTCAAGGAGCCCATCATCAAAGCTCTCTGTCTGTGCAGATTCTTCATTTCCAAGAACACCAGGCACATTTCTGGCAATCGCATCCATCATTACCATAGCCGGCAGCTCTCCGCCAGTCAACACATAATCACCAATAGAAACGTAATCTGTCACTATCCTTTGAAGGACTCTTTCATCGATCCCTTCATAATGTCCACATAGAAAGATCAGATCCTCTTCTCTGGCAAGCTCTCTTGCCAGCTGCTGGGAGAAAACCTGTCCTGTAGGAGTTAAATAGATGACTCTGACTTTTTCCTCTCCTGCAGTTTTCTTTCTTGTCTGTATCCCTTCTATTACCGCCTGGCAGGCATCATAAACAGGCTGTGCCTGCATCAGCATGCCGGCACCGCCTCCGTACGGATAATCATCTACTTTTTTATGTCTGCTCTTTGTATAATCCCGGATATTTACTGCTTCCAGAGATAATATTCCCTTTTCAGCGGCTCGTCCGAGGATACTGGTTGTAAACCCGTCACGGATCATATCCGGAAATAATGTCAGTACATGAAAAAACATAGCTGCCTCACTTTTCTGAAAGAAGTCCATCTAACAGATGTACCTTCATAAAGCCCTGTTCCACATCTACCTGTAAAATACAGTCTTTGATCGCCGGGATCAGCACTTCTTTTCCTGTATTCTGATCTGTTACAATATAGACATCATTGGCACCGGTTTCCAGTACATCCTTCAATGTCCCCTGAAAGGATCCGTCCTCATTCTCTACAAAAAGGCCGATGAGATCAGCAATAAAATACTCATCCTTTTTCAGCTTGACCGCATTCTCTCTCGTTACATAGAGACTTTTTCCCCGGTATCTTTCGATATCGTTGATATCGTCAATCCCCTTAAATTTCAGGATCACAAACTGTTTGAAGAATTTCACTCCCTCTATGGTAAGGGGAAGCGTCTCCTTACCGGTATCCAGCAGCACTTCCTTCAGCTTTTTAAATCTATTCACATCATCTGTTGTCGGAAATACTTTCACTTCTCCACGGATTCCGTGAGTGGAGGAAATAATGCCGACCTGCAGAATATTTTCCATCATGTCTCCTATCCTTTATAAAAAAGGGAGTCCTATGCGGGCTCCCCTTCTCATACACATTAGACGATTTCCACGTCAACCTTCTTGTTTTCCTTAGATGATGCAGCTTTCACAACAGAACGGATAGCCTTTGCAATCCTTCCCTGCTTACCGATCACCTTTCCCATATCAGCTGCAGCTACGTGAAGCTCAAGTGTAACATGCTTACCCTCTTCCTTCTCTGTCACTGTAACCTCTTCCGGATGTTCAACAAGCGCTTTTGCAATTACTTCAACTAATTCTTTCATAGTCTACCTCCAAAGGCCGCCAACAATTCCTACTTTTCAATACCTGCCTGCTTGAAAATTCTGCTGACAACTTCTGTAGGCTGTGCTCCGTTTGCAAGCCACTTCTTTGCAAGCTCCTCATTTACCTTGAAGGTACTGGGGTCTGTGTTAGGATCATAAGTACCGATCTCCTCGATACATCTTCCGTCTCTGGGGGATCTGGAGTCTGCTACTACGATTCTATAAAAAGGAGCTTTCTTCTGACCCATTCTTCTTAATCTGATTTTTACTGCCATGTTTTTCACCTCCGAAAAATTTTGTTTATATTTGAATTGAAATTCAAAACACTGTCATATCCCTAAAAAGGGAATCTCATGCCGCCGAAACCGCCACGGCCACGCTTGCCGCCCATAAGTCCCGGCATCTGCTTCATCATCTTCTGAGACTGCTCAAACTGTTTGATGAATCTGTTTACTACCGCAATATCAACGCCTGCTCCTCTGGCGATCCTGTGCTTTCTGCTCGGATTCAAAAGCTTCGGGTTCTTTCTCTCTGCAGGAGTCATGCTGAAAATAATAGCCTCTGTCCTGGCAAGCTGCTTTTCATCGATCATGGATTCCAGATCCATGCCCTTACCACCTGTGCCGGGAAGCATCTTCAGGATACTGGCAAGACCACCCATATTCCGCATCTGCTTCATGCTCTCCAGATAATCATCGAAATCAAACTTTCCCTTCTTCATACGGGAAGCCATTTCTTTCTCTTTATTCTCATCAATGGAGATATTTTCCTGTGCTTTCTCGATCAGGGAAAGTACATCTCCCATGCCGAGAATCCTTGAAGCCATACGATCCGGATAAAACTGCTCCAGATCAGAAAGCTTCTCTCCCATACCAACGTACAGGATCGGCTTACCAGTCACTGCTTTGACGGACAGTGCCGCACCACCTCTGGTATCACCATCCATCTTGGAAAGGATGACACCGTCGATTCCTATCTGATCGTTAAAGGCCTTGGCTACCGTAACGGCATCCTGACCTGTCATGGCATCTACAACAAGCAGCGTCTGATGGACTTCAACTGCCTTCTTGATCTCCTGAAGTTCTTCCATCATCTCTTCATCTACATGAAGACGTCCGGCCGTATCAAGGATCACTACGTTATTTCCATTCTTCTTCGCATGCTCAATAGCAGCCTTTGCGATATTTGCAGGCTTCTGATTTTCTCCCATGGAGAAAACCTCTACCTTCTGCTTCTCACCATTGATCTGCAGCTGTTTGATTGCCGCCGGCCTGTACACATCACAGGCTGCAAGGAGTGGGGTTTTTCCCTTCAGCTTCAGCTTACCGGCAATCTTGGCCGTAGTAGTTGTTTTACCTGCACCCTGCAGACCGCACATCATGATCACGGTAATGGCCTTTCCTGGCTGGAATGCGATCTCTGTGGTTTCCGATCCCATCAGTGCAACCATTTCTTCATTTACGATCTTGATCACCATCTGTCCGGGATTCAGACCGTTCATCACATCTGCGCCGATGGCTCTTTCTTCTACCGCCTTGATAAACTGCTTTACTACCTTGAAATTAACATCCGCTTCTAACAGAGCAAGCTTGACTTCCTTCAATGCCGCCTTGACGTCATCCTCTGTAAGCCTCCCCTTACTGCGAAGGTTCTTAAATACATTCTGGAGTTTATCTGTTAAACTTTCAAATGCCATTCCTAAAGCTCCTTTAAGATTTCACAGCACAGGCTGTTTACTCTGCCAAGAATTTCTTCCTTTGTCAGTTCGGTATTTTCTGACAGATGCTTCATCTCATCTACCCCGCTTCTGATCTTCAGGAAACGCTCAACAAGATGCAGCTTATTTTCATACTCTGTAAGCATGTGATTGCACCGTCTCACCATATCATGGACTCCCTGCCTGGAAATTCCATTTTCCTGTGCGATCTCACTTAAGGAAAGATCATTGTACACCACATCCTCATATATTTTTTTCTGATGCTCTGTCAGAAGCTCTCCATAAAAATCATACAAAAGCCCCTGTTCAACAATTCTTTCCATGCAATCACCTTTGCTAGAATACAACAAAAAAATCACACTGTCAAGCATTTTTACTTGACAATATGATTTTATTTTTCATCTCACTTCTCAGAATGCCGATGGCTGCTTCCCAAGTATTTTTTTGCAGGCTCTGTGAAAAGTGGAATAATCATGAAATCCACTTTCAAGACATGCCGTCGTAGCCGGAACACCTGCCTGTATCATTTCCTTTGCGAGCAGGATCCTTTTCTCCAGAATATACTGGTGCATGGAATATCCGGTTTCTTCTTTGAATTTACGCATCATGTGATATTTACTGATATAAAACTGTTCTGCAAGTTTATCAATGGACAGCGGTGCCTTCAGATGCCCGTTGATATAATGAAGGATCTCCACAGTCTTATGATCATAGGTTGCCATCTTATGAAAAACATCCGGATTATCCATGCAGCATCTGGCGAGTTCGATCAATAATTTCATAAGAAGCAGTCTTTCATAAGTATTGTATGCATACTCCTTATTTTCTTCTGCAGCTTCAATCAGCCTGCTGTTTTCAAATATCCTGCTGCTGTCACCGGGCGATAACCGTATCACACAGCTTCCTTCTCTGTCTGCCAACGCAAAACACTGTTTCAGATCACAGTCTTCTGACGAATACTCCTTTAAAAACTGCTCTGAAATATAAAAATTATAACGTTCATAGGGTACATCCGTTCCTATAAAAGGCTTATGGATCTGCCCCTTCCCAACAAGCAGGATATCATAGGGCTTCAGCTGATACGCTTTTCCTTCAATATGATACTCCACATTCCCCTCCTGGAACCAGATCAGTTTGTAAAAATCATGATAGTGATATGGATAATCGATCGGTTTCTTATCCTTTAAATGAAACAGCCTGAAATCCTCCAGCAGATATCCTGTTTTTATGGTCTCTGCTTCCTGTAAAAGTTCTTTCATCCTTTTACTCCTGCTCATCTCCAAAATCTGTCATACAGACATTCAGATCCACATCTCCCTTGATCCCGCTGATGCTGCCCTTTGAACTGTATTGCCAGACATCAAATTCGTAAGGGAAATATACCGGTGTATTGTAGTATGCAAACCATTTATGATATTCCTCAAGCTGGGACATATCCAGCATGATCAGGAATGTTTTCAGGTTTCCATAGATCATTGGTGTATAACCGGCCTTTTTGATCGTTTCACAGAAAGCAATACAATTCTTTGTATACTGTTCCTTCGTAAGATCCTCAGTTCTTGCATTCTTGCTTGTCACTTCCTCCAGATCATATACTACCGGATAAGTAACATCATATGGCTCCAGCAGATCCAGTACAAACTCTGCTTCCTCTACTGCTTCTTCCTCTGTAATCGCCTGGGTAAAGAAGTATGCTCCTACCTGAATATCATTGTCAAGCGCCCCTTCCATATTCTCCTTAAATCGTTCGTCGGCCATCATGCGCCCTTCTGTACTGCCCCTGACACCAGCCCTTATAAAAGCGTAGCTGACACCATCATCTGCCACCTTTTTCCAGTCAATGGATTCCTGGAATCTGGAAACATCAATCCCTTTCTTTGAAAGTACCACATCAGTATCATCCACATATTCGATCTGCCCGTTTTCAAGCTGTTTGAAATTATCATAAACATAGCTGTGTTTCTTCAGCTTCTCGTCAATCGGGAAAAAGTGATAGCTGCCATCTGCATAAACAACTACATCCTCAGGAAAAAAATCTCTGAGGACAGCGGCTGTATTGGAGCCGCCATCCATTCTGCTTTTCAGCTCAGACAGGATCTCATTTTCTCCCGCTTCCTGTGCATCTGCTCTTGCTTCTTCCAGGTAGGAATCAAGATCTGCCTGGGTATAAATATAATGCTCAGATTCCTCTTCAAAGCTCTTAAGCTGTGCCATTGCTTCTTCACTCTGGCTCTTCAGGTCATAATTCTTCAGTACAAGCACGATACATGCGGTCAGTGCGGAAAGTGTGATCAGACACATGACGATATTGGTGATCATACTCCTTCTCTGCTGTTTTCTTCTTCTACGTACTCTATTGTTGTTATCCATACCGGTATTCCTGTTATCCTTTATCTTTTTGCTCTATTCTATCACATTAATCAGAAACGAAAAACCCCTGTATTCTTCGCAGCTATCTTCCTTTGTCAGCAAAAAAGCTTTTATAGCCTTCTCCGTAAATTTCAGATGCGTTGGTAATGATCATAAACGCTCCCTGGTCATCATTTTCCACCACTTCTTCTACCCGTGGTGCAAGCTGCTTCTTTACCACACACATGATCACTTTTTTCTCCGTATTGTGATAGGCACCACTTCCATTCAGAAAGGTTACGCCGATATCCACATCTTCCAGCAGCTTTTCAGCGATTCCTTCTGCTTTATCGCTGATGATATAGATCAGTCTCGCTTCATCACCTCCGTACAGTACGAAATCCAAAGCGACTGACGTAGCTACCGAGGATAGGATTCCATAAAGCACTGCATTAAAATTACCAAATACGATCCCAGACATTCCAATGATCGCAGCATCGAGCATCAGCATCAATGTCCCAGTTTTCATATGTGGGATCCTGATCTTCAGACATTTGATCACAATGTCTGCCCCTCCTGTTGTTCCTCCATTTCTCATTACGAGGCCTATTCCCACGCCGATCAGCGCTCCGCCGAATACCGCACCGAGAAGGGGATCATAGGTAACTGGTGTCATCAGATGGAACAGATCTGTAAAAAGGGAAACTGCAAGAATGGAATACAGGGTAGAAACCGTAAACTTCCATCCAAACTTCCGGATTCCAAGCAGAATGACCGGAATATTTAAGATCAGATACAGCATACCGGTACTCACCGGGATCAGCCGGTTGATCATGATGGCAAGTCCTGTAAAGCCACCCGGTGCCAGATCATTAGGATCTACAAACAACGCAACGCCTATGCCAAAAATACCACAGGCAATTGTAAGCATAGTGTACTTTTTTATATATCTGATTCCCTTTTTCTTCACCTAAGACCTCCTGTTCCGTGCGGTGCATCCTCTTTCTGCTTCCCCTCACATCTTCCACTCACAAAAAAGCCATATACTACCTATAGTATACGGCTTTTCCTGGAAATTTAAAGACAGTTACTAAATATTTGTACGAACCAGTCTCGGTTTGTAGTTTTCATCTTCCAATGCCTTAATAATCTGGGCTTTATGCTCCGATCCGAAGGCTTCCAGCGTGATCCGAAGCTCTACCGCAGCACTTCTGTTAATGGATATAAACTGGTTATGCTCCAGCTTGATCACATTACCGTTCTGCTTTGCGATCACATCTGCCACTCTGGACAGTTCACCTGGCTTATCTGGCAGAAGCACAGATACGGTAAAGATTCTGTCACGCAGGATCAGTCCCTGCTGTACAACAGAAGACATCGTGATCACATCCATATTGCCGCCGCTTAAGATAGAAACGATTTTTCTGCCCTTTACATCCAGATGCTTCAATGCTGCTACTGTAAGAAGTCCCGAATTTTCTACCACCATCTTGTGATTTTCAACCATATCAAGGAAAGCAACTACCAGCTCTTCATCCTCAACAGTAATGATATTATCCAGATTTTTTACAAGATATGGGAAAATCTTACTTCCAGGTGTCTTAACTGCTGTACCATCTGCGATCGTGCTTACTTTCGGCAGTGTCACTACCTTTCCTGCCTTTAAAGATTCCTGCAGACAGTTTGCTCCTGCGGGTTCCACACCGATCACCTGGATCTTCGGATTCAGGAGCTTTGCCAGTGTAGAAACACCGGTAGCCAGCCCTCCACCTCCAATGGGCACCAAAATATAATCCACAAGAGGCAGTTCCTTGAAGATCTCCATGGCAATTGTTCCCTGACCGGTCGCAACTACAGGATCATCAAATGGATGGATAAAGGTATAACCATGCTCCTTTGCAAGCTCATAGGCATGCTCACAGGCTTCATCATAAACATCTCCGTAAAGAACAACCTCAGCACCATAGCTCTTGGTTCTGTTGACTTTGATAAGAGGCGTTGTCGTAGGCATAACGATAACCGCCTTTACTCCATAGCACTTTGCCGCATAGGCAACACCCTGTGCATGGTTTCCTGCGGAGGCTGTGATCAGTCCCTTTTCCCGTTCCTCTTTGGTCAGGGTACTCAGCTTATAGTAAGCACCCCTGAGCTTATAGGCACCTGTAAACTGCATGTTTTCCGGTTTCAGATATACCTTATTCCCAGTCTGTGCACTGTAAAAATCACTGTAAACCAGCTTGGTCTCCTGGGTAACCTGCTTAACGACCTCTGAAGCCTCTTCGAATTTTTCAAGAGTCAGCATCTTATTCTCCATCTTCGTTTCCTCCTGTCATCTCTTCTGCCAGATCCTCTTCCTTCACATCAAACAGTGCATTTACAAACTGCTCCGGATCAAATTTCTGAAGATCTTCTATATGTTCTCCAACGCCAATATATTTCACCGGTATGTTAAGCTCTGACTGAATGGCTACAGCAATACCTCCCTTGGCCGTTCCATCCATCTTTGTCAGGATGATACCTGTCAGGTCTGCTACCTGCCCAAACTCCCTCGCCTGATTTAAAGCATTCTGTCCGGTTGTTCCATCAAGGACTACCAGATTCTCCCTGTGGGCATCCGGAAACTCTCTTTCTATGATCCGGTTGATCTTCTTCAGCTCTTCCATCAGGTTCTTCTTATTATGAAGTCTTCCAGCTGTATCACAGAGAAGCACGTCTACTCCTCTGGCCTTTGCTGCATTCACTGCATCATATACTACACTTGCAGGATCTGCTCCCTCTTTGCCGCCAATCATTGGAACACCGGCCCGGTTAGCCCATGTCAGAAGCTGCTCTCCGGCAGCTGCACGGTAAGTATCCGCTGCAGCGATCAGGACGTTTTTGCCCTGATCCTTCAGGATCCCTGCCAGCTTACCGACAGAAGTCGTCTTACCAACACCATTTACACCGATCACAAGTACTACTGACTGTTCATTTTCAAAATCATACGCTGTTTCCCCGACCTGCATCTGCTCCCTGATACTTTCGATCAGAAGCTCCTTACAGGCAGCCGGTTCCTTTATATGCTTTTCCTTTACCTGTTCCCGCAGCCGCTCCAGGATCTTTTCGGTAGCATTCACACCGATATCTCCCATGATCAGGATCTCTTCCAATTCCTCATAAAAGTCTTCATCAATAGTAGAGAATCCACCAAATACAGCATCTATACTACTGACAATATTATTTCTCGTCTTGGTCAGACCTTCTTTTAATCTGCTGAAAAAACCTGCCATTAGTCATCTAACTCCTTGTCAATCAGATTTACACTTACCAGAGTAGAAACACCCTTCTCCTGCATGGTAATACCATACAGCCTGTCTACCTGCTCCATAGTTCCACGTCTGTGCGTAATAACAATAAACTGGGTATGCCTGGTAAGCTTATGTAAATATTTTGCAAATCTGGATACATTACTTTCATCCAGTGCTGCCTCAATTTCATCCAGAAGACAGAACGGAGAAGGCTTCAGGTTCTGGATGGCAAATAACAGAGCGATTGCTGTCAGCGCCTTCTCTCCACCGGAAAGCTGCATCATATTCTGCAGCTTTTTTCCCGGAGGCTGTGCAATGATCCGGATACCTGCTTCCAGGATGTCTTCATCCTCCATCAGCTCCAGTGTACCCTTACCGCCGCCAAACATTTCCTTGAATACCTTGTCAAACTCCCGGCTGATCTCACCGAACTTTTCATGGAACTGTTTTCTCATAGCTGTATCAAGCTCCGTAATGATACCCTCCAGCGTTTTCTCCGCTTCGATCAGATCATCATGCTGCGTCTTTAAGAAGCTGTAACGCTCCATCAGATTCTTATAATCTTCAATCGCATTGACATTGACATCACCAAGCTTTTTGATCTGATCCTTTAAAGTGGAAATATCCCGTTTCATGGCAGGCAGATCATTCAGCTCCTCATTTCTCATGCCTGCTGCATCAGAAAGCGTGATCTCATACTCATCCCACATATAATTGATCTGGGATTCTGTCATATCCTGCAGCTTTTCTCTCTGGGCATTCAGACGGTAAACTTCCTTGTCAAGTCCTGACATCTTTTCAGAAAGTGCTTCTCTGTCTTTAAAGAAATTCTTCTGTTTTGCGGAAAGCTCTTCTTTCTTTGTAATATCTTCCTGCAGCTGTTTCTCAGTATCGCTTTGTGATGTATGGGAAGCCTGTATGGTTTCTTCAATCTGCCGGATATTATTTTCCTTCTGCTCGATGTCTCCCGTATTGCCAAGAAGCCCTTCCTCGATCTCTGAAAGCTCCGATTTCGAACGTTCCAGTTCAGTATTGATACGGTCTACATTCTGCTGATGGAAGCCCTGTTGCTGGAGCATCTTTTCTACTTCTACTTCCAGTGCATTCACACCTGCAAGGTTTTCTGACTCTTCACTTCTCTTTTCATCCAGAAGCACCTGACATTCTTTGATCTTCCCTTCCGTCTGCTTTTCCAGAGTTTCTGAATCCTGCAGTTCCCTGCTGATCTCTTCCTTACTCAGGCGGATTTCCTGGATCTGGCTTTCAATCTCCCTCTCTTCGTTTTTCAGTTCGAGTGAGCTTTCCGAAGCCTCTTCCTTCCGCTCCTTTGCTTTAATTACATTAAGACGGGCCGTATTCTGCTCGATAAACTTTTTCTGCAGGGAAGCCTTGTCCTCCTCCAGGCTTAACCGGAGCTTATTTCTTTCTGCTTTGGTATCTTCAATCTCCTGAAGCAGGGTATCCACCTCTTTCAGGTATTTTTTGACACTGGCTTCCATCTCCTCCATCTCTCTTCTTCTTCCGAGGAGATTACTGTTGTTTTTAAATGCACCACCACTGATAGCACCACCTGGAACGAGCAGTTCTCCTTCCAGTGTGACCATGCGGATCCCATAATCGAACTTTCGTGCGATCCTGACGGCATTATCCACCTGATCTACAACAACGATCCTTCCCAGCATGGCCTTTGCCACATTACGGTATTTCTCATCGACATGTACCAGTTCATCTGCCATGCCAAGCACACCCTTTTCCTTCAGGGACTCCGGATTCTTGAACTCCTGCGGATGGGTAATACTGGTAAGAGGAAGGAAGGTCGCCCTTCCGGCCTTCGTCTGTTTCAGATAACCAATCATACGCTTGGCGGTTTCTTCATCATCTGTAACAATATTCTGGATATTACCGCCAAGTGCTGTTTCAATGGCTGTCTCGTACTTTTTATCTACTTTAATGATATCCGCAACAACACCGACGATACCCTTTTCCTGCTCCTTGCGTTCCATGACCTTCTTGACACTTCCACCATAGCCCTCATAGCGTTCTGTCAGGTTCGAAAGTGCCTCCAGTCTGGATTTTTCCTGATGATAGCTTACCTGAGTATCCCTGAGCTTTTTGTCCTTGTCAGCCAGTGTTTCCCGAAGAAGTGTCAGCTTCTCTTCCTTGGACTCCACAGCATCATTTAATGTACGGATCTCTTCATTGATCTTCTCAAACTCATCATTTAATGCTTTCAGAGTCTCTTCCTGCTGTGCTTCGTCTGACTTCATACGAAGGATCCTTGATGTCAGCTCTGCTTTCCGGATATTTACCTGCTCTGTCATAGTATCATACCGGCCAAGCTTGGATTTGATTGTTGCTCTGGCATTCAGAGCCTCGATGATCGCATTCTTACCGCCTTCGATCTGATTATTCAGTTCTTCAATACAACTCTGAACTGCTGTCAGGGCAGCTTTCGCCTCATCCCGTTTTTTTTCGATCTCAGCAACCTGTTCATCGATCTGTCCCTTGTCAGAAAGTATGCCTTCCTTATCCTGGTTCTTTGCTGCAATCTCATTTAAAACAGCTTCCCTGCGCTGTTTCAAATGTTCTTCATTATTTCTGGCAGAATGGATCTGCTCCTTCAGGACATTGATCTCACCTTCCAGCTTTCCTCGAAGCATACTGGTATCCGTAAGTGCTGATCTGTTCTTCTCAATGGTCTCATCAAGAAGTGTGATCTGTCCTTCTATTTTTTCATATTCTTCTTTGATATTTTCATACTGCTTAGAAGTATTCTCCAGATCTTCACTGGCAATATCATATTTTTCCTGTGCATCTTTTAACTGCTCCTGCAGTCTCTGATTCTCAAGAAGGAACATGTTTACGTCCAGTGTTTTCAGTTCTTCCTTCTTTTTCAGATAGATCTTTGCTGTTTCCGACTGTTTTTCCAGCGGTCCGATCTGCTTCTCCAGTTCGGATAATATATCATTCACACGCACCAGATTCTGCTGTTCATCCTCCAGTTTCTTCTGGGCTGCCAGTTTTCTTCTTTTAAATTTGACGATACCGGCTGCCTCATCAAACAGCTCACGTCTCTCTTCCGGTTTACCGCTCAGGATCTTATCAATCTGTCCCTGCCCGATAATGGAATATCCTTCCTTACCGATACCGGTATCATAAAAGAGTTCATTCACATCCTTCAGACGGCAGGGTGTACCGTTCAGAAGGTACTCGCTTTCACCAGACCTGTAAATTCTTCTTGCCACAGTTACTTCATTATAATCAATAGCAAGCTGATGATCGGAATTGTCCAGTGTGATTGCCACATATGCATACCCAAGTGGCTTTCTCAGTTCTGTACCGGAAAAAATGACATCCTGCATGGATGCTCCTCGCAGCTGTTTGATCCTCTGTTCACCAAGTACCCAGCGCACAGCATCTGCAACATTACTCTTACCACTTCCGTTCGGTCCTACAATACCAGTAATTCCATTGTGAAACTGAAATACGATTTTGTTGGCAAAGGACTTGAATCCATGAATTTCAATACTTTTCAGATACATAAAACTACTGTTTCCCCCACTTGAGCAAAACGGCATAGGCTGCCTGCTGTTCTGCTGATTTTTTAGTTCTTCCAGTTCCGCTGCCCACTGTTTCATCGCCGATAACAGCTTCTACGGTAAACAGCTTGTCATGATCCGGACCGCTTTCCTCCACCAGTACATAATGGAGTTCCCTTCCATCCTTCTGCACTCTCTCCTGCAATATTGTCTTGCTATCATAAAAGAGCTTCTTGTTTTCCAGATCAGAAAGAATATACTTCAGGATAAATTTTTCTGCTTCTTCAAAACCACCATCCAGATAAACAGCCCCAATCACTGCTTCCATGACATCTGAAGTGATGGAATCCCTTTCTCTTCCTCCGGTAGCCTCTTCCCCCTTACCAAGAAGAATATACTTTCCAAGTTCAATATCTCTGGCACAGAAAGCCAGTGCAGGTTCGCAGACCATAGAGGATCTCAGTTTCGTCAGCTGTCCTTCTGCCATTTCCGGATGCTGCTGATAAAAGAACTTGCTGGAAGCCAGTTCCAGCACAGCATCTCCAAGGAACTCAAGCCTCTCGTAATTTTTCTGCTTATTGACCTTCTGTTCATTTGAAAAAGAACTGTGTGTCAGTGCCTGCTTCAAAAGAGCCTTGTCTTTGAAATGATACCCTATTCTCTCTTCTAATTCTTTACTGTTTTGTGAAAGCATATTTTTACCTGTCTTTATCTGATATATAAAAAGCCCTTTATACAAAGGGCTTTTCAAACTTCTCATAAGCCGTTTTAATTTCTCGGCGCTTTACTGATTTACTGCATTTTTGATCAGATTAACTGCTTCTTCTACGGTAGTAATCTTCTCTGCTTCTTCTGCCGGAATCTCGATGTCAAATACCTCCTCAAGACCCATGATAATCTGAAATACGTCAAGTGAATCTGCTCCCAGATCATCCACAAATGTACTCTCCATAGTGATTTCTTCCGGGTCGACATTAAGAACATCGGCAATTACCTTTTTTAACTTTTCAAATTCCATTTCCTGCTGATTCCTTTCCTAGCTTTCTTCCATAGTAATTTTTTCTTTTATTTTTTCATTAATATTCTGTTCTTTAAATGTAATGCATTGTAAAACAGAATTCTTAATTTCTACTGCTTTGCTGCTTCCATGTGTCTTAACCACAAGACCATTGAGTCCAAGCATCGGTGCACCGCCATACTGCTCAAGATCAAATGCCTTCAGTGTATTCTTCAAAGCCGGCTTTACCAGCAATGCACCGATCTTACTTCTGAGTGAGGTCATCATGCCTTCTTTGACCTTTTTGATCAGAACGCCGCCAACGCCTTCATACATCTTGAGGATCACATTTCCAACAAAGGCCTCACATACAATAACATCTGCCTTGCCCTCTGGAATATCTCTCGCTTCTATATTTCCTACAAAATTAATATCAGGACAGTTCTTCAGGAGTGGATAGGTCTCCTTCACAAGTGCATTTCCCTTATCTTCCTCAGCTCCGATATTAACGATCGCTACCTTCGGGTTCTTTACTCCCATGACATATTCCATATAGACAGATCCCATCTTGGCAAACTGGATCAAATGGGAAGCTCTGGCATCTACATTCGCCCCACAGTCAATCAGAAGGGAGCATCCCTTTGCTGTCGGGATAAGCGGTGCCAGCGGAGGTCTCTCTACACCCTTGATCCTGCCTACGATCACCTGACCGCCTACCAGTGTGGCTCCGGTACTGCCAGCCGATACATAAGCATCGCAGGTACCATCCTTCACCAGATACAGGGCTTTCACAAGGGAAGAATCTTTCTTCTTACGGATAGCCATAACAGGAGGCTCTGCTGTTTCGATTATCTCAGCTGCATTCACCACCTCTACCTGTTCTTCAGGATAAGTATATTTCGTCAGCTCCGCTTTTACTACTTCTTCCTGTCCAACAAGAAAAACCTTAACACGGTGATCTTCATTCACAGCTTCGATCGCACCTTTGACGATCTCAACCGGTGCATTATCACCACCCATGGCGTCTACTGCTACTTTAACAAATTCTGCCATATTACACCTCCGTATTTCATACCCATTTAACTATACTAGACCATATTGCAAAAATCAAGGACAAATTGTGCGAAAAAAATAAGGGTTAAGCTAATCTGCCCAACCCTTAATTCTCTGTCATTCATTTTGAAAAGCAACCTCTGACTGCTTTTCTGCTTTCTGGAATTAGTCTACACTGATGATCTCTTTTTTGTTATAGGAGCCGCACTTCTTGCATACTCTATGAGGCATCATCAGGGCGCCGCATTTGCTGCACTTTACTAATGTAGGAGCACTCATTTTCCAGTTTGCTCTTCTCTTATCTCTTCTTGCTTTGGAAGATTTATTCTTAGGACAAATAGACATCGTTACACCTCCTTATTCGCGTTAAAGATATCTTTAATTGCTGCCATTCGCGGATCCGGGACAAATCTGTCACATCCACATTCCCCTTCATTCAGGTCGTGTCCGCAAACAGAGCAAATTCCTTTGCAGTCATCCTTACATAATACCTTGACTGGCATATGAATTAAGATTTCGTTGCTTATGAGAGCATCTGTATCCAGTTCATAGCCAGATACAAAATTCTGTTCTTCATCAGATGTATCATCTGATGCTTCCTCTGTGGCACCTTTCTCCTGATCAGGAGATGTAACCTGATGTGCAAAATCCGCAGATACGGAAACCTTTACATCCTTCAGACATCTGTCACAGGGAATGATCATCAAAGCAGTAACACTGCCCTCCACCAGAACAGTTCCTGTCCCGATATTCGACAGCTTCATGTCTGCCACTGTGTCCCCTTTGATTTCGTACTCATTTCCCATATAGGAAAAGGTCTTCTCTTCATACGGAACAGACAGCTCTTTCACTTTTCCCTCAGATGTAAATACATCAGTCAGATTCAATAACATAATAAACTCCCAATATGCACAGAGAACTCCCTGCACACTTGATTAAGTATACAGAAGAGATATTTATTTGTCAATACCTCTCCTGAAATATTTTTATTTTACAAGAGCGAAGGTTTCTCTTGCGATTGCAAGCTCTTCATTGGTAGGGATCATCAGTACTTTGGTTCTGCTGTCCTTCGTAGTGATCACAAGATCCTCTCCCCTCCTGGCATTCAGCTCCGGATCCAGTGAAACACCAAGATATCCCAGGTATGCGCAGATCTTTTTGCGGATAAAGCCACTGTTTTCGCCAAGCCCCGCGGTAAAGCAGACTGCATCCACACCGTTCATGGCTGCCACATAAGCACCGACATATTTGGCAACCCTGTATGCAAAGGCATCCATAGTCCTTATGGCAAATTCTTCTCCCTTTTCGTAGGCATCTTCAAGATCTCTGAAGTCGGAAGAAAAACCGCCGGATAAACCAAGGACGCCTGATTTCTTGTTCAGTTCGTTCAGAATCTCAGACACACTCTTATTCTCCTTATTGCAGAGAAATTCAATAATAGCAGGATCAATGTCACCGCTTCTGGTTCCCATGATCAGTCCTTCTAACGGTGTAAGTCCCATGGAGGTATCTACACATTTTCCATTCTTTACAGCAGAAACACTGGCTCCATTGCCAAGATGGCAGACGATCAGTTTAAGTTCCTTGTAATCCTTCTGAAGAATCTCTGCAGCCCTGTGTGATACATAGGAATGGCTTGTTCCATGGAAGCCATATCTTCTTATCTTGTACTTTTCATAATATTCATAAGGGATTCCGTACAGATATGCTTCCTTTGGCATGGTCTGATGGAATGCCGTATCAAAAACAGCTACCATGGGAGTACCCGGCATCAGCTTTCTGCAGGCATCAATACCAATAAGGTTAGCCGGATTATGTAAAGGTGCAAGATCATTGCATTCGGTGATTGCTTCAATGACCTCATCTGTAATAACGGTAGATGCTGCAAATCTCTCACCACCATGAACTATACGGTGCCCAACTGCCCCGATTTCCTTTAAATCCTTTACAACACCGGTCTTTTCTCCGGTCAGTGCCTCCAGTACCAGTCGGATCGCATCCGTATGATCCTTCATAGGCGTGACTGTTGTTTCTTTCTGTCCTCCCGCCGGTGTATAGGAAATCTGGCTGCCATCAATTCCGATCCTCTCGCAGAGTCCTTTGGCGATCAGCTTTTCTGTTGCTGCATCGATCAGCTGGAATTTTAAAGATGAGCTTCCACAGTTAATAACTAAAATATTCATGATAATCCTCCTTCTATACAAGCTGTGCCTGTACTGCTGTCAGCGCCACTACACCGACAATATCCTGCCAGGAGCATCCTCTTGACAGATCATTTACCGGCTTTGCTATCCCCTGAAGCATGGGACCGTAAGCCTCTGCCTTGGCAAGTCTCTGCACAAGCTTATAACCGATATTTCCTGCATCCAGATTCGGGAAGATCAGGACATTGGCCTTACCAGCCACTTCACTTCCGGGTGCCTTTGACTTGGCAACTGCCGGAACAAGTGCGGCATCCAGCTGCAGCTCGCCGTCAATGCAAAGTCCAGGATACTGTTCATGGGCGATCTTCGTAGCCTCCACTACCTTGTCAACCAGTATATGCTTTGCACTTCCCTTTGTAGAATGTGACAGCATGGCAATGATCGGCTTTGAGCCTACAAGACTCTTAAAGCTCTTGGCGGAAGAATCTGCGATAGCTGCCAGTTCTTCTGCAGTAGGATCCTGGTTCAGACCGCAGTCTGCAAACAGAAAAGTTCCATTATCACCAAATTCACAATCCGGTACACACATCAGGAAGAACCCCGATACCAGCTTAACTCCTGGCGCCGTCTTCAGGATCTGCAGTGCAGGACGCAGTGTATCTGCCGTTGCGTGGCAGGCACCTGCCACCATGCCATCTGCATCATTGGCCTTAACCATGATAACACCAAAGGTAAGCGGATCCTTGTGCAGGATATCCCTTGCCTTCTCAATAGTCATCCCTTTTGCTTTTCTTGTTTCATATAATAGCTCCACATATTCGTCCAGCTTTTCGCAATTTTCAGGGTCTATGATCTTAACACCATCCAGTTCAATCTCCAGCCACGTTGCACCATCCATGATCTTTTCTTCATTACCGATCATGATAATATTGGCAATTCCTTCCTTGAGGATATGTGCTGCTGCGATCAATGTTCGTTTGTCTGTTGTCTCCGGCAAAACAATGGTCTTTCTGTCCATTCTTGCCTTATCCTTGATAATATCGATATAAGACATTCTGTTTTCTCCTTTCGCAGATCATGTGCGATACACACGTACATAAAAATTTTAACGCATCCCTGTTTTTCCCACAAGTGGAAAACGCAAAAAAATTGTGCAAAATGACAAACAATATGCTATCATGAGCGAAAGAGAAAATATCAGGAGATCCTATGAAAACAGCAGCTATTATTGCCGAATACAATCCTTTCCACAAAGGCCACAGATATCAGATTGAAGAAACCAGAAAAGCAACCGGAGCAGACTATATCCTTGTCCTTATGAGTGGGGATTTCGTGCAGCGTGGAGAACCCGCCATTTACAATAAATACATCAGAACCCGTATGGCACTTCTTGGAGGCGCCGATGCAGTCCTTGAGCTTCCGGTTCTCTATGCCACCTCCAGTGCCGAATTTTTCGCAGAAGGTGCTGTAACACTGCTCGACCATATGCAGATGGTTGATTTTCTTTCCTTTGGCAGTGAATCCGGAAAGCTGGAAGATTTCCTTCCTCTTGCTGAGCTGCTTAACAGAAAGGAAGCAACGGTTCTCAGCACAGTAAATGAGCTGCTGCGTCAGGGATTATCCTATCCAAAGGCCAGAAGCAGAGCTGTTTCTCTTCTCTTTTCTGAGTATTCTTCAGCAGATGCTGCTTTCTTTTCCTCACCTAACAACATCCTTGCCCTGGAATACTGTAAAACCCTCCAGAAGCTGAAAAGCTCCATAAAACCCTTTACCCTGCTCCGAAAAGGCAGTGGTTATCATGATCCTTTTCTGCCGGAGGACTCTTCTATGTATCCGTCTGCTTCTGCCCTGCGTTCCCTGATCACTGCCAGCACCTCCAGCCAGTTTCTGACTGCAGACGATCTGTCTCCCCAGCTCTTCTATAAGCTGCTCACGGAAAAAGACTGTGGTTTTTCTGATTACCTTGACTGCAGCACAGCTCTTTCTGACCGGATCTGCAAATATCTGTCATCCTTTACCGGTTATACAGATTTCTGCACCCTGTTAAAAAGCCGTGAATTTACCTATACCAGAATCAGCCGCACTCTGCTTCATATCCTGCTGAATCAGAAGACACCGGTCTCTTTTAAGCCTTCTTTTTCTGAACGCCATCTAAAGACACCATATGTAAGGCTCCTCGGCTTCCGCAAAGACTCCGCACCGCTTCTTTCTTCTATCAAAAAGCACAGCGATATCCCTCTGGTATCCAAGCTGGCGGATGCCAAAACCATACTTTTAGAAGAGGCTTACCAGATGCTCTCCAGGGATATCATGGCGTCCACCCTGTATGAATCTGCCACTTTCCTTAAATATGCTTCCACAGATTTTCATCAGAAAACCGCTGCGAATAATGATCCGTCCTTTTTTGCAGAAGCAAAAAAGGGACTGCTGAATGAATATCAGCAATCCCCGGTCATCCTGTAAGCTCTTCCTTCCGGTATCTGTCCAGATTCTTTTTATTCCTGTATGATTCTGTCTCTGCCACCCTTTTTCCCGGCATAAAGTCTGTGATCTGCACACCTGAGCAGCTCATCTGTGTTCCCACCGGAGCTTTCGCAGATTCCAAAGGTCATTGTTACACGGATCTTTTCCTTTTCATTGTATGTAAATTCCGTATCCCGTATCTCATTCTGCAACTTCCTTAGTGTTTCCGCTGCATCCTGCAATCCCTGATCTATGAATACAAGGAGAAATTCTTCTCCACCCCACCTGGCTGCATATCCTTCTCTTCTCATCCGTTCTGCCATGATCCTTGCAATCTGTGTAAGCACTCTGTCACCCCATTCATGGCCATAGGTATCATTTACATGTTTAAAGTAATCAATATCCCCGATTGCAATGCAGAACGGCATGCCATAGCTGTCAGCGTCCTTCTGCACCTGTTTCAGACGCTTCTCTCCATACCTGCGGTTATAAAGTCCCGTAAGCGCATCCTTCTCCACAAGCTCACGCAGGGAACGCTGCATATCTACCGCATGTCTGCCCAGCTCCCCTACCTCATCCTTTCTCTTTCCTACAGGATAGGCAAGCTGTTCATTGAGTTCACCATTTGCTACCTTTCCAAGGAATTTTTCTATTTCTCCGATCGCCTCTGTCAGCCTGCAGGAATACCTGATTGTAAGCAGCGCAGCGATCATAACTGCAAGAATTCCAAGGAAAACGATCGGCAGGATCACGCGGAACAGATCATTCATCACTGTTTCTACAGGCTTTGCCACAAAGAGCATACCGATACAGGCTCCGTCCTCGTTTAAAAGAGGTGAATAATAGGCAAAATAATCTTTATCCCCGATCGATACATTTGGATAAAAAGCAGCCCTGCCGCCTTCAAGAACATCCTTTACAACAACTGCACTTACCTTCGTACCAATGATACGCTCCCCGTCTTCTCCACAGACTGTAGTGATCACACGTACATCCTGATAAAAAACAGTAATATCTACGCCAGTATTTTCCTTCAGGGTATCAATAATGGAAAAATCTCCATTGATCAGATGATCCCCCTTCAGCAGATAAAGTCCATCATCTCCCTCAAATGCTTTGTAGTCACCAGGATACAGCTTATCGTACATGGTAATAATCGTAAAGCTCTGGTTCATAAGTCCCTGTCTGACTTCATTATTCATGGCGTTTGCGTAGCTTCTGATGCTGATCGTGATAATGACAGCCGTCAGGAGAAAGATAGGAAGCAGTGTGATCTTAAGCAGCTGATGGTAAAGTTTTTTCTTTGCTTTATCCTGTTCCATAGACATTCCTCTTTTCTGTAAGGTTAGTCAGACATCTTCTGTTAACGGTTTTCATTTACATAGATCTGCACGCGGCTCTGGATGATTGATGCCACATCCCTCGCGTTCTTCTGTCCGCTGAAAAATGCTGCTGACTCTTCAGAAATAATATTCATAAGTTCCTGATCATAAGTATATACCTGATTAAAAGTATACAACATCTGCTTCAGATTCTCTACTTCTTCCTGCGTCATTGGCTTAATTTCCACATCAACACCATTCATGTAATAATAATCGGGGCTTTCCACTTCATTTCCATTTTCATCAATATAGGTATCCACCTTCATAGCCTTCTCCCCCATGGCATCCAGTGCCCTGATGCTTACCGGAAATCCATAGGTGATTTCATCCTGATATTCATCTGTCAGATACCCTCTCATAAACTGCCAGGCACCCTCTTTATTAGCTGATTTGGAAGACATGGCAAGCTGCATGGCCGGCATAATAGAGGATCCGTCCTCATTGCTGGAGGGAAAACCGATCAGTGTGATATCTTCTCCGAAGGTTCCCTTCTTGGTATAATTATAATCCTTGAACCCGCTCAGACTGTAGGACATGGCTATTGCCCTGTTTTCTCTCCACATGGTGTCATAGCTTTCCCAATAGGAATCATCATAAACCGTATCATCTGTCTGCTCTGGAAACTGCTTTAAGAATTCCAGCATCTCTATGAAGGCATCTGAATCAAAATTACAGGTACCAGCATCAAAATCAAGGAACTGATTTCCTGCCATAGTCATGCAGTTAAGAAGCATTCTTTCCCTATCCATGTTCGGAAGGAAGCTGGTACCGGCAGGCATTCCGCTCATGAGCTGGTTTACCTCTCCGATTGTCCAGCCTCTCTCTTCCCCGACCAGAGAAGTTTTTGCGATCAGTGTACTGATCATATAAGAAGGCACCAGACGGTACAGCTTACCATCTACAGAAAAGGCATCCAGAATATTGGGCATGAAATTATTAATGTCAAGTCCCTCATCCTTTTCGATATAAGGCTTCAGATCCTCAAACAAGCCTTTGGAAACATAGCTTTCCACTGGCATATTATCATCAATAACCAGAATATCTGGGATTTTTCCGGAAACGATATCTGCATTCAGACGGTTAAGGCCAGCCTGATAATCATCTTCCGTATTGTACAATGCTGCATAATCCTGGATTGTAATGCGGTACTCATCATTGTTCTTGTTGAATTTTACGATATTGTTTCTTACATCATAATCGATTCCATTGCAGGCAAGGACCAGAGTCTTTTTGTCCTTAACCTCTGACGGAGGCACCTTGGTAAATCTTCCCAGTGCATTTCCATCCTCTGCATCATACATGGCAAAAAATTCATCCTCATTGATACTGATCACATTGTAAACAGAATAACCCGCTATGTCTGAATCTACAAAATTCATCAGAAGCTGTGTTTCCGTATCACCCATATTGTATCCGTATAATCCAATCGAATTTACAAGAAACAGCTCATATTTGCTATTGCCCGGATAAATGGAATAGTCATAGGAGTAACCGGGAAGCTTGGTCGTATCTGTCAGAGTTCCCGTATTCATGTCAACATAGCCAATATTTACTCCATTATCATCCCAGCTAATCCCGGCCACCTTACCGCTTGCAAGAGTATATATATTACTAACATCAACCACATTTTCCTTGTCACCTGTTACAATCATTTTCTGATAATTACCATTCTGATCGAACAGACATATATTATCCATGATCTGTGCATAAATAATATCCTGATAGATCATAATACTGCCCATATAAAGCCAGCCGCCATTTTCTGTTATCTGTTTTTGTACATCCGGCAGCTCATTAATACAGATGCTGAAAAGCTGTTCTCCATCCATATTGATCTTCTCAAGATAATACGTATCCATATAATTATCATTTTCATCCGGCTCTGTTGCATAAACATCCTTCACATAGTAAATATTTCCCTCTTTATCACAGGCCGGATTATTTATACTGACATTATCCTCTATATCCAGTGCCATTTTCTTTATTATGTCACCATTTTCATCAAGGCTGGCAAAATGTACAGTCATCTCGCCTTCTTTTCCATAATCATAACCATAAGCCATCAGTGTATCAGCTTTACCAAACAGTGTCGGAATACTGTCATTTCCAAAATCAACATTTACATCCGTCACTTTATACACATAATTCTTGCTGGATGCCGCCGCCTCACTGTTACCACCATCCTTACTCTTTCCACAGCCGCTGAGTGCCATCAGCATCATGACAGCTGCCATTCCTGCTGCTACAATTCTCCTCTTCATAATTCTCCCTCCTTACCGTTTAAAAACCCTTGCTTTTTCCAGTGCTTTGTCTTTTTTATCCATCAGGATATAAATCAGATCCCTGGTAGTATATTTTCTGTGTTTCCATTTTATGATCAGGAATACCAGAATAATAACACCGGGAATCAGCAGAAACAGGAACTGGAAGATCAGGACAACTGCCCTGATGTCCTCATAGCCCCTTGCAATATTCTCGAAATAGGGATAATGAATCGCCGCATTCTGCATGGATCTTGTCCCGAAATCAAGGATCACCGGAATCATGGCTTCCACTGTATACCTGGAGGAATTCTCCACTACCTTCATCTGCTCCTCCGTAGGCCCAAACTTTTCCCGTACAGTCTTTGCCAGAAATCCCTTTACCGGATTCGGTGCTGCTACCTCATAGCAGTTCACGCCTTCACTGGTTCCATAGTCTTCCAGTGTTTCTGCAGAAACATAAACAAGCGTTTTTGTCAATCCGGCATTCTTTGCCATCCGGCTTTCATCCCGCTTCACCACACCGGCAATGGTATGTGGTACCCCACCGATAGTTACTGTCATTCCTGAGATCTCATTGGAACCAAAAAGCTGCCACGCAGCATCCTCATCAATGATCACATAATCTGTCATCAGCTCATTTTCCGAGAAATACCGGCCATCCACAAGCTGCAGTGGATGAAAATAAAAGAAATCATTTCCTATGCCGATTGCATCTGCTTCCAGTGTTGCCTGTTCACTGACCAGTGTGATCTTTCCCGGTGCACTATAGGCATCAATAAACAGTCTTTTTGATTCTTCTGTTTCCTGCTGGTTTCCCTGTACGCTTCCCTCTTCCTCATCCAGTGTCACTGCTACATCCGCAAGAGCCGTCGTAAGCTGATTTTCAAAATTACGGATGCTGAAGTCATCCAGTGTTACATCTCTTGTCACAAAGCAGCTCACCTGTGCATATTCCCTGCCGCCCCATCTGTCCGCTGCCTGCTGGTCTGTCAGTTTTTTTTCCTGACCCCTCCACCACAGCGTCAGGATCAGATACAGGATCAGTGAAATCACCGCGATCAGGGAAAAGATGATCTGTGCTGCTGACAAACGCTTCAGAAAATTTTTCAAGCCTGCCACTGTATTCTCCTTTTTAACTGTTATTTTCGTTTAGACGTACCTGCTTGCCTGCCTCAACAGGCTTTGTGGATGTGGTGATCACATATTCATAGCCATAAAGTCCGGCTGAGATCGCTGTGTTGTTATCATCGGAAGCCAGCACCTCCACATCTACTCTCGTCGCTATATAACGGTTGCTGATCGGCCCGCTCTTTGACTCGACGATCAGAATAAATTTACCATTCTTATCTTCTCTGATAG
Source organism: Suilimivivens aceti (assembly GCF_025567405.1). Taxonomy (NCBI): domain Bacteria; kingdom Bacillati; phylum Bacillota; class Clostridia; order Lachnospirales; family Lachnospiraceae; genus Suilimivivens; species Suilimivivens aceti. The sequence continues at coordinate 21,453 of NZ_JAOQKJ010000002.1, read as the reverse complement.
CACTGTTAGGTACAGTCAGTTCATATTCCGCACTTCTCTGTCCTACAGAGATATTTAAGGACTGTCCGGCCTGGATACTGCTTCCTGTCACATTAAAGACAAGCAGCTTCTTCTGTCCGTTGCTTTCCGGATCCGGCTTGATAGCAGCCAGTGTCACCATGGCATCATCATAATACCAGGCGTTCTGCAGCTCTCCCACATCTCCTACCTGTACCTTCTTGGACTGCTCGTTTGTGACAGAAAAGCTTACCGTATAGCCCTTACCGTCTACCTGTATAACCGCTGCAGCCTCCTCCGGCTTTGTCGTCTCTCCTGCCACATAGGCAAGATTTGAAATCGTACCGGCTACCGGTGCTACAATGGCACTGCCCTCTGACTTCTCCTTCAGTTTCGCAATTTCATCCTTTTTCTCCTGAATATCCTTACTTGCCTTGGACAGATCCAGTTCTGCATTAATATCTGCCGCAAGCTCGGTCTGTTCCTGCTTTAACAGATCATAAACCGCCTGCGCCGCCTTCAAAGCCGCATTGGCATCTGCCAGCCTATTCTGCCACGCAACGCTTGCCTGACTGTTGGCAGCCGTGATCTCAGAGATATTCCGGTTTGCCTGAATTAAACGATTCTGTGCATCCTGCACGCCACCATCTGAAGAGGCTGTGATTGCCTGGACTTCAGCAAGCTCCTGCTGAAGCTTCGCAAGCTTTGCTTTCTTATCGGCTAGGGTTGCCTGATTATTTGTGTAATTATTTAAATCCGAACTGTTTTTTTCAATATTTTCAACATTAATCAACGCTGCATTATAATCTGCAAATAAAGTGGTATAACTTTCTGCTTTATTTCCTGTAGCATTATATATAGCTGTCTGGAGCTGATTAAATGCTGTTTTTGTTGTTGATAATGTTGTTTGAACATTCTCAAATGTATCAACTTTTCTGTCACCAGGTATTATTTTTGATGTATCAATGTCTTTATCTAGAGCTGCAGCATCGAAAATGAGTTTCATCTTATCATATAAATTTCCTACAGCCGTTGCTTTCTGTGCATTATAAGAATTTGGTGCAACTGTTGGTGACGCACTCGGGTTTGGATTCGTTCCAGCTGCTCCTCCTGCTGATGACTGTGCATTTGAAATCAGTTTTTCTAAATCTGAAATTTGGGATGTCAGCTCTGAGATCTGTGCATTCAGCTCTGCAATCGTCTCTGCCTTATCCCTTTCAAAGCGTTCCTGTGCACTTGCCAGATCGGTGGTTGCCTGATCCCGGTTCAATTCATCCGGCTTGGTATTGACCGTGGCATTGTTGGTGTCCTTGGTGCTCTGCAGCGTGAGTGCATCCACATTTTTCTGGCACTCATCCACCCTTGCCTTGGCCGCCTCCAGACGATTTACCATATCTGTCACCTTTGCCTGATAAGTTGCAAAGGTATCCGTCCTGCCGCTTGCCACCTTATTGATAATCTCCGGAGAAATCGTTCCTCCAAAAAGTCCCTTCATATAAGCAAGCTCCAGATCCTCCAGCTCATCCTCTGCTTTTTTCAGCTCGTCACTCTCTGCATCCTCCAGATAATAAATGACCTGATCCTTCTCTACCGTATCTCCCTGTTTTACCGCTACACTGCTGATGACACGGGACTCCTTGACCATTACATTATAGGGATCTGTGGCTTCTACCGTACCGGTTCCACGTACCTTGGCTGTGATAGTTCCTCTCTGCACATACTGGGTAGCGACCTCCGGCAGTGAATAATTCATGATCGTATTAGAAAAAAAGGTAAGTACAAGCATTACCGCAAGAAAAATGATCGCGGCATTCTTCACCCAGTCTCTTCGTTTGGAAGCTGTTTTTTCGTCCATTTTATCCTCACATTCTGCCGCATTAAACGGCATCTATCTGAAATATTATTTATTATCCCTTAATTCCACCCTGATAAGTGATTCCCTCTACAAGATAATCTTCACCATACAGAAATACCAGGATTGGCGGTACCATATAAATCGTTGCAACAGCAAAGGCCAGTCCTACTTCTCCCTCATTGATCTTCGACAGGAATACGGACAGCGGGTGCATTTCTGTATCCGACAGAAGGATCAGCGGCTGCTCTACCATATTCCAATAATCAATAAAGATCAGGATTGCTACCGAGCACAGCGATCCTTTACAGAGAGGCATACATATGCTTTTAAAAATCTGCCATTCTCCTGCTCCGTCGATCTGCGCTGCCTCCATCACCGATTCCGGGATCCTTCTCATATACTTGGTCAGAAGGAATACCGCAAAGGGAGAAAAAATACCCGGCAGCCAGATAGCCCACCTGGTATCCAGTATATTCAGCCATTCACTGACCAGATAGTTTGGTACCAGCGTTACCTGATACGGCATCAGCATCAGGATAATATAAACAAAAAAAATGATTTCCTTCAGCCTGCCTCTGTATCTGGCAAATCCATAGGAGGCTCCTGCTGCTACCAGCAGCTGGAAGATCACGATCGGTACTACAAGAATCACTGAATTCCAAAACTTGAACAGATATTCCGGACTCTTGAACAGCACTGTGATATACTGGCTGAAGGATACCATATCCGGAATAAATTTCAGGTTTACCTTGCTGGCTATATAGGTTTTACCTCCTGTATCCGATGTGGCAAAGACCTGTCCATAATTGGCTGATATCTCAGAAGCAGACATAAAGGAATTGGTCACTGTCAATACGATCGGCATCAGGAAAAGAACAGCGAAGCAGGCAGCAAACATGGTGATCAGCGCTGTCTTGACGATCAGTCTCCTTCGCTTTTTTCTGTTGTTCCTTCTGGCTCTTCTTTCTGCCGGATTCCATACTCTGGATGAGTGTCTGTTACTATTCATCAGCCCTCCACATCCTTTCCAAAATAATTTTCCGTCAGAAACAATACTCCTATGATAATAACCATGACAATTGACATCAATATTGCTGCAGCCGACAGCTTCTGATAATCAAGCTGGCTGAACGCATTGTTCATAAAATGCTGCATCATATAAATCGTGTCATAAGGATAGTTTCCTGTCAGCAGATAGATTTCCCTGAAAACCTTGAAGGAATTTATCAGGGACATAATCGTTACAAATAAAATCGTGGAAGACAGATACCGTATCTTGATATACCAGAATATCTGCCTTTGCGTGGCACTCTCCAGCACTGCTACCTCCAGAATATCCTTTGGGATACTGGAAAGAGCTGCCATAAACAGGATCATATTATAGCCAAGATTTTTCCAAAGAAACAGGATGACGATAACCACCTGCGCATGGGAAGATTTCAGCCAGTCTATCTTGTCTGCTCCAAACAGCCCAATAAAGTCGTTGGCAATGCCGTTATAATGAAACAGCACCTGCCAGATCAGGATAACCGATGCCACAGGCACCATCATGGGACTTAAGAAAAAAGTCCTGAACTGGCTCCTGAAAGGAATCTTAAAGTCCAGCATCATGGCAAGGAGCAGGGAAAGGATTACAGCAAGCGGCACTGCTACCAGAGAAAATTTCATGGTATTGGCTGCTGCCTGCTGAAATGCCTTGTTGGTTGCCACTTTTACGAAATTATCCAGAAATACAAACTCATGATTAATAGGATTGTCCACCATGGAATAATAAATGACAACAAAAAAGGGTAATACAAAAAACAGCAATACACCGGTCAGGCTGGGGGAAAGATACCCCCAGCTGATCAGTGTGCCATGCCTTGCCCTCTGTGTCAGCTTATTATGCTTCTTTTTTGACTTATTTTCTGCCTTCTGCCCGTGCAGCATTTAGCTATGCTCCTTCATATAGATCTGAACCCGGTTCTGGATAATATCAGCTGTTTCCTTCGCTGACTTCTGTCCCTTGAAGAAGGCACCGGTTTCTTCTGTAATAATGTTGATCAGTTCCTCATTTACAGATGTGGATGCTTTCTCTGCCGACTCAATAATAGTCCTGACTGCATCAATCTCTTCCTGGGTTGCTGCATAAATATCCATTTCATAGTCATCATACCCCCAGCTCGTCTTCATCTGTTCTACCTGGTTGCCATTGGCATCGGTCGTATATTCCTTTTCCATGTCCTTTGCAAACTGCTTTTCCAGTGCAGACCGCTTTACCGGGAATCCATAAGACATACTGTTCTCAGCTACCAGTCCCTCCTGATATTCATCAGAAAGCAGCGTACTCACAAATGCCCATGCACCATCTTTATGCTTTGAGGATGCGTTGATGGCCACACTGCCACTGGTACTGGTGATCATATTTCCCTTTCTGTCCACATCAGGATATCCGATAAAGTTTACCTTTTCTCCAAACAAACCATTATACATCTGATATTCCTGCACAGAATCAAAGGAGGTCTGCATCAGAAGCACCTTATCTCCACGGATCTTTGCACTGATGCCATCACCCTCAGTAGAATAATTGATGTCCTCATCATCCGGGAATTTTGCTGCAAACTCCAGTACTCTGGCAAAATCTTCCCCATCAAAAGAGCTTTCTCCAGTCTCCCAGTTCATGAATTCATTCATATTATTATATATGCAGTAATAGAACACCATTGACCTGCTTCCATAATCAAAGATATTCTCCACATTATTCTGCTCTACAAAATCCAGCATTTCGCTTAAGGTCCATCCCGGACTGCTGAGCTTACTTGCTTTTACCATGGTCGTGCTGATCACAAACTGTGGAATGACCGCATAAAGTTTTCCATCTATTTCGTAAGCCTTAAATACGTTTTCAAGATAATCAGAACGATTTATCCCGGCTTTGTCCATATATGGATAAAGATCCTCAAATACACCCATGCTGGCATACTGGTTATAATCAATATTAGTGATATCTATGATATCCGGACCTGTTCCGCTTACAATATCATTATTGAACTGAGTCACGCCTGTCGTATAATCATCTGTATTATAGGATTTCACTGTAATGTGATATTTATTACTGCTCTTATTAAAATCAATGATATTTTTTCGAAGATCCTGATTGATATACAGTGCGCCAACAGTGATCTCCTCCTTCTGCTGTACCTCAGAAGCAGGGGTCTTCGTGAGAAGTACCAGTGAATAGCTGGCATCATAAGAAGAATCACCGGAATAAGCCCGTGTCAACACATAATATCTGCCATCTGACAGTTTCCCGATATCCTGTACATCATCTGAATTGATATCTGCGTCAAGCCAGTCAAACAGTGCTTCCGATTTATCTTCTGCAGGATCATAGGAATATACCGTAGTTCCATCACTTACCAGCACCTGTGTACCATCATTTTCATAAAAATTAAGTCCGTAATTTTTATTCAGGGAATCACTCTTTATGGGACTTCCAATTGTCTTTATCGTGCTGTCAACCGGATAGATTTCAAAGCCTTCGCCACCCCACATGCAGACATATATCTTTCCGCCTGCTGTAAATGCACTGTTGACCCAGTTACCCGAAAGATCGATACTGGTTTTCTTCTCTCCCTGTGTACTGACAACTTCGATCGACTGGTCTGTTATCAGATAGATCAGACCTTCTCCATCTGTCAGCATATACTGAATATAACTGTTTTCATCCAGCACATCAAAATTTTCTGTGCTGATCACAGATCCATCCTCTGTGGAAAGCACATAAAGATCTGTATGATAAGTATACTCTGCTTCAGATCCTGCAGTAAATCCGGGATCTATAGGTTCATCTGGCAGAACCGCTTCCTCAGTATCTACCAAACCAACTGCTTCATCACCGTCAGCTGTAGTCTGCGAGCCTTCATACCAGTCCACAACAGCTATCAGATTTCCTTCTTCATTCAGGAAGCTCTGCCGCACAGATGCATTTTCCGGCAGATCCAGGTATCTTTCCTGCAGCTCTTCTGTTGAAAAATCATACTGGAACAAAGCATTGCTGCTCGTTTCAACAGCCTGATCCCACTTATTTCCTACCATCAGGAGTTTATCTCCATTCTGGAGGATCGCCGAAAAATATTCGGCATCAGCTTTAAAGTCCTTATACGTCGGTACATAGTAAAATTCCTTCTGTGCAGAATCTGTCTGTGTCTTATTCTTACCACAGCCCGCAAGAGAAGCCACCATCAGGCCTGCACACAGAAATGCCAGAATTCTCTTTCCTTCTTTTGTCATAAATTTTTTCATAAAAATACCTCATATACATGCTTCATTTTATCTGTTAAAACTATAGCATAGTATATGAGGCTAAACAATCTTTTCTGTCTTAGTTTTTCCTTAGTTTTTAAAACTATGGATCGGTGCCGGAATCCTTCCTCCACGGTTTACAAAGGCTTCACAGGAATAGGGATTTATCGCCATAACAGGGGCATGACCGAGAAGTCCTCCAAACTCCACTCTGTCTCCTACCTTCTTGCCAATGGCAGGGATCACACGGACTGCCGTTGTTTTCTGATTGACCATACCGATCGCCATTTCATCTGCGATCATACCGGATAGTGTTGCTGCAGAAGTATCTCCCGGCACAACCACCATATCAAGACCAACAGAACATACACATGTCATGGCCTCCAGCTTTTCCAGGGTAAGTGCCCCGGCTTCAACCGCATTGATCATTCCCTGATCTTCACTGACCGGGATAAATGCTCCGCTCAAGCCCCCTACATAGGAAGATGCCATCACGCCACCCTTCTTTACCTGGTCATTCAGAAGTGCAAGTGCTGCTGTGGTTCCCGGTGCGCCTGCATATTCAAGACCGATCTCACAAAGAATATCTGCCACACTGTCACCGATTGCCGGTGTAGGCGCCAGTGAAAGATCCACGATACCAAAGGGAACTCCAAGTCTTCTGGACGCTTCCTGCGCAACCAGCTGTCCCACTCTCGTTACCTTAAATGCTGTCTTCTTGATCGTCTCACAAAGGACCTCAAAGTTTTCTCCACGCACCTTGCTTAAAGCTGTCTTTACAACGCCCGGACCGCTGACACCGACATTGATGATCTTGTCAGCTTCTGTTACCCCGTGGAACGCTCCTGCCATAAAAGGATTATCATCAGGTGCATTGCAGAACACTACCAGCTTGGCACATCCGAGAGAATCATTGTCCTTTGTATACTCGGCTGTTTCCTTTACGATCTCCCCCATCAGCTTTACAGCATCCATATTGATGCCTGTCCTTGTGGATCCAAGATTGATAGAGCTGCATACTCTTTCTGTCACAGAAAGTGCCTTCGGGATCGAACGGATCAGCAGCTCATCTGCCATTGTCATTCCCTTACATACAAGTGCAGAATAACCACCGATAAAGTTTACACCAACCTCATGGGCTACCTTGTCAAGAGTCTTTGCAATCGCAACAAAATCTTCTTCTGACTTGCAGGCTGCTCCTCCGATCAGTGCAATAGGAGTTACCGAAATTCTCTTATTTACAATAGGAATACCAAAATCTCTTGCGATCTTCTCGCCGGTTTCCACCAGATCCTTAGATGCTTCATAGATTTTCTGATAAATCTTTTCATTCAGTCTTTTCAGATCAGAATCAATACAGTCAAGAAGACTGATGCCAAGAGTGATGGTTCGGACATCCAGATTTTCCTTGGAAATCATTTCATTGGTCTCAACGACCTCACGTAAATTAATCATGATCTTTTATCTCCTAGATTCTATGCATTTTGTCAAAAATTTCTTCCTTCTGTGCCTTGATCTCAACACCGATCTCTTCTCCTAATCTGTGCAGATCCTCAGCAATGGTTCCGAAATGCTTCTCTGATGCACTGGTATCTACGATCATCATCATATTGAAATATCCCTGTACGATCGTCTGGGAAATATCTTCAATATTGATCTGATTTTCTGCCAGATAAGTGCATACCCTGGCAATGATTCCTACAGTGTCTTTTCCAACTACGGTGATAATTGTGTTTTTCATAATTTTCCTCCAGTGCTTTTTTGTCAGTATAGTGTAAAGTACTTTACTATGCAATATGTATTACCGGTGTGACTTCATTTCTTCTTGCAACCTGCATGGGCAGATCCCTGACAGCAATACCCTCATCTGCCATGGTCATCTCCACCCTTACTGCTTCATAGGCAAGCTCCGGCATATTATTTTCCTTGCTCAGATGTCCAAGAAGTACCGCCTGCAGATCATCATGGATCAGTCTTGTCAAAAGCTGTCCTGCCCGCTCATTGGAAAGGTGCCCTTTATCTCCCAGTATCCTCTGTTTCAGATAATAAGGATACGGTCCGACCTGAAGCATATTGATATCATGGTTTGCCTCCAGCAAAAGAGCATCCATCCCCTTCAGGGATTCTACTGTATAATCATTGTAATTGCCAAGGTCTGTTACGATCGCAGCCTTTTTCCTTCCATGAGCAAACCGGTAAGCCACAGGATCTGCCGCATCATGGGAAATCCGCATGGGATTGCAGCATATATCCTTGATCATCAGTTTTTCATCCGGGAAAACTGTATGAAACAGATCTTCCGGGATCTTTCCAACACTTGATGTTTTCTGAATGGCTTCTATCGTCCCTCTTGTGGCATAAATCGGAACCTCATATTTTCTTGAAAGAACACCAAGTCCGGCAATATGGTCTGTATGCTCGTGGGTGATAAAAATTCCATCAATATCCCTCATAGAGAGCTCCAGCTCCTTAAGTCCCGCTTCCGTCCTTTTTCCACTGATCCCGACATCCACCAGAATATGTGTGGAATCAGAGCCTATATAAATACAATTACCGCTGCTTCCGCTGGCAATGCTGCAAAGTCTCATATTTTAATTCTCCTGCCAGTATATTTCGATTGCATCGCCATCATGGATAGGCTCCATATACTGGGCCGGTCTTCCATTCAGCTTTGTTATGATCGACTTTCCTTTCTTCATGGACCTGTCAAAATCGATCTGATCAAATACATCTACATAAATATAACTGTCCTTTCCCGAAAGCTTCACAGGCTGTCTGTTTACAAGCACTACAATAGTCGCTATTTTATTCTCATTATCTGCAGTGTCTTCCCTGATATCACTCTCGCTCTTTAAATTTGCTTCTGTAATCTCTACTGTAAAATTCTCATATACCTTTGTATCTCCATCTGCCAGTTCATGATTAACATAAATATTACTCATGCCATCCGCAGCAAGATCCATATACTGCAGCAGTTTCTGCAACGGATAATAATTCAGGATTTCTACCATATCCCCTTCTGCTACAGAATAATCCGGTGTTGTGAAAGCTTCATTTACTAAGATCAGTCTTGGTAATTCTACTTTGCTTCCATTAACCTGCAAAAACAGTTTCTCTTCTTTATCCGCAAGTTCTGAAAGCTGCACCTCTGCCCGTTTTCCTGCCGTAGAATGCTCCACACGGATAATATCATTTTCATGGATCGGTGTGGCAATATCTGCCGGTTGTCCATTAACGGTGATAACAGCGGCTTCTCCCACTTCTCCTCTGACTATGCGCTGTTTCCCATTGACAGTAAATTGAAGTGCCTTTCCCCTTCCCGGAAACAGACCATCATTTGGAAATCCTGCCTGCATGGCCGCATCTGCCACTGTCAGCCTGTTGTTATCATAAATCTTCACCTTGCGGTCATTAAAGCTTACAAAAATAAAGTTATTGTTCTGCTCATAAAAATTCAGGCAGATTCCGATCGGCGTTACAAGCAGACTGTCCTTGGCAGTATCCTCTTCAAAGACGATCTGCTGCATCACTTCTTCACCCCTGAGTGCCACACGTTCCGGAACAATATCCAGATCTCTTGCAACAGCTTCTGTATAACCCGGAAGCTTTCCGCCTCCTCCAACTACAAATACTGCACTTACGCTTTTTCCACCATTCAGCTCTTTGATCTTATCTGCCACCTGCCTGGCCATATCTTCCACAACCGGTGCTGTCACTGAAAGTACTTCTTTGCTTTTAATCTTCTGTGGCAGGAACATAATATCTTCATATGTGATCTCTTCGGCTTCCCCTGCCTGCCTTTTAATCTTTTCTGCTGTCGCAAAATCCACAAGACAATGCCTTGCGATCACTTCGGTCAGGGCATCTCCCGCAATAGGGATCATGCCATAGGCAATGATACAGCCATCGTTGGTAATGGAAATATCACTGGTTCCTGCTCCCACATCGATCAGTGCTATATTCAGCATGCGGAAACGTTCCGGGATTGCTACCTGGATCGCTGCTATAGGCTCCAGCGTCATATTAGCCACCTCTAAGCCTGCAAGCTCCACTGCCCGGTAAAGACCATCTACAACATCCTCCGGCAGGAAGGTTGCGATCAGGTCAACTCCTATCGTCCTTGCCTTATGCCCCTCCAGGTTTCCCATTGGATAACCATTTAAATAAAACCGCACTACAGAATATCCTACACAGTAGAACTTCATATCTTCCTCTGTCTGCTGTTTCAGGAATTCTTCATAGGCTTTTTCCACCGCTGAGGAAGTCAGGGCATAAATATCTTCACTTACGATTTCCTTATCCGAGCCGAAGGGATACTCCACATGACTGTTCACCGTCCGTAGCACACGGCCTGCCGCTGCGATGCAGACATCTGTCAGCTTCCGTCCTATCGCCTCTTCCAGCTCTTCCTTTACCTGTCTGATCGTTTCACTTACCTTGCCTATGTCATGGATCTGTCCATCCAGCATGGCTCTGGTTTCATGCTCCCTGACTCTCTGCGCCACGACAACGAAACGATTGTCTTCCTTATATCCTACAGTTCCTACTATGCTTCTTGTCCCAATATCCAGTCCAAAAACAAGCTGTCCCATATAACTGTTCTTTTCTGTCACAGATATTCCCCCAATTTCTCATCAATCTGACGTCTGCTCTCTGTAAGGCTGTCACTGTTATCGATCACCACGCTGCAGTACCTCCGAAAATCAGTTTCCTTCAACTGGCTGTTCATGATCGAATCTATTTTTTCATCAGAATATCCTCTGGATTCCTTCAGACGCTTTCTTCTGACCTCTTCTCTTGCATAAATATACCACATTTCATCCACATAGTCCAAATATCCTTCTTCGATCAGAAGAGCAGCTTCTATAAAGAAGAAATCATGTATCTTACTTTTTCTTTCCTCCTGGATTGCAGAAAGGATCAGTTCCTTTACCGCCGGATGGATGATCCCGTTGACCTTAGTAAGAAGTTCCCTGCTTGAAAAAATCTTCTCTGCCATTTTTACTTTGTTGATATTTCCAGTTTCATCCAGGATCTCATCTGACAGAAGTGCTACCAGCTTTTCATAGCAGGGCTGTCCTTTTTCCTTTACCTTGTGGGCAGCCTCATCTGCCAGGAGGATACGGCAGTTATAACGCTCTCTGATGTAAGAAAGGATCTCGCTTTTTCCGGCACCTACGCCCCCCGTGATTCCAATTACTTTCATTTATTTCGCCTCATACCAGTCATAGCCTGTATGAAGATCGATCTCCAGCTCTACAGCAAGCTTTGCTGCGCCTTTCATCTCTTCTTCCAGGATCTCCCTGACCTTGTCCTTTTCTTCTTCCTTTGTTTCTATCAGAAGTTCATCATGAACCTGCAGTATCAGCTTTGACGAAAGCTTTTCATCCTTCAGTCTCTGATGCACCCGGATCATGGCAATCTTTATGATATCGGCTGCTGTCCCCTGGATTGGGGAATTCATGGCAACTCTTTCTCCAAAAGAACGCTGCATAAAGTTGCTGGAGGAAAGCTCCGGCACCGGACGTCTCCTTCCATACATGGTTGTCACATATCCGTTTTCCTTTGCATGAGCCACCGCTCCGTCAAGAAATGCCTTGATCCCAGGATAGGTTGCAAAATACTGTTCAATGTATTCCGTTGCTTCCTTTCTGGAAATACTCAGATCCTGACTTAAGCCAAAAGAGCTGATCCCATACACGATACCAAAATTGACTGCCTTTGCATTTCTTCTCTGCAGATCTGTCACTTCCTCAAATGGAGTATGGAACACCTTTGACGCTGTGATCCTGTGAATATCTGCATCTGTTCTATAAGCTTCTATCAGCTGCTTATCTCCGGACATATGTGCCAGTACGCGCAGCTCGATCTGGGAATAATCCGCATCTGTAAAAAGATATCCATCCCTTGGAATAAATACCTTACGTATCTGTCTTCCGAGCTCCATTCTCATTGGTATGTTCTGCAGATTTGGTTCTGTAGAACTGATCCTTCCGGTAGCGGTGATCGTCTGATTAAAGGTAGAATGGATCCTGTCTTCTTCTCCGATATAGACCGCCAGTCCATCCGCATAGGTACTCTTCAGCTTTGTAAGTCCTCTGTACTCCAGAATATCAGCTACTACCGGAGCTTCGCCTGAAAGCTTTTCAAGAACATCTGCTGCTGTGGAATAACCCGTCTTCGTCTTTTTTCCGCCCGGCAGCTTCATCCTTTCAAACAGGATTTCTCCAAGCTGCTTTGGTGAATTGATATTGAATTCGCATCCTGCCTTCCGATAGATTTCCTGTTCCAGCTCCTTTATCCTGCCTGCCAGTGTATCTCCGTACGCTTTCAGCTTTTCAGGATTGACACGGATGCCTTCCTTCTCCATATCATAAAGAACACAGGTCAGCGGCATCTCAATCTCTTTCATCAGCCTGTCCATTCCTGTCTCTTCCAGCTTTTTTTTCAGAACCGGCGCAGCTTTAACGCAGGCATAGACAAGAAAGCTGATATATGAAATCACTTCCTCTTCCATCTCCGCGTAAGCTGCCGAAAGGCTTTTCTTTCCAAACATCTCTGTCTTTTCCTGCAGCATCAGTCCAAGATGTTCATTAGCTACGTCCTGGATCGTATAATCATTTTTTAACGGATTTAACAGATATGCTGCCAGGATGATATCAAAATAGTGATCTGTATTATCTGTCTGCAGGAAATCATAATATTCCTTGATGTTGGCACAGACTATTTTTCCTGTCTCTGACAGCTTTCTGAGCTTATCTGCAAGGTAATCCTCTGTCAGAAATCCTTCTCTCCTGCAGAAGAATGTCTCTCCATCCGGAAAAGACAGGCAGACTGCAAGCAGGCTCCTTTTTTCATCAAGGAGAAGATACAGACCGGTTGCTTCTTCCTTTCCGGCTTTTTCAAACAGGTTTTCTGCCTCTGCCAGATCAGTTACTGTATGGAATTTTTCTGTGATCTCATCATGGGAAACCCTTTTTTCAAACCTGGAAAGCAGGTTTTTAAACTCCAGTTTCTTTAAAATTTTATAGGCATCCTCTGTATAAAAATTATGAATTCTTGCCTTGTCCTTATCAAGCTCTACATCACTATCCGTCCGGATCGTTGCAAGATCCTTGCTTAAATCTGCCAGTTTTCTGTTGTTGATCAGAGATTCCTTAACAGCCTTTTTCGTAATCTCGTCAATATGGTCATACAGATTTTCTACCGAATGATACGTTCTGATCAGCTCTGTAGCCGTCTTTTCACCAACCTTAGGCACACCCGGGATATTATCTGCAGTATCTCCCATTAATGCTTTCAGATCTATAAATTCTGTAGGTGTTACCTGATAACGTGCCACTACATCAGACGTATAATAATCTTCAATCTCCGTCTTTCCACCTTTGGTCTTCGGTATCCTGACCTTGATCCCATCTGTTGCAATCTGCAAAAGATCCCTGTCACCAGATACCAGTGACACAGCCATACCCTGTTTTTCTGATTTTTTTGCCAGTGTTCCCAGGATATCATCAGCCTCAAGTCCCGTCTTCTCTACAGTCGCAATTCCCATGGCAGAAAGGACTTCCTTCATTACCGGCACCTGTTCCCTCAGTTCCTCCGGCATGGGTTTTCTGGTTCCCTTATATTCCTTATAGATCTCGTGCCTGAAAGTAGGCGCATGAACATCAAATGCCACTGTCAGATAATCCGGCTTCTCTTCCTCCAGTATCTTAAACAGGATGTTCAGAAAGCCATAGATTGCATTAGTATGCAGTCCACTGCTGTTTGTCAGATCCGGAACGCCATAAAAGGCTCTGTTCAATATGCTGTGTCCATCAATTAAAACAAGTTTTTCCATCAATTCCTCAGCCCTTTTCTAATACAATACGATAAATAACAATAATAATGCTATGAGCTCTACTGCGACAAATCCCTGAAGCACAAAAAGCAGCCATTTCATATTTTCACGGAGCTTTAACGTATGCTCCGCATTCTCCAGTCTTTCAAGCAGTTCATTCTGCAGATCAAAAACACTTCCTGATTCCAGTCTTGCCATGCCTTCTGTTACCAGGAACTGGATAGAAAGCTCTTCCATGCAGTCATTACACCTCTCCACATGTTCCATGAACTCCCGCAGATCGTCCGTATCCAGATCATCCTCCAGAAAAGAAGGGATCATTTTTTCTATTTCTTTGCAGATCATAACCTTTTACCTTCCTTTCCTCTCAGATCTGATAAAAAAAGGACTTCTGATGGTCAGTCAGAAATCCTGATTCGTGCCGGCAGTGGGACTTGAACCCACACGTGGTTGCCCACAACAGATTTTGAGTCTGCCTCGTCTGCCATTCCGACATGCCGGCAATTAAATAAATACCTGTATTCACAGCCGAATATTATATTAACATATCCGGCTGCTATTTACAAGGTTAAAATTATTGCCTGATTCCCTGCTCTGTCACATCGAAATCGATTTTTTCATATACAGGAAGGACATCCAGCGTTGCAAAATAATCCCTGGGTGTTTCTGCCCTGCGGATCATGGTCACATCACCATTTTCCCTTAAAAGAAGCTCCGCGCATTTCAGCTTGCCATTGTAATTATATCCCATGGCATAACCATGTGCACCTGCGTCATGTAATACCAGATAATCTCCCATATCAATCTTCGGAAGCATTCTGTCTATTGCAAACTTATCATTGTTTTCACAAAGAGAGCCTGTTACATCATACATATGATCGCAGGGCTCATCTTCCTTGCCAAGAACCGTGATATGATGATAGGCACCATACATGGCGGGACGCATCAGGTTAACTGCACAGGCATCTACACCAATATATTCTTTATGGGTATGCTTCTCATGGATTGCCTTCGTCACAACCTGTCCATAAGGTCCCATCATAAAACGCCCCATCTCAGTATAAATTGCCACATCTCCCATACCAGCCGGAGTAAGGATCTCTTCATAGACTTTTCTGACACCTTCCCCAATCACCCGGATATCATTAGGCATCTGCTCCGGTCTGTAGGGAATCCCTACACCTCCGGAAAGATTGATAAACTGGATGTCTGCTCCGGTTTCCTTTTCCAGCTTTACAGCAAGCTCAAAAAGTTCGCCTGCAAGCTGTGGGTAATATTCATTGGTCACTGTGTTACTTGCAAGAAATGCATGGATGCCAAAGTGCTTTACTCCCTTTTCCTTCAGGATACGGAAGCCTTCAAACATCTGCTCTGTGGTAAATCCATACTTTGCATCTCCCGGGTTATCCATGATACCGTTGCTCATCTTAAATACCCCACCCGGATTGTACCGGCAGCTCATGGTTTCCGGCAGCTTTCCAAGAATTTCTTCTACAAACTCAATATGCGTGATATCATCCAGATTGATAATAGCTCCGATTTTATCTGCATAAGCATATTCTTCCGCCGGAGTATCATTTGATGAAAACATGATATCGCTTCCTGGCAGTCCCATTGCTTTACTGAGCATCAGCTCCGTCAGGGAGGAACAGTCACAGCCACAACCATACTCCCTCAGGATCTGGATCAATGCCGGATTTGGTGTTGCCTTTACTGCAAAATACTCTTTGAAACCTTTATTCCATGAAAAAGCCTCCTGAACGGCTCTGGCATTTTCACGGATTCCCTTTTCATCATAGAGATAAAACGGTGTGGGATATTTCTTTGAAATCTCCTCTGCCTGTTGCTTTGTAATAAATGGTGCTTTTTTCATGTTACTTTAGTCTTCTCCTTCCGCAAGCTGTCCTGTGTCAGATATTTTCTATTTGCCAGTCAATCGGTTCAATTCCGTTCTTTTCAAGAAATGCATTAGCCTGGCTGAAATGCCTGCATCCAAAAAAACCTCTGTATGCAGATAACGGACTTGGATGAGGTGCCTTTAAAATCAGATGCTTGCTGTTTGTCAGCATTGGTATCTTACTCTGTGCCGGTCTTCCCCAAAGCAGATATACAATTGGTCTGTCCTGTGCATTGACGGCCTCAATCACAGCGTCAGTAAACTGTTCCCAGCCCTTTCCCTGATGGGAATTTGCCTGGTGCGCCCGCACAGTCAGTACCGTGTTCAAAAGCAGTACTCCCTGATCCGCCCACTTTTTAAGATACCCATTATTGGGAATGTAACATCCAAGATCATCGTGCAGCTCCTGATAAATGTTGACAAGTGACGGTGGAATATCCTTCTGTGTCGGAAGCACAGAAAAGGACAGTCCATGTGCCTGATTTTCATTATGATAAGGATCCTGTCCAAGAATCATGACCTTCACTTTACTTAATGGTGTAAAATGAAATGCATTAAAGATATCCTCTGCCGGAGGATAAATAATCCTTGTATCATACTCATGCTTCACGAATGTATAAAGTTCCTTATAATACGGCTTGGTAAATTCCTGTTTAATACAGGGCAGCCAGTCATTATCTATCATTGCCATAATCGAACAGATACTCCCTTGTCATGCAGATATTTTTTGACTTCTCCAATTTCCAGTTCCTTGTAATGGAACAGAGAAGCTGCCAGTGCAGCCTCCGCCCTTCCTTCTGTCAGAGCCTCATAAAAATGCTCCATCGTTCCCGCACCGCCAGAAGCAATGACTGGAATCGATACACTTTCCGCTACCATTCTCGTCAGTTCAATATCATAGCCAGCCTTGGTACCATCACAGTCCATGCTGGTAAGAAGAATCTCTCCTGCGCCAAGCTTTTCTGCCTGTATGGCCCATTCAACAGCATCGATCCCCATATCAATCCTGCCGCCATTTTTAAAAATATGCCAGCTTCCATCCGGACATCTCTTGGCATCAATCGCCACAACAACACACTGGCTTCCAAATTTTTCAGCTGCTTCACAGATCAGTGACGGATTCATGATTGCCGCTGAATTAACAGCTACCTTATCTGCCCCTTCCCGGAGGATCATCCTGAAATCATCCACACTCCGTATCCCTCCTCCTACTGTAAAGGGTATGAAAACAGTTTCAGCCACACGTCTCACCATTTCTGTTTTAATATTTCTGGCATCAGAGGATGCGGTAATATCAAGGAATACCAGCTCATCTGCGCCTGCCTTATCATAGATTCTGGCTACCTCTACCGGATCCCCGGCATCTCTTAAATTTACAAAATTAGTTCCTTTCACCACACGTCCGTTATTGACATCCAGACAGGGAATGATTCGTTTTGTATGCATTCTATCAGCCCTCCCTCTGCAGTGAAAGAAAATTCTTCAGTATAGTAAGTCCAACAGAGGAACTCTTCTCCGGATGGAACTGGCATCCAAACAGATTCCCCTTTTCAATGGAAGCATGGATTCCGGTACTTCCATACTCTGCCTCTGCAGTCACGATCCCCTGATCCTTTGCTTTCAGATAATAGGAATGCACAAAATAAACATAAGAATTTTCTGGAATACCCGCAAACAATCTTCCCGGATTCGGATAAGTCAGGGAATTCCATCCTATATGCGGAATCTTGAGTCCCGGTTCATCCGGTATCTTCAGGATTTCTCCATCCAGAAGTGCAAGGCCATTGACACCATCACTTTCATCACTTCTTTCAAACATCAGCTGCATTCCTAGGCATATTCCAAGGAAGGGTGTCCCTTCATCAACTACTTTTCTGATTACTTCAACGAGACCGTATCTGTGAAGCTTTTCCATGGCATCACCAAATGCGCCTACCCCCGGCAAAATCACCCTGTCTGCCTGCTCAATGATCTTTTCATCCCGGGTAACAACCGTATCTTCTCCGAGAAATAGCAATGCTTTTTCCACACTTTTGATATTCCCGGCATCATAGTCGATGATTGCTGTCATCTGCAAATCCTCCTGCTGTCATCTATGGTTTTTTAAAAAGAACTGTCCACATTTTCCATCAGATCCTCTTCCTCTTTAAGGAGGTCTGGCAGCTGTTCCGTCGCATTCCCTGTCTCTTCCGTTTCTTCTGTTTCTGACTCTGGAAGCTTTCCGTTATTGATCAGACTGTAAACTGCCTCACTGTAATCATCATCGCTTTCATAGGAATTTACTTCTCTTGCAACTGCTTCATCAACCTGGAACTGACTTTGAAGCGTGTCAATAATCTGTTGATAAAGTATAGCAAGTTCATTCTCTGCGCCATAGGCATTTCCAGCCGCCATGATATCATCATATACAGCAGCCCCGGATAAAAGTGCATCAAGCGCCTGTGCCCTGTTTCCTGTTCTCTCATTAATCTGATAAGAATCCAGTTTTCTCTGAAGCTTCTCTACCACAGCAGCTCTGTTATAAAGAACTGTGTCGCTCTCCCCAAGACCTTTTCCATGCAGATTCTGATAAACAGTCACATAATCACCATCATAAAAAGCATTTCTGGCTTCTCTTCTGTCAATATAATCTGGCAGAAAAATTCCAAGCAGCAAAACTGCTGAAATCAATGTTGCATCAAAAGCAACCAAGGTAAGCAATGATTTTCTGTTCAACACCCTGGGCTGCTTCGGCTCCTGTTCCTTCTTACGTTTCTTTTCTTCCTTTTTCTGCTGTTTTTCTCTTTTCTTTTCAGCTTTCTTATCTTCGGTTCCCTTACCCTCTGATTCCTCACCACCTTCTGCTTCTGTGGCTTTGTTTTTTTCCTTGCTTTTTCCTTTCTTCTCTTTCTTTTTCTTTTCTTTTTTTTCCTTCTCTGGCTTTTCCTCTGTTTCTTCCTCTATATCTATATCAGGTTCTTCTCTGAACAGTGTTTCCAGCAAATTCCCAAAGAACCCTTTTTTCTTTTTCTCATTTTTCTCTGGAATTTCATCAGCCCAGTCAGGTTCTTCAAAAGGCTCGCCATTTTCCTGTCCTTCCTGATCGTCATTGTTGCCAGGCAGACTTGTCCAGTCAGTGCTGTTGTCATTGTCTTCATTAGTCAATCCATCGTTTGCTTCCGACGCTGACTGTATCTTTTCTTTCTCTGTTCCATCCCGCTGATCGGTATCCACCATTACAGCCGGTTCTGTCTGAGCACTGTCCTGTTCTCTGCTGTCTTTATCTTTTACCTTTTTTCTAAACAGAAAATGTCTTTTCTTTTTTTCTTTTTTCTTTTCCACAGGCTCTTCAGGCACACTTTCCAAACCTTCCTGTGCCTTATCCGCTTTAGCCAGCATTTCATCAAGCTCAGCCTTCCAGCTTTCATCAACAACAGGCTTCTTTTCATCACCCTTTTTATCTGCAGACGGTATCTCATCCTCCGGTCTGATATCCGAAAATACCTCTTTTCTCATCGGCGCCGTCTTGTTCTCCATAGGATCAGTCTCATTCATCAGAGACATTATCTTATTATCATCATTCTCTTCCGTATCATCTGTTGACATTGTTTTAAGCAGATTATCTAAATATTCTTCATCTGTTGACATATCTGTTCTCCCCGTCGTCAAAATTCTCGTTTAAGTGTAACATATTACGCTTCAATAGACAATTCTTTTACAAACTCTACAGGATTATATTCAATTCCTGTACTTCTGTCTTTAATCTCTTCTGTTGTCTGGAACAGCCTGCTATGAACCCTGATCAGGAGAGATTTATTGTTAAAATAAGTGATCTTCTCAAAAGGCCACCTGATCACTGTGGGAAACTTCATGCCAGTTCCCAGTTCCAGTAGACAGACCTTATGATTCACGGTTCCCTGCAGCCATTTCGTATAAGCCTTCCACTGTTCAAGATAACCTTCCTCTGCATAATTCTCTGTTTCTATCGTGTTCCAGATCAGTTTTTTACCACATTGGCCACAAACAGGAAGATCCCTTTCGATATTCTTCTTCTCTTCCCTTCCCTGAAACATGCCTTTTATCTTTTTCTGCAGATCTTCATCAGGCACAGTAATCGTATCTGTGCATTTATTGGCGCATTGCAGATGATAGTAACTGCCACATGGTTCAACTATTCTTTCATCCTTTAATCCAGCCTGTCTGATCATTCCATCTGTACATAACGTAACCACGAAATAATTCTTATTCTGAAGCAGTCTCTGCAGTCCCTGATAAGCTGCCATTCTCACTTCATATTCTTCCTTTTTAAACCGACCATCTGCTTCCTTTAAACCGAATTCTTCACCAATTCCCACAAGAACCAGTTCAGCCTCTTTTATATTTTCTCTGATTTTTTGTATTTCTTCTCTGCTATTATCTTTCATTCATCTATCCCTGACATAACAAGAGCCGGATTAAATCCGGCTCCTTTGCTCCTGTATAAAAATTAACCAACTAATTCATCAATGACTTTAACAAGATTTCCAATCTCCGGCTTGGATAGCTGTGCATCAGCTCCAAGAGCATCGCCTTTTTTCTTCATATCATCATTTACAAGAGAAGAGAAAATGATAACTGGAATATCCTTTGTTTCATCATCACTCTTGATCAGCTTCGTAAGGCGGTGGCCGTCCATCATCGGCATTTCAATATCTGTGATCACGCACTGAACATGATCCTTCAGTGTTCCCTTCTTCTTGCATTCGCAGATAACATCCCATGCTTCCTGTCCATCGCAGGTATGTATCAGATTATCATAGCCTGCCTTTTTCAGTGAATCAACGATCAGCTTATTCAGCAGGATAGAATCTTCTGCAATCAGGATCGGCACTTCGCTTCTCGGTCTGCTACCAAGCTCACTGATCTCGCTTACCTTAAGTCCTGTTTCAGGATTAATATCTGCAACTATCTTTTCAAAATCAAGAATAATGATCAGTCTGTCATCAATCTTCACAACACCTGTTGAAATGCTTTCTTCTGCTGAAGAAACTGTAGCACCTGGCTTAATGATATTTTCCCAGGAAACTCTGTGAATTCCTCTCACCTGATCTACATGAAAAGCAATATCCAGCTTATTAAAGCTCGTAATAATAAAGAGTCCGCCTTCCTTTGATACACCTCTCTGAAGACAGTTTTTCAGATCAATTGCTGTGATCATCGTATCTCTCGGCATAAAGATACCTTCTATACTGGGATGCGCATTTGGTACCGGTGTAACTCTCTGATAAGGAATAATCTCTTTAATCTTTGCTACATTAATACCATATGGATTACCATCCAGTTCAAATTCCAATACTTCTAACTCATTCGTTCCATTTTCTAAAAGAATCTTTGTATCCATTTACATCCACCTCACCATTTTACGGTAATGATTACCATATGTTTGATTATAACATAAATAGTTTTCTGAAACAACTACAATATAAAGAAAAAGAGTCAAGCAAACGCTTAACTCTTTTCAGTTTTCATACCTTCAAAACCGAACATCAAATCTCATATCTTTCCGCAATTCCTGGATAAGCCCTCGACCGATTAGTACTTATCAGCTGAATGCATTACTGC